>JAFTTT010000015.1 GCA_017466625.1 Clostridia bacterium
AACGTAAGGTGCTAATTCCTGAGAGATGAGTGAAAAGGCTCCGTCTCTCAGACGGAGCTTTTTGCTTTTTGTTAACTGAATCGGAGGAGGTTTAAGATGAAATTTAAGAGTGTCATTTTAATTTTGCTTATCATTTCTTGTGTGCTTGTGAGCTGTGCATCGCCCGCAACACCTGCAACGTCCCCAAAAGAAAATGCTTCGACACCAAATCCATCTGAACCGGAGGTAGAGTACATGGATATTTATTACGACGACAGAATAAATCTCAACGAGCTTATTGGCGGAATAGCTGAGACCGTAGAGATAAAGGACCAGGTAGTAACTTCAAATGCAGTTTATTCCGACAAAAAGGATGAGAACGTTCTTGTTTTTGATCAAAGTAAGTTCCGTGTAATAGCAGCGGGAACAGGAACGGCAACTCTCGTCGTTGACGGCAAGGAATATTATATAAGAGTCAGCCCTGCTCCCATAAGTGTTGTAATTATTACCGGACACAGCATGGGCTCCGGCTCAAAGGGTAATGCGGAGGAATCGGTTGTTTGTGAAGCGGGTCAGGCTTATAACACGACCCTCACGATCAATGCTGAAACCTACGGTAACAATTGGAAGGACGATCTTAAGGGAAGCACCCTTGGATACACCTCATCCGACCGCGTGTTGAATATTGATGCTATTACGAAGGACGCAGACAAGGCTAAGGGAGCGCGCGGCGTCAATTCCGGCCTTGCATATCAGTGGAACAAGCTTACAGGTGAAAAGATCTGGGTAATAAACTGTGCGGTCGGCGGAAGCTGTGTAAATCAGTGGCAACCTGGTCAAAAGTGGGCAGAATACACGCTTGAGGCTATGAATTACTTTGCAAATATACTCAAAAACGAGGTTGAAGCGGGTCATTACGAATACAGAACGACCTCTATGATAAATTTCTCAACGTCCAATTTCGGATATCAGAAGGTAGAGTTTGACGATGAGAAGCTTACAAAATGGCATGATGATATGTGGAAGTTCTTCTCTGAAGGTGTTACCGTTGACATTGACGGCGACGGCCAGAACGATGGAATAACGTCTATCGGATACGTTCCGGACTGGACCCGTGCAAGAACGGCATATTCTTATGACGCTCCTCTTATTTATTTCAGAGCCATGAGCAAAAAATACCCTAACGTATTTCTTGCGTCGGACTACCCAAGATATTGGAGAACGGATGCCGGTGTTGCAAGATCCTTCCCCAAAATAAATTACAGTGTACAAAACGGATCTTCTCTTATACGTCCGACAACGTCCGATCAGATATATGCGGATACAAACGGACATTATTTCCAGGTGGCGTATAACGCTCAGGGCTTTGAGATCGCGAACGCGCTTTATGGTTACGTAAATAAAACGCACAAGGTCGAGGCATTTGAGTTTTACGATATAACAGATGGAGGAAATCCTGTAGCAGTTAAAGATTCGATAACGTTGAAGCTTGGTAAGAGATATCAATTCGTGCTTATTTCGGATAGCTTTGCCGCTTCGGACATTGATATAGATGTTTCCGATAATTTGGGTCTTGAAAATCTTTTCTATATTACCGCCAAAGCAAAAGGTAACGGTACAATTACCATAAAGCAGGGCGACAGGGTGATCAAGACTGTAAACGTTGAGGTTAATTGAGCACTGTAAATATTTTTCTTAAAGGAGAAATGCAATGAAAATCTTAGCCTTTGTCCTATCTTGTATCATAGTAATGTGTACATTTTCCTCTTGTGCGACTCCGGACGCGCCTTCAACTACACCTAAGAAGCCCTCCGAGACGCCTAAACCGGATGAGCCCGAGATCGAGTACATTGAGATGTACTATGATGATAGAATAAACGTCAACGTTTTTTTCGGCGGACTTGCGGATAATCTTGAGATCAAGGATCAGGTCGTGACATCGAAAGTGATCGGTACTGATCAGAGCGATACTGACGTTGTGATCTATGATGAAAATACGTGCAGACTGATCGCGGTCGGAACGGGCACGTGTGTGATCTCCGCGAATGGGAAGGATCATCACGTAAGGGTAAATCCCGCACCGATACTTTTTGCTATAGTTGTTGGCACAAGCTCGGGCTACGGCACGGGCGGAAACGTTGATCAAACGGTACTTTGCGAGGCTGGTCAGGTATATAATACACACCTACTTATTTCTAGTGAAAAATGGAATCTTGACTGGAGAGACGATTTTGTTGGTAGTTCTCTTGGCTACACCGAGGCAGATCGAGTAGAAAACATTGATATGCACACGGTGGATGCGGGAAAAGTCAAGGGCTTCAAGGGCGTCGACTCGAGCTTTGCATACGAGTGGAATAGGCTCACCGGTG
This sequence comes from Clostridia bacterium, assembly GCA_017466625.1. Taxonomy (GTDB): domain Bacteria; phylum Bacillota; class Clostridia; order Oscillospirales; family CAG-272; genus Colimorpha_A. The sequence goes on from JAFTTT010000015.1 coordinate 2,349, forward strand.
ATAAGGTATGGCTTCTCAACTGTGGAGTCGGTGGAAGCTGTATCAACGAATGGCAAGCCGATGCTAAAGAGAATTGGGGCAGATATTCGGTTGAGGCTATGAATATGGCTATGGAAATTCTCAAAAATGAGGTGGCGGCAGGTCATTACGAATACAATACCACAGTTATGATAAACTTCAATGGCGGAAACTTCGATCAAAAGAAGGCTCCGTATGATGACGATACACTTATAAAGTGGCATGACGGACTTTGGAATATGTTCGCCGAAGGCGCCAAGCACGATATCGACGGCGACGGCGAGATCGACGTTCCCGAGTATCTCGGCTACGCGCCATCGTGGTCTCCTACGAGAACCGCGTTTATCACCGACGTTCCGCTTGCTTACTACAGAGCGGCGCTTAAGGAGTATCCAAATGTATTTCTCGCTTCTGATTTCAGAAGACATTTAAAAACAGACGCCGAGATATACTATAATTTTCCGAGAATCAAATATAAGACTTTGGACGGCAAGGAGCAAAAAAGACCTACAACGATCGCAGAGGCATATGGGGATAAGCTCTTTCATATGTCACAGTTAACTTATAACGAGGTGGGTTTTCAGACTGCACAAAATCTATATTTGAATATATATGGTGGCGGAGAGATTAAGGAGCTTTTCCTTTACGATATAACAAATGAGGGAAACGGTGTTGAGGTCGGTGATACCATAATGGTAAAGAGCGGCGAAAAGCGTCAGTTCGTTCTTATATCCGAGCCTGTCGGCATCAGTGATTTTGAGGTCACCGTTGAGGGAAATCTCAGCCTCGACGGTATCTTCTACGTTACCGCTACCGCCAAGGGAACAGGCAAGCTTATAATCAAGCGCGGTGATACTATCATTCGTACAGTAAATATTATTATAGAGTAATTACAAAAGGAGATTTAGAAAATGATAAAAAGAATTTCAGCTTTGATTTTAGCCTCAATTTGTATGCTCGGCGTATTAGTCGGATGCACGGCTCCAGAAACGCCAACAAAGCCAAATGTAACACCTTCAACTCCTAAGCCGGAGGATAATCCTGAGCCTAATGAGCCCGAGATCGAGAAGGTTGATATGTATTACGACGACAGATTAAACCTGAACGTTCTTGTCGGCGGCGTTGCCGACGGTGTAGAAATAAAGGATCAGGTCGTTACGTCAAAGATAGTAGGATCGGATCAGCCCGATGCCAACGTTTTAGTTCTTGATGAAGATACTAACCGCGTTATTGCAGTTGGTACGGGTACAGCCGTACTTGTTGTAAACGGCAAGGAATATAACGTAAAAGTAACTCCCGCACCGATCACGCTTGCTGTGATCACGGGACAAAGCATCGGCTCCGGATCCAAGGGAGATCCCCAAAAATCAGTAGTATGTGAGGGCGGTCAGGTCTACAATACGACTCTTTGGATCAAGGAAGATGCGTGGAGAAGCGGACTTTCGGGAAGCACTCTCGGATTTACCGCTGAGGACAGATTTGCGGACATAGATATGCTTACAAACGATGCCGGAAGCAAGAAGGGAACTCAGGGTGTTAACGGCGCGCTCGGATACCATTGGAATCAGCTTACAGGTGAGAAGATCTGGATAGTAAACTGCGCTGCAGGCGGAAGCTGTGTAAACGAGTGGCAGCCCAATTCGTCAACTGACTTTCTCAACAAAACTATAGAAGCAATGAACTACGTTTCAAACATTCTCAAGAACGAGGTCGCCGCAGGACATTACGTTTAC
>JAFTTT010000016.1 GCA_017466625.1 Clostridia bacterium
ACAATTTCCGCTGATTTGACAATACTTGACGGGATCAAGATTTCGACAGATGCATCACAAGCCCGTGCTGAAGCACCTTCGCCAACAATCTGTAAAACTTGAAAAATACGCGCGGCGTATATATTCCTCTGCCCTTTGATGCATAGTGGAGCGATTTTTCCGCAGCCATTGCGGGATTAACTCGAGGAAGCGTATCGAAGGTATGAGAGCTTCCCTTTTCGATTCCCGCGGCGGGGAGAAATTCTGTGTCCATAGGTCCCGGGCAAAGCGCGAGGACGTTTATTCCCTTCTTCTTGAGCTCAAAGCGGAGCGATTTGGAGAAGGAAAGAACGTACGCCTTCGTCGAGCAGTATACCGTCATTCTCGGGTTCGGCGCAAACGACGCGATCGAGCACACGTTGACTATGAAGCTTCCCCTATTCATATAAGGAAGCGAGACCGATGTGACCGCCGTGAGTGCACGGTTATTAAGGTCGACCATTCTCGTCTGCGTATTCATATCCATCGTATCGAAATCGCCGAGCGTGCCGAAGCCGGCGTTGTTCACGAGTATCTTTATCTCGGGCTTTTCGCTCTCGAGCATTTCGGAGAGCGTTTCGTAGCTTTCGTGCTTCGTTAAGTCGAGTGATATCGGAAATATCTTTTTGTTCGGGAAACGGGTTTTCAGCGCTTCAAGCCGGTCTGTACGGCGCGCGATGACCCATATTTCCTCTACCTCGTCATATTTTTCCGAGATAACACGAACGAATTCCTCGCCGAGTCCCGACGATGCGCCCGTTACAACTGCAATTTTCATATCCCGTTTCCTTTCAGTCGAGCTTGAGCTCACGCATATCGCGTCCGAGGAACATTATCGGCAAGAATTCACCGAAAAGACGCGAGGTTATGCGCTCGTCGTAGCGCTTACGGAGATCGTCGCGCGTGAGGTTCGTATTTATTATAACCGCTTTCCCCTTGTTAAGACGCGTGTTTATGATATTGTAAAGGCACGATACGGTAAAATTATTTCCCATTTCGGTGCCGAGATCGTCGATTATGAGAAGATCGCAGTCGAAATATTTATCCGTACGGCTCTCCTCGTTTTCGTCTCTGTTATAACCGCGTCCGAATCTTTCGTATTCAAAGTCGGAAAAGAGGTTCTGCGCGGTCTCGCATACAACGTCGTAGCCGCGACGGATAACGCCGCCCGTAATTGCGGCGGAAAGGTGCGTCTTGCCGAGTCCCGTACCGCCGATAAAGAGCAGATTTTGCGCCTTGTCGCCGAAGTTTTCCGCATAGTGACGGCAGAATGTGACTATCATTTCTGCGTTTTCGACTGCGTTCTTGTCCTTTTGGTAGGTCGGAACGTAGTTATCGAAGGTCTTCGTCTTTATAAGCGAGCCGATTCCCGAGCTTTCGTACCCCGCCATAACGAGCTTCGCCTTCATACATTTGCACATATTGATGCCGACGAATCCGCTGTCGGAGCATTCGGCACATTCGTATTTTACGTCGGAATAATCAGTCGGGATACCGTATTTAACGAGCAGTGCTTCGCGCGCCTTAAGAAGTGCCGCATTTTCTTCCTTAATTGAAGCGATCTCATTTTCAAGCTTTTCGCCCTTGTATCTGACGGTCGCTTCAAATATGCGGAGTCCCGTTTGCGAGAGCGCGTCGTCTATCTCCTTAATATCGGGGAATCTCATTCCGAGCTCTCTTTTGCGGATAAGCGCCGCTTCCTGTGCGCGGAGTGGCTTACCTTCGTATTCGTGCTTTATTTTTTTGTAGTTTTCTCTGTTAAAGCCCATTACTTATCCCCCTCTCCGAGAACTATCGCGTTCATCATTGCTTCAGAGCGCTTACGCGCCTTTTCAAAAAACTCTTCCGTGTCGAAGCTTGCGCCGTTATTTGACGGCTTTTCGACGAATTTCTGCTTATTCTTGTTTGCCGCCTTGAAGTCTGCGTTTGCCTTTTCCGCCTGCTCCACGGTACGGATACCGCTGTCGTGCCAGTCGGAAAGGATCTTCGACATATATTCAAGACCTGCCTTGCCCGTATTATCAACGGCAATTTCAAAAGCCGCCTCAATAAGCTCGAACGGCATTTCCCATTCGATGAACCACTTATCGAAGAACTTTTCTTCCTTCTTGGTAAATGCGCGCTCTCCCATTCCGAAAAGACGCGCCACCTTATATTTATTACTGTTTCTTCTCTCATTTTCCTTTATGTAGCTCTGAAGAGCGTCAAGCGTGCGTATTCCCTGATTATAAAGGGAGTATGCGCTCTTTTCAACGTAGCTGACCGTCAGCTTTTTGCCGACTGCGTCAAGCTTTTCAAAGTGATAATAGAAAAGGAGAAGAACCGTCTCGCTGTCAAGTTCGAGCGTGTTTTTAAGCGACACTATCTTCGAGATGTCGGTTGACGTGAACACCTTTCCGCAGATCGCCTCACATTCCTCAATAAGCTGCTTGAGCGTGCTGTCGTTTTCTATCGCTCCCGAGATTTCCTTACCCGTAAGGTTTTTGCCTGCAGCAGAGGGGGCGAGCTTCTTTTCGCCCTCAAGAAGTCCCTTTGAACGCAGAGACGAAGAGGTCTTTTCAAGCTCGGAAAGCGTACATCCGAGCTGCTCTGCGAGCACCGCATCATCAGCGTCGCAGAGGGCTCTATCGTAGGAGAGAAGCATCAGAAGGCGCACTTCAAGAAGCGTATCGCAGTTAAGAAACGCGCTTGCGGGAAGGCAGACTGCGCCGTCCTTGTAAAGAACGTTATATTTCATTATTTCTCTCCTTTCTCGTTTTGTTTTATCTCGTACATAAGCGCCGAGAGCACGTCACCGACGGGCAGATTCACCGTCGGTATATCGAGGTCGAAATCGCTTTGCGTCATATTCCAGACGCCCTTTACGCCTGATAAGCGAAGCGCCGACTGCATTTTTTCCTTATCGTCGCAATAGAGGATAAGCGCGATGTCACAGTCAAGCTTTTCGACCTTTGAATAGATACCTTCATCAAAGAGGATAAACCTCATATCCGATATTCCTCTGCCCTCAAGCCACATGGCAAGATGAGGCGCGTTTGACGGCTCGGCGCCGATTATCGCGGCACTCATTCCGTCACCGACGCCGAGGTCGCGGCTGATTTCGGTATAAAGCGTTTTCACGTTATATCCGTAGCCCTGAAGTCCTGCGCCGGAATATCTGTTGAGATCGGCGCGGACCTGCGAGGGAGTTATGTCGAGCTTCTTCGCAAGAACCGACGAGCTGATCTTTATCTCGCCGTTCATAAGACATTCGCGAAGCGTTCGAAAGTAACGCGGAAGACGCTTCGCGCCCGCGGAGATATATGCAGTTTTCATTTTTTATCTCCTTTCGGGAATCTGCCTCCCTCCGGGAGGGATGGTGCAAGCGGCAGAGCCACGGACGAAGGGAGCCCGCGATGAAAGATATTATAGAGAATTGCCCGTCTCATTAGGGCGGTTCCATAAACATCTATTATCGAGCATTTCTCGCCCGATGGCTCCTTCAGTCTCACCTACGGCTCGACAGCTCCCTCCCGGAGGGAGCCATATGAAGATACATCGTATTGGTACAATGGAAACGCGTTAGGTTCCGAGCTTGCTTCCACCGCCTCCCTTGCGCAAAGGGAGGTGCCGAGCTTGCGAGGCGGAGGGATTGTAAAAGTTAAAAACGCTCTAAAACAATCCTTCACCGCTCCGCGGAGCTCCCTTTACACAAGGGAGCCATTAAAACTCTAACCTTAAATCTTCTTAAGCGTTTCGTTTACGTAAGCGGTGAATTCTTCGCAGGTAGCACCCGTGTCGCGTCCCGTTACTACAAGCTTCTTTTCTTCAAACATACAGATATCAAGCGCACGCGCAAGACGGTCGCTCTCCGCCTGGTAGCCGATATGCGAAAGAAGCATAACGGTCGCGCGGAGCATCGAGCAGGGGTCAGCGTACTTTCCTCTGCCCTCGGTTATCATTCTGGGAGCAGAGCCGTGGATCGCCTCGAACATAGCGTACTTCTTGCCGATATTCGCGGAGCCGGCAGTACCTACGCCGCCCTGGAACTCTGCCGCCTCGTCGGTGATGATGTCGCCGTAGAGGTTAGGAAGAATGAATACCTGGAATGCAGTGCGGCGCTTCTCGTCGACGAGCTTCGCCGTCATAATGTCGATAAACCAGTTATCGGTCTCGATCTCGGGATATTCCTTGCCGACCTCTTCACAGAGACGGAGGAACTTACCGTCGGTCGTCTTGATGATATTTGCCTTCGTAACTATCGAAACACGGTTTTTGCCGTTCTTCCTCGCGTACTCGTAAGCGAGACGCGCGATACGGTTACAGCCCTCCGTGGTAGTAACACAGAAATCGAGCGCGAGATCGTCGGTCACGTTCACGCCCTGGCTTCCTACCGCATAGCTTCCCTCGGTGTTCTCGCGGAAGAAGGTCCAGTCGATGCCCTTATCGGGAACCTTAACGGGACGAACGTTTGCAAAAAGATCGAGCTTCTTTCTCATAGCAACGTTTGCGCTCTCGATGTTCGGCCACGGATCTCCCGCACGGGGAGTCGTCGTCGGACCCTTGAGGATAACGTCGCACTTATAAAGCTCCTCCATGACCTCGTCGGGGATCGCCTGCATGTGCTTTACGCGGTTTTCGATGGTGAGTCCGTCGATGACCTTAAACTCTATCTTCCCGCTCTTGACATCGTCGGAAAGCAGATATTCGAGAACCTTTTTCGATGCGTCGGTAATGATCGGTCCGATGCCGTCTCCGCCGCAGATGCCGATGACGATCTTATTCATCTTGGAATAATCGACTGCGTCGCCTGCCGCATTTATCTTTTCAACTCGCTGGAGCTGTGAACGAAGCAGTGCTTCATACTTCTCTACTGCATTTTTGATCTGATTTTCGTAGTTTGCCATGGTAGTATCTCCTAAAATTATTCGCCCGTTGCATACGCGTTAAGTGAGCTTGAGGCGGTGTTTCCTGCTAAAAATTCATAATACGCCTGCGCACCGATCATAGCGGCGTTGTCTCCGCAGAGCGAGCGCGGCGGAACGTAAAACTTCATTCCGTTTTTGAACGCAAATTCTTCCATAAACGAGCGCAGATGCGAGTTTGCCGACACGCCGCCCGCAAGAACGAGCGAGGTATGCGGATAGCGCTCGATCGCCATTTTGAGCTTCTTTTCAACGCTATTCAGCACCGTTTCGGTAAAGGAAGCCGCGATATCCTCCTTCGGATAGGGCGTTCCCTTTTGCTCCATATTGTGAAGAATGTTTATGATGTGAGTTTTAAGGCCGCTGAACGAGAAATCCAAGCTTCCGTCGCTCAGTGCCGCAGACGGCAGCTTGAACGCCTTCTTATCGCCGAGAGATGCAAGTCGGTCCATTTCCGCACCGCCGGGATAAGGGATACCCATAACGCGCGCGACCTTGTCGAAGGATTCGCCCATCGCGTCGTCCTTCGTTCTGCCGACAGTCTCAAAATGCGTGTAATCGGTGACCTCTATAAGTGAGGTGTGTCCGCCCGAAACGACGAGCGCCAAAAACGGCGGCTTGAGGTCGGGGTGAGAAAGATAATTCGCCGCTATATGTCCTCTTATGTGATGCACGGGAACGAGCGGTATGTTTCTTGACAGCGCAAGCGACTTTGCGAAGTTCACGCCGACGAGAAGTGCGCCGATAAGCCCGGGGCGGTTGGTCACGCCGATAGCGTCGATATCGTCAAGCGTAACGCCCGCCGTTTCAAGCGCCTCGTAGGTAATTTTCGATATTACCTCGCTGTGCGCACGGCTCGCGATCTCAGGAACGACACCTCCGTAAAGGGCGTGCGTTTCTATTTGCGAAGCGACGATATTGGAAAGGATCTTCCTTTCCTCTCCCATCTCGACGACCGCCGCCGAGGTCTCGTCGCAGGAGCTTTCAATAGATAAAATCTTCATAGCTTTTTAGTCATCAGCACCGCATTTTCCTGCGGCTTCGTATAGTAATTTTTTCTTATTCCGTCAACGGTAAAGCCGAAGCTTTCGTAGAGGTGACGCGCAGGGGCATTACTTTCTCTTACCTCAAGATGAAGATAGATAACACCGCGCCTTTTTGCTTCCTCGCCGAGCGCTGTCAGAAGCGTTCTTCCGAGTCCGCCGCCGCGGCGGTCGGAACGGACCGCGATATTTGCAATATCTCCCTCGTCAAGGACCGTGACGAGTCCGCCGTAGCCGACAAGCTCATCATCTTCAAGCAGACCGACGAAATAAAACCTGTCGTTTCCGAGGCACTCAAAAAAGCTTTCCTCGCTCCAGGGACATGAGAAGCATTCCTTTTCGAGAAGAGAAAGCGTCGGTGCGTCGCTCTTTCCAAGCTGCCTTAAAGTAAGCTCACTCACCTTCATTCTCCTTCAAAGACGCAACGTATCCGTCAAGGATACCGTTTGACTTGATGTACGAAAAGGAAACGTGATCGTAGAAATAGCTTCCGTCCTCTGTCACAACGTATTCATAGCAGAAATACATGTGGCTGTATTTATCCGATACGAAGCGTATCGAATAAGTCTCGGTTATTTCTCCGATCGTCTCAAGCTTTTCTCCGCTATTGAGAATATGCAGTATACCGTCAAGCTCGGTCTTATCCTTGATCTCCTCGCGGTAGAAGATAAGCGGAGCGTCGACGAAGATATACATCTCCTTCGGCTCAAACTCCGAAATGCTCGGAAGAACTATGCTCTCCTCGTGATAAAGCTGGTAAATATCGTCAGTCAGCCGACGCACGAGCCAGCTCTTACCCTTTACGCCCGGTATCGTATACACCTTATCACCGGACATTTTTCCGTAGTAGTTATCCTTGTAAAACTCGGTCTTTATGAGATAAGCCGAGGTGTCGGCGGCACAGTAGACCTTGTCGGTTTTCGGGTCGATATAAGCGCCCTTTTTATACTTGAAGATAACACCGTCGCTCCTCGAAAGAAGCATCGCAGTCACCGCGATAACGGCGATAACGGCGCACGCAACGATAGCGGTGATATTTCTTATCTGCCTCTTTCTATCGAGCTTCGCCTTCTTTGCCGCTTCCTTTTTGAGCGTGTTTCTTGATCTCTTTTTACCCAAATCGCTTCACCTTAATAGCCGAACTGACCGCTCAAGCTATCGTCGTCGGTTATCCAGTCGGCGACCTCAACAATACGGTAGGTATCCTCGGTGTCGCGGATAACGACCTTCTCGATGCCCGCGTTTATGACCTGACGCTTACACATTGCACAGCTCGAGGTACCTGCTGCAAGCTCGCCCGTCTTTGCGTCAATACAAGCCATATACAGGGTCGACCCGATCATTTCCTCTCTTGAAGCGGAAATTATCGCGTTCGCCTCTGCGTGAATCGAACGGCACATTTCGTATCTTTCGCCTCTCGGGATATTAAGCTTGTCACGCATGCAGAACTGTATATCGGAGCAGTTTTTTCTGCCTCTCGGCGAGCCGTTATAGCCGGTCGAAACGATACAGTCGTTCTTTACTATAATAGCTCCGTAGTGCTTGCGAAGGCAGGTGCTTCGCTTTGCGACGGTCTGCGCGATGTCGAGGTAATAGTTTATTTTGGAAACTCTCTCCATGATATCCTCCGAGCAAAATTTTCGTATCTTATATTATATCATATAAAGGCAGGTTTTTACAACACTTTTCTTACAAAAACCGACATTTTCTCTCAAACGCCCTTGCGCTCGTTCAGTGCGGACATAAACTCTGCTCCGCACTGCAAACGAAGGATGGCAAGCTCGTCGCCGTCCTCGAAAACAAGCAGGCAGCTTTCCTTCGGGAACATATCGGGGCAAAATGACATTTTCTTGCCGATCTTGCCGTATTCCTTTTCGACCGTTTTCATTTTTTTATACGGCATGACCGCGGTCAGAGACGATAGCGGAGCGGTATATATCGACGTGCGTCTTTTGCCGACGACCTGAATGACCGTAAGTCGGTTGTAGTCAAGAAGCTCATCCGACGGGTCGAGAATGTACTCGTAATAAGACATAAGATATTTTTGTGCTATCTGTATGACCGTAACGGCGCAGGCAAGCGCAATTACCTCAAAAATTCCCCTGAACAGCAGATCAAGCGCCGAAACAACGAGAAAGGCAACGGTCAGAACGCTGAACAGCGTCGCGAACATCACCGCGTATTTGTTTTTGCTTACACTTACGTATTTCATATTAACTCCTGTAATCGGCAACGTTAAGTACGATCTGTCCCTTTACCGTCTCAATATATCCAAACGACGGATTAAGGTAAGACGATGCACCTATGCTTCCGGGATTAAAGATGTAGAAGGGCTTTTCACCGTCGATCCGCCTTATATCGCGGCTATGCGTATGACCGTAGAGAACGAGGTCGACACCCTTCTCCCTTGCGTAATACTCAAGAACGGTCGTGCCGTGCTTGACATTTTTTCCATGCCCGTGAAGCATCAGCACCTTGAAGCCGTCGAGGTCGATGATCCTCTCCTCCGGCGTGCCGTCGAAGAAGTCGCAGTTGCCCTTGACCGCTATCATTCTCGCGCTTGTCATATTTTCTTTTTGGAGCTTGTCGAAGTCCGATATTCCGTCGCCGAGAAAAAGCACGACGTCGTATTTATCGCGCGAAAAGACCTCCGCCATTCGCTCATATTTACCGTGACTGTCCGAAAAAACGAGAATTTTCATAGTCCCTCCGTGTAACGTTACCTTGATTATAGCATAGAATGAAATTGATTACCACAGTTTTTTGTAAATTAAGGAAGGTACGATATGGAAATCAGCCAAGATATGATAAACAAGATCACCGCGCTGAACGACGCGGAGCTGAAAAAGGCGATCGGACAGATAGCGGATGCGCTCGGTGCGTCACAGTCGCAAAAGCGCATGGCACAGAACAATTCGGGCTTTATCAAGCGCAAAATAAACACTATGTCGAAGAGCGAAATGCAGGCATTTTTATCAAAGGTGTCGCCCGATAAAGCCGAAGAGCTTAAAAGATCGCTCGGACTTTAAGGGAGGACAAAATGGACGCTAATATTTCCGATATGCTTAAGGACGTTATGGCGGATCCCGAGACGATGTCAAAGCTAATGAGCGTCGCCGAGGGACTTATGAAAAACGAAAAGCCGTCCGAGACGGCGGAAACGTCCGCCGAACCCGTAAAGACGCAGCCCGAGCTCAAGCCGAGCTTGCTCACCAAAGGCAACGAGGAGCGTATCGCGCTCATTTCGGCGATAAGGCCGTACCTTTCGCCCGAACGGCGCAAAAGTGCGGACAGCATGATAAAAATGCTTAAAATGATGAAGCTGACCGACCTGAGCAAGATGCTCGGCAACCTCTGAAAGCGAGGGATAAGATGTACACAAGAAGCTATGCAAGCAGAAATACAGATACTCCGCTTCCGCCCGATTACGGTGGTACGGCATTGACTCTGCGAAACCCGACGGATGAAGCGCCGACAAGGTCTGCGCTCACTCGGCCAAGCGGCAGAGGAAATGCGTTCGGGCGCGACATAACGCCAAGATATCCCCAGTATAATGAGGAAAACTACCGTGAAGCGGGCGACGGGATCATAGAAAAAAACGAGCCGCCGTTCGGGATTTACGGTCAGAACGGAGAGGGCGAGGAGCGTCAAAACGAGCCCGTTTCAGCGCCGGCGGCGATAACCGCTCCACACGTCGAAACGGTTCGCGGCGACAAGCCGCTCATTGACCTAAGCAAGCTCGGAAGCGACGATCTGCTCCTGCTCGGTCTCGCGTTCCTGATATTCACCGACAAGGACCGCGACGGAGAGATCCCCGTCGACGCCCTGCTCATACTTGCGACCCTGTTCTTATCGGGACTATGAGAAAAAACAGCGTTGGCTGATGCCGACGCTGTTTTTATTTACCGTATAACTCATTTAATGTCTTGTTCAACACTTCACAAAGATGAAGCAATTCAATGTCTGTAATAAACCTTTGACCCGATTCCATTCTTTGGACAGCATTTTTGTCAACGTTTAGTCCGCTTATCTGCAATTTTTCCGCAAGAACCCTTTGAGATATTTTCATATCCATTCTAAATCTTGCGATATTTTTTC
>JAFTTT010000017.1 GCA_017466625.1 Clostridia bacterium
AGAACACGAGTTATTCTTAATATTCAGAGCGTTCTTGCAGAGCTAAGCTCAAATAACTACGACGCTAAGAAACTCTTTGATTTTTCAAAGAGCATGTATAACTTCTATCCGACCGATAATACGCAGTATGTTGAGCAAGTCGAAGAGAACGGAATGAAGTTTATGCGGATCGCTTCCTTGCGACTTACTCCCTTCGAGCACATGGGCGCGGGAATGAACGTCGACGATCACGTGCTTTTGTCGGGTGCGGAGTATCTAACCGTTAAGGTGAGGATCAACGCCTCCTGCAGCAATGCTGATTTTGTTCTAATGATAGACGGAAACTCGCGCGGCGGACGAGCTACTTTACAATTCACATCAACTATCACCACCGGCACCTGGATCACACTCAAGTTCCCGGTTCACGGCCTTACGAGAAAAGATATCGCTGATGCGCGCATCAAGATCTGGGCGCGCACCGACACCTCGGACGATGAGCAGATCTTTATTGACGTTGCATCTGTTGATCTCCGTTATGAAAAGAACCTCGCTCCGCTAATTATGATCGTTATAATCATTGTTTGCGGAGTTATAAGCAGCATCGTTACTCTAATATACGCTATCACTCATAAGAAACGCAAGAATATCCGTTGGGAATAGGACATTCCTTCCTCCGAATATAATTATAAAAAATATTCGGAGAGATCATGACTAGAAAATTTTCTGAAACAATCCCATTTTATTTTATACTATCCCTTGTTATAATCGTCTGCGCCTTGCTTTTAAGATCAATTTTCATTCCACTCTTCCCTCCTCTTTCGGAGCTTGAATCAGCAGTCAATGAGCGGCGCAGGATCGTTCTTGACCCCGGTCACGGCGGCAAGGACGGCGGAGCACTTTCTGTCACGGGAGCGGACGAAAAGCATCTTAATCTTGATATATCGCTCTCAATGCGCGAAGCGCTTCATATTCTTGGATATGAGGTGATACTGACGCGCGAGAGCGATATCGAGCTTACCCACCCTGACGGCGGAACGCGAAAAATGCAGGACCTTAAGGGTCGGCTCGAAATAGCGTCCTCAAATAATGATGCAACCTTTGTCAGTATTCACATGAACAAGTTTTCAATCCCAAAATACTGCGGGTTGCAGGTATATTATTCTCCAAACAATGAAAACAGCTTTAACATTGCAAAAGCAGTTCAGGACACCGTCACATCGGTACTCCAACCGCAAAACGATCGCAAGGTTAAAAAAGCAGACAGTTCAATTTTTCTTCTTCACAAAATTGAGTCTCCTGCTATTCTAATAGAATGCGGTTTTCTATCTAACCAAATTGAAGCTGAGCTTCTTGACACTCCCGAATACAGAGTAAAGCTGTCAGGTTCAATAGCCGCGGCAATCATAAACTCTTTTGAAAGGCAAGTATATGAAAACTAAAAGCGTATACGTCTGCACCGAATGTGGATATCAGAGCGCTAAATGGCTCGGAAAATGTCCGTCCTGCTCTGAATGGAACACTCTTGAGGAGCAGATTCTCGTTGACGAGAAGAAAACCAAAAGTGTCTCGACTCCATACAGCGGAAAAAGCACCCCAGCAGTTCAGCTTAACAAGCTTGAAGCACCCGATTATATGCGCATCAAGACCGGCACTGACGAGCTTGATCGAGTTCTCGGTGGCGGCCTTGTGAGCGGCTCTGTCGTTCTCATTTCGGGCGAGCCGGGCATCGGTAAGTCTACGCTTTTAATGCAGATATGCGGAACGATCGCCGACGAAGGAAGGAAGATCCTATACGTTTCCGGCGAGGAATCTCCCTCCCAGCTCAAAATGAGAGCTAACCGACTTGGTATCAATTCTGAAAACCTATATATTCAGACTGAAACGAACCTTGACCTGATCGTCGAGGAGATATCGCGTCTTAAGCCCGACATTGTTATTGCCGATTCGGTTCAGACTATATATTCCGAAAGCTCCTCGTCTATGCCGGGATCCGTAAACCAGGTCAAGGAAGCATCTACCCGCCTTATCGGCATTGCAAAGAACGAAGGGATTTCGATCTTCCTTGTCGGTCACGTAAATAAGGACGGCGGAATAGCCGGTCCGAAGGTGCTGGAACACATGGTTGACGCAGTTCTTCATTTTGAAGGCGAACGCGACCACGCTTACAGAATTATTCGCTCGGTCAAGAACAGATTTGGCTCGACAAACGAAATAGGCGTCTTTGAGATGACGTCCGAAGGACTTAATGAGGTTCCCAATCCCTCCGAGGCGCTTATGGCAGGACGCCCAAAGAACGTATCGGGTAACTGCGCAGTTTGCGTTATTGAAGGCACCCGTCCGATCATTGCCGAAATTCAGGCGCTTACCTCTACTACGGTCTTCCCTTCTCCCAAGAGAACGTCAAACGGATTTGACTATAACCGTCTTTATCTGCTTCTTGCGGTTTTAGAGAAGCGACTCGGACTCCGATTCTCGACGCACGACGCATATATCAACGTAATAGGCGGACTTCGTCTTTGCGATCCCGCCGCTGACCTTGCCACTGCTCTGTCACTTATTTCGTGTCTTAAGGACAAGCCCCTGCCCGACGATCTTATCGCGATAGGCGAGATCGGACTCGCCGGCGAATGCCGCGCAGTTGCTGCGGCTGAACAAAGAGTTCGTGAGGCGGAGCGTCTCGGCTTTTCAAGAGTCCTTCTACCCGATAGAAACGTTGGCAAGGGCAAGCTTGACCCTTCAAAATTCACTATTAAGATCGAACCCGTGAAAGGGATCTTCGACGCAATTACGGTGGCGCTGAAATGAGTACAACTGAAAACAAAGAAAATCCTCACAAGTTTCACCGCTCGCGTCTCCGCGCGAGATTCCAAAAAGAAGGTCTTCGTTCCTTTGAGGATCATAACATACTTGAGCTCCTGCTCTTTTACGCTATTCCTCAAAAGGACACAAACGATCTTGCGCACGCACTTCTTGACAAATTCGGATCACTTGCGGCGGTGTTTGATGCTGATATCGGAGAGCTTTGTAAGGTTAACGGTATCGGCGAAAATGCGGCGACGCTTATTAAGCTGATACCTCAGCTTTCCCGAGCTTATCTTATGGATAAGGAAACGAGATATCCCGATTTCTCCGATCTTCATAAGCTCGGCAATTATCTTGTAAATTACTTTATTGCCGAAAGAAACGAAAAGCTTATTGCGGTGCTTCTTAACAACAAGTGCGAGATGATAGATATAATCCTCGTTAGTGAAGGCACCGTAAACAGAACAGAGGGCTCAATGAGAAAGATAGCGGAGGCGGCATTTTCAAAAAATGCTGCGTCCTTCGTTCTTGCTCATAACCATCCCGACGGTAACTGTACGCCTTCCGCCGCTGACGTTTCATTCACCTCAAATTACTGTAAGATATTTGAGGAGCTCGGTCTGCCGCTCGTTGAACATATTGTCGTCGGCGGTGTTTCCTACGTCGGAATTCTGACAGGACAGAAATCGGGCAATATTGATGCATACGTATAAAAAACAGCTCCTTTCGGAGCTGTTTTTGTTTTTAGTTTTTCTTCATTACGAAGCTGAAGCTGATCTTTTCGTCGTTAAGACGGTATTTTTCAAAGAGGTCGGGACCGCAGCTGTTTGAGCCGATACCGCTAACCTTATAGTCGATACGGACGTTTGTAAGTCCGTTCTTTTCGAGCTCGAAATTGTGCCACTTCGTCTGAAGCTCGGACGTGCTGTATTCGGAGATATTACATTCCATTGTGTTATCGGGAATGAACTCGAATGCGCCGAGCTTGAGATACTTGACTCCGAAGTGATTTCCGTGCTCCTGCGGCTTGATATAATCAACGTATTCCCTCTCGGCAGTGCTTTCGTACATTCCGAGCTTGGATGCGTGATGTGTATCGCAGTAGGACTCATAAGGACCGTAGCCGAAATAAGTAAACTCCTTTTCATTCGTCGTAAACTCGAATCCGAGACGAGGCAGATACTGTCTATCGGTCTTATCAAAGTCACCGTTAAGCTCAACAGCTATGCTTCCGTCACCGAGGAAGGTATACTTTGCCTTATACGTGAAGAAGGGCGCACGCGAGGTTGAAGCGAGGGACGCGTCTACGGTGATTACGTTTCCGTCTACGGTACAGTTATAAACTTTATTCTTGACACTGTCGTATCTTTCGAAGAGCCAGGTATTCTTAACGTATCTGTCGTTATCGGTAGGAGCTCTCCAGACGGTAAGCTTAATGGGAGAAGCGTTATATCCGCCCAGGTCTTCAATATAACCGTAGTGAGTATTGAACTTATATTCAAATCCGTTGCCCTTGATATACGCAAATTCGTTATCGGAAGTGATCTCCGGCTTGGTTTCACAAAGTGCTACCTGATTCTTGCCTTCGGAAACGGTCATCTGAGTAGAAGCGACCTCGTAACCGTCGACGTTCGTCATATATACGTTAAGATATGCGCCGAGCTTACAGTCGACTTCTTCAAGAGGAAGCTCGATGTTATCGGTTGCGTGAGGTGCGGTATCAAGGGAAAGCTCGCCTCTCTTTACGACCTTACCGTCGACGGCGTATTCATAGTTGAATTTATACGCGCTGAAGGAAGCAAAGTCATATCGGTTAAGAACGGTAAGAACGCCGTCCTTCCATTCTGTAGCGAGGGGCTGATAAGCCGCCTTTGCTTCATAGGAACCCGCCTTGAAGGAGCGGTCGTTGAATACGAGACCGTCGCAGCAGAAGTTTCCGTCGTGGGTCTCCTCGCCGAAGTCACCGCCATAGCAGAGATTTCCGTCGGCACGTTTAGCAACATGGTCTGTCCACTCCCAGATACATCCGCCTATGAAATTCTGGCGCTCGTAGATCTCGTTCCAATAGTCATAGAGGTCTCCGGGGCCGTTACCCATAGCGTGACAGTATTCGCAGAGGAACATGGGGCGCTTGTCATCAGTACGATTGAGATACGAGATCATATCGTTATATCCCGGCTCTGTGTATTGGTTAATTGTCCAATACATACGGCTGACGACGTCAACGGTATCAGGGTCCTTTGCTTCTTTATTATTGATGAATGCGCTTTCGTAATGAATGGGACGTACTATCGACGCATCCTTCATCATAACGCGGAGCTCGTCGCTCATAGCCGCGATATTCGGGCCGTAATTCGACTCGTTGCCCAAGCTCCACATTGTTACGCACGTATGGTTCTTATCACGCTGATAGAGGCGTCTTATGCGATCAAGATGCATTTCCTTCCATTCGGGATTGTTGCAGGGCCAGATTTCGTCCATCTTGTCCCAGTTATATCCGTACTTTGCTGATCTGCATACGAAGCCGTGCGTTTCCATATCGGCTTCATCGACTACGTAGAAGCCCATTTCGTCGCAAAGCTCAATGAAGCGCGGCTGCGGAGGATAATGGGAGGTTCTGATGCAGTTTATGTTAAGCTCCTTCATCTTCTTGAGATCAAGGATCATATCCTCTTCAGTCATCGAATATCCGTTAAGAGGATGAGTATCGTGATGGTTTACGCCCTTGAGCTTGACGCTTACGCCGTTTATGAGAAGCTCGCCGTTTTCGGAGATGCTCTGAGTGCGCATACCGACCTTGAAAGGTATATACTCTCCGGCTTCCTCGACTATAACGGTATAGAGATAGGGGTTCTCTGCGTTCCAGAGGATCGGCTTGAAAGGGTTGGCAACGTTCTTGTCAGCGTCGTATACGCTGAAAGGATGGTCGCAGCTTATGTTTTTGTCGTCGTAATTGACCGTTACGTCGAAAACGTGTCCTATCGGGCGCGAAAGGATATATACGTCACGGAAAATACCGTTGAAACGGAAGAAGTCCTGGTCCTCAAGATAGCTTCCGATACACCATTTATAAACCTTTGCGACGATCTCGTTTTCGCCCTCTTTAAGAGTTACCTTGAATTCAGAGGTCGAGTGAGAAACAGTCGAGAAGCCGACGCGTTCACCGTTAACGAAAAGCTCAACGCATGGCGCTACGCCCTCGAAAACGATATAGTTTTCCCTTACGACATCATCTGAGGAAATATTGACGGTTCTTCTGTAAACGCCTACGGGGTTATCGTCGGGAACGAACGGCGGGTCAACAGGATATGGATAGTTAATGTTCGTATAATATGCCGCCTCGTAGCCCCTTGCCTGCCAGCATGAGGGGACGTCTATCTTATCCCAGCTTGTAATTTCAGAAGGAACGTCGATATCGCGGGAGAAATAAGCAAAATCCCATTCACCGTTAAGCGGCTTAAAGAACTTTGACTTAGTCTTATCACCCTCAAGCGCCTTTTCAAGGGTGTCGTACGGAAAATAATGAGCGCGTGGCGGCTCGGTATTTACGTGAATGTTCTCAATGTTTTCATAGAAGCGCATAATATTTCTTCCTTTTCAAAGTATAATGGCATCGCCTACGGTAATTTTACCTTACATTTCATTTTAAGTCAATAATATTACCAGAAATAATTTGTAAAACGCAAAATTTTAGCACTTGTTTATGCTCGTGACGCAAAGGAAAATGTTTACAGTTTGTTCATAACCGCTATTGCTGTAAGTGGTATAATAATAAGGAATATACACTTGGACGGAAAATAATGAAACAGTTTATCGAAATTGGTAAAATCATAAATACACACGGCGTTAAAGGCGCCCTTAAGGTCGAGCCGTGGTGCGATACGCCTTCTGTACTTGCAAAGATGAAGCGCGTATATTTTGCGCCGAAGGCAAGCGGTGACGGCTTTACCGAAACCGCTGTCATAAGCGGCTCTGTTCAGAAGGACAAGGTCCTCTTGACCCTCGACGGTATCGATACGGTTGAAGCGGCTATCACTCTTAAAAACACCGTTATTTATGCTAACCGCGAGGACATACCGATAAAAAAGGGATCGTTCCTCATTGCCGATCTTATCGGGCTCGACGTGATCGACGCAAACAGCGGCCGCGTTTACGGCAAGCTGACCGACGTTATTCAGGGCGGAAGCGGCGATATTTACGACATTAAGACCGAAAACGGAAGCGCTCTTATGCCCGCCGTCAAGGAATTCGTAAAAGAGATCAAGCTTGAAAGCGGGATCTACGTTACGCCTATAAAGGGAATTTTCGATGAAGATTGATATTCTGACCTTATTCCCCGATATGATAAACGCCGTTCTTAATGAAAGTATAATAGGACGTGCAGTTGACGCGGGAATTTTAGAGATAAACGCACATAACATACGCGATTATTCGACCGACAAGCACCGTCGCGTTGACGATACGCCCTACGGCGGCGGAATGGGAATGCTGATGGCGGCTCCCCCGATTTACGCGTGCTACAAGGCGGTTGCAAATAAAGCTGCTGTCGGTGCGAAATCAAAAGTCATTTACATGTCTCCGCAAGGAAAGGTGCTAACCCAGAGCAAGGCAAAGGAGCTTTCCGAGCTTGACAACCTCATCATTCTTTGCGGACACTACGAGGGAATTGATGAGCGTATAATAGAAACTATCGTTGACGAGGAGATCTCTGTCGGTGATTACGTTCTTACGGGAGGAGAGCTTCCTGCCTGTATTCTCGTTGACGCAGTATCGCGTCTAATTCCCGGCGTTCTCTCCGACAGCGAATGTCACGAGGTAGAAAGCATTTCCTGCGGTATGCTTGAATATCCGCAGTATACAAGGCCTCTCGTATTTGAGGGCAAGGAGGTTCCCGCCGTTCTTCTGGGCGGAAACCACAAGCAGATCGAAAAATGGCGCTACAAGCAAGCCGTAACCAGGACTAAAAGGAAGCGCCCTGATCTGATATAAAATTCTACGAAAGGAGTCCGTTTATGAACAGGAACAAGAGCACAAAGAAAAACAGCTCTATATTCTCGTGCCTCGCGCGTTTTTCGGAATACATTTATTCGAAAATGCCCGAAAGCTTCAGTGCGCGTCTTCTTATTGGCAAGAAAAAATCGGGAAACGGACTTTTTTCAAAGATCCTAACAAAGTTTAACTTCAAAAAGCGTGTATCACTTCCTGTTAAGCGATACGTTGCTAAGTGCTTTGACAACAGCTTCATTTTCGGATATTTGAAGAGCACAGTCTCAAAGATCCCGCTGCTTCAAATGAAGTGTATAGGACTGTTTTATTTCTCATTCGGTCTGTACAGTACCGTTGTTAATCTTATCAAAACAAACTTTCTGTCGGTCGGCGGAGCAACTCTGCCCATTTATTTGAGCATCGGCTCGTGCGTCGTCGGCGGTATATTATGCGGAACACAGAAGAGTTGCTATGCCGCTTTTTCCGAGAGCAAGATACTGTCCGGAATATTCTTCGGATTTTTCAATATACCGAGAAACGAATCATATCTTGATAAGACGCCGATAGGACGTCCGATGTATTTCCTTATTGCCGGAATCGTGGCAGGAATACTCGGTTCACTTACTTCAGTTCAACTCATTCTGTTACTGATTCCCGTCCTTCTTATTCTTTACGCGATCTTCGCTTTCCCCGAGAGCGGAGCCGTTGCATTGTTCTTGGCGCTTCCCTTCCTTTCAGCCAAGCACCTTGCCGCATTAAGCGCGCTCGTCACTCTCTCGTACCTCGTTAAGCTTATACGCGGAAAACGAGTATTCAATTTTACATTCTTTGATCTTACGGTGCTTGCATTCGGCGTCGTAGTATTCTTCGGCGGTATCATATCGGTTTCACCGAAAGAGAGCTCCGAGCTTTCCTACACTTTGCTTGCAATGCTGTGCGGTTATTTTGCAGTATCAAATCTTCTTCGAACATCGGCGTGGATCAAAAAATGCGGAACTGCTCTTATCGTATCATATTCTGCTTCTCTTCTTGCAATCGTGCTTGGCGAAGGAATGCGTCTTCTTCCCGAAGCGAGAGCAGCAATTTTCGGAGAGCTGTTCTCTGATTCAATACTCTCGATATTGAGCATAAATCCGGTGTTTATACACATGGCGGTCGCAGTCGTTCCGCTTATGATGCTCCGATCCGTATCATCCAAAAACTCGACAAAAACCGTTTGGTCAATTCTTGCGGCATTACTGTCAGTCGTCTGCCTCTTTACAGGCGGATCACGCAGCGGAACTCTTGCTTTGATCATCGGACTGACGCTCCTACTGATGCTCGTTTCGAGAAAGTCTCTTTCCTACATCATTCCTGCTGTCATTATAATACCGCTTGTAATTGCACTTTTGCCGTCTCCCGTGACGAACGCAGTTAACACGCTCTTCTCGTTTGACGGAACGATAGCTTCCTACAGGCAGAGTGTCAACTTTACGACAAACAAGATAATAACCGACTCTTTATTCGGCGGCATCGGTCTCGGTGACGGTGCGTTTGAAAAGATATATCCGCTATACGCGAACGATCTGTCTCTTGAAAGCACCCATACTACGTCACTGTATGCCCATATAATGGTCTCTCTCGGTCTATTGGGACTTGTGATATTTATTATTTTCATCGCACAGCTATTAAGGAGATACTTCTCTTACATCGTTCTTAGCCGCGACGATGATCCTGACATCAAGGTGTCTGCAATATCCGCGTTTGCCGGCTTGTCGGCGCTTCTTATCATGGGACTGATAGATGACATCTGGCATTCGCCGTCGGTATTCCTTATGTTCTGGCTTGTTACTGCGCTATTCATCGCGTCGGTAAAAACTGCCGAAGGCGATAGATACGTGCGTCAGACAGACGAGCCGACGCTTGAGATAGATTGCAAGACACTTAATCATTTTTCTAAACGAAAAGGATGATACTTATGAACGTCAATCCAAAGAAAAAGAAGATAAGCTGTAATTTAATAGACGTCGCTCTTATCGTTATAGCTCTTGCCGCTATTTCGGTACTTGTATTCGTCTTTAACAACAAGAACGTTGTTAATCCGAAGGGCAAGGAAAACGTTAAAATCGAGTACACAGTCACGCTCTCACCCGTTCGCGAGGAGTATATGAACCTCGTTAAGGTCGGCGATAAGGTGCTGAATACCGCAATAATGGAAAACTGCGGCGAGGTCATCAGCGTTTCCAACTCGGATTATTATTACACGGGCGTAAATTCCGATACCGGAGAGTCGGTCTCCACCCTCTACCCCGGAATGAAGACTATAGTCATTAAGATCAGAGCTACCGCTACCAAAACCGCTTACGGATATTCGGTAAACGGATTTGATCTCGTTATAGGCGAGGATGTTTCTATAAGAGTTCCCGACTTCACGGGCACCGGAAAATGCACGTCAGTCAGCGAGCTTGGTAAATAAGGCGGAGGTAACGTTATGAGTAAGAAACAAAATTCTCAAAAGAAAATATCGTTCTCCGTTATTGATTTCGCGGTTATAGTCATCGTTTTAGCGTTGTTTGTCGGGGTAATTGCAAGATATGACGTCGTTGACCGTCTCTTTTCAAAGACCTCACTCGTCGATGCAAAGGTTACGTTTGTCGCCGAAGCAATAACAAACGAGGAAGCTGCTGCATTTACTGAAAACAGCATGTTCTATACAAGCGGTGAGCTCTTCGGCACATTAACTGCCGTAACGGATCCCGTTAAAGCGCTCATGTACCGTGAAACATCGTCAGGTGAGCTCGTCGCTTACGAGCACGATTCCCTTATTGATCTGCGCGGAAGCTTTACCAGCAAGGTAATGGAATCAAAGAACGGATACCTTTTGGGCGGTAATAGATACATTGCTGCGGGATCCGTTTTCACAGTGCGTGCCGAAGGAGTTGCCGTCAAGATCACGATAATTTCGGTAGAAACGCTTAATTAACCCATTTTTTTGCATATAAACACAAAAATATTTCAAAAACTATTGATTTTATTCCAAAACCTTGTTATAATAATTAAAGTTAACTAGAATTTTCTGACAGGAGCACTAAAATGATCACTCGCGAAGTTACAATACAGAACAACGTCGGTCTCCACGCAAGACCTGCGACATTCTTCATACAGAAGGCAAATTCCTATAAGTCGACTATCTGGGTAGAAAGGATGATCGCCGCGTTAATGCGAAATCGCTTCTCGGTGTTCTTTCGCTCGGCATTATCAAGGGTATGACCGTTACCCTCATAGCTGACGGAGCTGACGAAAACGAAGCTCTTGACGGACTCTCCGAGCTTATCACGACCGGCTTCGAGGGCTGATACTAATTATACGAATGTTGGCAGACAGCACCTCTCGGTATGTCTGCCTTTTCTACTTTTTAGAGGTACGGTATGACGAATTACGATTACAGTGTGATTTCACAGTTAAAAGAAAAAGCAAGCCGTCTGCCTCTCTGCCCCGGCGTTTATCTTATGAAGGATAAGGGCGGCAAGATAATCTACGTCGGTAAATCAAAGGCGCTAAAAAACCGTGTGCTTTCCTATTTTACGGATCTTGACAGTCATACGGTCAAGACTGCGCATCTCGTTTCGAACATCCGCGATTTTGAGGTCATGCTCACCACGACCGAGATCGAAGCGCTTGCGCTTGAAAACCGCCTGATAAAGCTTCATACGCCCAAATTTAACATCAAGCTCAAGGACGGAAAAAGCTATCCGTATATCAAGGTAACGATGAACGAGGAGTATCCGCGCATACTCGTTGACCGAAAACGTGTAAACGACGGCGCAAGATATTTCGGTCCGTATTCGGGAATGTCTGTTGCTTATGATATAGTAAACACGGCTCGAAAGGCATTTGGGATCCCTGACTGCAAAAGAAGCTTTCCGAAGGATATTGGAAAGATCCGTCCGTGCCTTAACTATCAGATCGGGCTCTGCTCCGGCCCTTGCACGGGCAAAATATCGGCAGAGGAATACCGAAAGATATTTTCCGACGTTCTTCCCTTCCTCGGCGGATCAATATCGGACGTGAAGAAGTCACTCACCGAGCAGATGGAATTTGCGGCTGAAAATATGATGTACGAGACTGCGGCGCTCAACCGCGACAGAATACGCTCCCTTACCAAGCTTTGGGACAAGCAGAAGGTCGTTGCGGCTCCAAACGTCGAACAGGACGTTATATCACTTTACACCGACGAGACTTCTTCCGCTATTGCGGTGTTTTATATAAGAAGCGGCGCTGTTACCGATAAAGAATGCTTTGTTTACGGAGCAGACATAATAATTGACGGCGAAGCGCTTGCTTCCTTCATCTTTGAGCTTTACCGTATAAGAGAATATATACCGAGGGAGATCCTACTTGACTTTCCGTTAGTCGAAGACGATCTGACAGCTCTATCAGAGCTGCTGAGCGAAAAGGCGGGACGCAAGGTCAAGCTTCGTCTTCCCGAAAAAGGAAATCTCAAGCAGCTTTGCGATATGGTCAGAAGTAACGCAAAGGAATACGCGAAGCAGTACAACACCAAGATTGAAAAGGAAAGCGACACGCTCATTCGCCTGGCACAGCTTCTATCTCTTGAGGTCGTTCCGGAAAAGATAGAGGCGTTCGACATTTCAAACTACGGTAACGAAAACATTACTGCAGGCAAGGTTCGGCTCGAAAACGGCAAGTTCGTCAAGAGCGCTTACAGAACCTACAAGATCTCGGGAAGCCAGGACGACTATGCTTCAATGGTTGAAGCGGTAAAACGACGCTTCTCACATACAGATGACGAGTTCCCCGACCTGTTACTCCTTGACGGCGGTAAAACTCACGTTGGAGTCATAAAGCCGGTTCTTGCGGAAATGGGAATAGATATCCCTGTATTCGGAATGGTCAAGGATGAATACCACAAGACTCGCGCGCTGACTACCGAAGACGAGGAGATAAGCATTGCGCGTGAACAACCGGTATTTCTTCTTATATACAAGCTTCAGGAAGAGGTACACCGTTATACGATCTCAAGAATGACGGGCGCAAAGCGAAAGACGCTAAAACGTTCCTCTCTTCAGAATATAAGCGGCATCGGCCCAAGCAAGGCAAAGGCACTGCTATCAGCATTTGGCGGCCTTAACGGCGTTAAAAACGCCTCGTACGAGGATCTGTGTGCCGTAAAGGGCGTTTCAAAGAAGGACGCCGAGCAGATCATCAAATATTTTACCGATAAGGATTAGTCTTATGATGCGAATAATTACCGGAAGCGCAAGAGGAACAAAGCTCGAAACGCTTGAAGGAGAAAACACCCGTCCCACCTCGGAACGGGCAAAAATGGCAATATTCAATACGCTTCAGTTCGATATTGAAGGCAGAAAGGTGCTTGACCTTTTTGGCGGATCGGGACAGATGGCTCTTGAAGCTTTAAGCCGAGGCGCGGTCTCTGCGTTCATTTGCGAAGCAGACAGCGGCGCGTTTGAGGTCATTAAGCGCAACGCGAGAAAGACGAAGCTCTTTGACAGAGTCAGACTCGTTTGTACTGACTATAAGTCGGCACTTCGCTCCCTCTCGGGCAAGGAGAAGTTTAATATTATATTCCTTGATCCTCCCTATGCGACCGATTATCTTAACGACGCGCTCAAAAAGATCACCGAGGGCGATCTGATCGAAAACGGCGGATATGTCGTCTGTGAGAGCGACAAGCCGGAGCCGTTTTCCTGCGCCGGCACTTCCCTTTACAAGCACGCCAAGTACGGAAAAGCGTATATAACGATTCTTGAGAAAACAGGAGAATGACTATGAAAGCGGTTTTTACCGGTACCTTCGATCCTATCACGAACGGTCACGTTGATATAATCAGACGAGCTTCCCTCATCTTCGACGAGCTTCACGTTCTCGTATGCATAAACTCCGAGAAAAAAGGAATGTTTAACGAGCATCAGCGCGCTCAAATGGTAAAGCTCGCTTGCGACGGAATCAAGAACGTCAAGGTCGCCGTATGCAGAGGTCTTCTTACCGAATATACCGAACAAAATGATATTTCGGTTATCGTGCGCGGCGTACGAGACGGAAACGATCTTTCCTATGAAACGTCACTCGCTACGATAAACAGAGGGCTTCGCAACCACCCAGAGACAATATTTTTGCCGTCAAAGGCAGAATACTCGCATATTTCATCTACCTATGCGCGCGACATGATAAAATACGGCGAGGATCTTACGGATGCTCTTCCGCTTCCCGTCATTGAATATCTAAAAGATATCGACACGAAGTGATAATTATTGACCTTTTCATACCGTTGTGTTAAAATATATCAGATAACTGTTCTAAGGAGTTATGACAATGAAATTTGCAGAAAAAGAATTTCTCCCCGTAATACTCGGTGCAGATATAACCGCGTACAGTCTCGTCCGCTCGTATTACGAGGAATATAAAATAAAGTCACTCGTGCTCAGCCGCGCGAAGGCAAATATTATTGCAAAGAGCAAGCTTTGCGAAAACAGAGTTTTTCCCGACCTTGAGGACGTTGATGCGCTCGTTTCTCGCCTCATTACGGTAGACGAAGAATTCAAGGGAAAGAAGAAGCTTATTCTTATGGGCTGCGGCGACTGGTACGTTCGTGCCATCGTCGACAACAAGGAAAAGCTCGCTCCTTATTTCGTAATTCCTTATATCGACAAGGAGCTCCTCGATAAGATCGTTCTGAAGGACAAGTTCTACGAGATCTGTGACGAGCTTGGTATTGATCATCCCAAGACCTACGTTTACGAGTGCGGCAAGGAAAACGATCTAAAATTCGACTTTTCCTATCCCGTTATCGCAAAGTGCGCCAACTCCGCACTTTATCACTACGCGAAGTTTGACGGAAAGAAAAAGGTCTTTCGCTTTGAAAACGAGGACGATCTCAAGAAGATGCTCGCTAACCTTGAGAAGTCGAGCTACGACTACAAATTCCTCATTCAGGACTGCATTCCCGGCGACGACACGAATATGCGTGTTCTTACCTGCTACTGTGACAGAAACAGCAAGGTAAAGTTTGCGTCACTCGGACACGTTCTCCTTGAGGATCACACTCCGTCTGCTATCGGAAATCCCGTCGTTATCATCAACGACGTTGACGAGAAGATAGTTGCGGCGGCTACAAAATTCCTTGAGCATATCGGATACACAGGATTTGCGAATTTTGATATCAAATACGACGAAAGAGACGGAAGCTACAATTTCTTTGAGATCAACGTTCGTCTCGGAAGAAGTAATTTCTACGTGACGGGCAGCGGCTTCAATACCGTAAAATGGATCGTAGACGATCTTATTTACGAAAAGGAGCTTGAATACACTGTTGCTGATAACAAGGAGCATCTCTTCACCGTTGTCCCCATGGGCATCATCAAGAGATACACGAAGCATCACCCTGAACTTAAAAAGAAGGCGAAGAAGCTCTTCTGGTCGGGAAAGGCGAGCTATCCCCTATTCTATAAGCCAGACATGAACCCGAAGCGCGCTTACTACGTTCTCGGTGCCTACTTCAACCAATACAGAAAATACCGCCGTATGGAAAAGACGTCCACGCCGGTCTACGGAAAGCTTGAAAAGTAATATGAAAACTAAAACACTCGGAGTTTTGGGCGGTGTCGGCCCTCTTGCATCGGTTCGCTTTGCTGAAATGATGATCAACATGACAAAGGCAGAAACGGACCAGGAGCATATTCCGCTCTTTATGTTCAACGACAACACCATTCCCGACCGAACCTCCTACATTCTCGGAAAAAGCGATATAGATCCCGCACCGAAGCTTACGGACGGCATTAACAGACTCGCAGGCCTCGGCTGTGATTATATCGTAATCACCTGCAACACGGCTCACTATTTTTACGACGAGCTTCAGGCGTCGACCAGCGTCACTATCGTGAATATGATCGAGGAAGCGGTCAATGCAGCATTAGCTAAAAAACCAAACCTAAAAAAAATCGGGGTTCTTGCTACCGACGGCACGGTTCAAAGCGGAGTTTACGGCAAAGTTATTGAGAAGCACGGTTTTTCCTGTGCCTATCCGTCTGAGAACAGCCAGAAAACCATCATGGATATTATCTACCGCCAGGTAAAGGCGGGCAAGGACGTTGACGTTCACGGATTTTTGAAGATCATTGACGAGCTTCGTCACGACGGCTGTGACGTTATCATTCTCGGCTGCACCGAGCTTTCTGTAATCAACTCCGACAATAATCTGACCCTACATAGCGGAGATATCGTCGACGCAATGGAAGCACTTGCGGAAAAGTGCATTACCCTTTGCGGCAAAGAAGTTAAGAAATAAAGAAAGGACTCAACGCATCGCGTTGAGTCCTTAAATTTTAATTAAAGAGATTCGAGAAGCTTTTTGCCTTCCTCGATATAGAGCTCACCGACTCCTGCGCGGAAGCGTGAGCTTCTTGCCTCGTATCCGCCCTCGTCGTATGCGCTCATCATCGGGAAATAACCCGAATATTCATCGGCAAGTCCGATCACAAATACGCAGTCATATCCCTCTGCTTGCTTGAGTGCGACCTGAATATCGGAGAATGCTTCGCCGGGCATCGTGATAAATCCGATCCTACCAAGCTTTGCAGCCGAAACGCTCGTTCCGAAATAATCGGGAGCGTTCATCATAGCGACCATTCTGCCCGCTTCAGCGACTACGGTCGTGAGCTCCATGCCTGCGTAAGGAAGCTCGTCGTCTCTGCCTGCGTTATGAAGGTCGTTTATGCGGATAGCTTCGGGAAGCTCTTCTTCCTTTGCCTTGTTCGCAGGGACGTTTACCGTGATAGTCTTGTAGGTGAAGCTGTCAACGTCAACGTATTCTACCTTGTCGTACACCTGAAGTACTGCCGCAGCAACGACGTTGCCCATGTGGCGCGCGTGTCCGTAACCGCGCATAACGTCGTCAAAATCATTTGTAAGGTCGTTATTGTCTCCACCCTTCGGGAATACGTTAACGTGGTTAATATCGCCGAGAGCACCGTTATAAAGGACGACAGAGGTATTGTCGATAGCGCGCTCAACCGTTCTTCTTGCAAATCCGGGCCAGTCAGCGGAAAGCTTGCAGCCGCCGACAACGTCGGGGTGGTTAGCGTAGTTTATCATTACGATAGTGTTTGCGTTTTCACGGTCAAAGCGGAGAACGCTTACACTCTGGTCGATCTCGCTGATCGGCTTGAGAATATCTGGGTTGCCTGCACCGGGATTAGTTCTGATCGAGCCGTCCTTCATTATAAAGCGGCGGCAGAAGCCGATGTTTGGAGCATACGCCTTACCGAATCCGAGCTTTGCGGGCTTTTCGTCATCAAGGGCAAACTTTACTGCGTCAACCAGCTTCAAGACAAGCATTTCCGAATACTGCTTTACGAGGGGATCACTGTTTCCGAGTCCGTTGTACGGAGCGGTATGAGTATGGGTAGCCGCAATATGTACCGTGCCGATCGGAAGCCCAAAGCGCTCGTTGCAGAGCTTCGAGACTTCATCAACTATGTCCTTGAGGATTCCCGTGCTGTCCGTTGTAACAAAAATCTGTCTTTTGTCTCCGAGCGAGATAGAAACGGCGTTTGCTTCAAGGTCGTCAAGTATTCCTTCGGCTTTTCTCGGAATAAAGTATCCGTCGATGCCTATACCCATCATCGGGTTGATGTTTACGCGTGAAAATCCGGCTTTCAACATATTATTTACCTCTTTTATAAGTGAAACTTTATATTTTGATTCTATCATATTTTCGCGTATATTTCAATAGAGAAACGCGCCTTTTTCTAAAAATTTAATGCCATTGTTATTGATTTTCGAGATAATATGTGTTATATTACTGTTAGACAAATTTTTCTTTCGGAGGCAATATGATTCTTCAAGCACACAGGGGCGACAGTAAACGCTTCCCCGAGAATACGATGTCGGCTTTTCGCGCCGCTTATGACGAAGGATACGGAATAATCGAGCTTGATATGAAGTTTACTAAGGACAATAGATGTGTCATCCTTCACGACTTCTCTCTTGCGCGAACCGCAAGAAACCTCGATGCTTCCCCTCTTGAAAATGATATCAAGATCAGCGACGTGATCTTCGATGATTTGGCAAAATACGATTTCGGAGTCTATATGTCTGAACGGTTCAAGGGGGAAAAGATACCTACCCTTGAGGACGTTTTTAACTTCGCTTGCGAAAATAAGGTCAAGCTTAAGTTCGATAACGTTCTTCAGCGTTTTACCGACGAGCAGATCGACTCATTTTTTGACGCAGTTGCAGAGCACCACGAGGAA
Organism: Clostridia bacterium; assembly: GCA_017466625.1. Classification (GTDB taxonomy): domain Bacteria; phylum Bacillota; class Clostridia; order Oscillospirales; family CAG-272; genus Colimorpha_A. The sequence goes on from JAFTTT010000017.1 coordinate 18,039, forward strand.
GAAATCTTCGGATTCACCTCAAACGATCTCGCCTTTACCGAAAGGATCGTTAAGCGGTTCCCTTCCTGTGATATTCACTATGACGGCCCCGTTAACTATGAGACATTGGAAAAGCTAAAAAAGGTTGCACCAAATAATCCGCTATACATTTGGCTGCCGCTCAACAAAATGCCGTGGCTTGAATATCCCGCCGCTGACATGGAGCAGGTTGAGCTCGCGAAGAAATACGGCCTTGTCGGTCTTTGGATCATTACAGATCCGTCTGATCTGGCAAGATGCGTAGAGCTCGGCGCCGACGTGATCGAGACTGACGGTGCTATTACCACGGAGATGTTATGATAAAATACGATTTTCACATGCATTCCGACAATTCCCTTGACGGACGGCAGAGCGTTGACGATGCTTGCCGTGCCGCTATCGAAAAGGGGCTGCGCGGCATTGCGATAACAGATCACGCTGACATTTGCTTCTTTGAAAAGGACGACACTATAAACCGTTTTAAGAAATGCATTGCCGACGTAAATGAAGCAAAGAGAAAATACGACGGTCAGCTCGAGATCTACATGGGAATTGAGATGGCTGAATATCTGACGAATGAGGAAGGTGCCGAAAACACCCTTGCACTCACAGACTACGACGTTGTTCTCGGCTCGATACATACCGTATATTTTCAGGATATCGACGACAGTTATTCGAGGATTGATTTCAGCTCGATGCCCAAGGAAAAGATCATCGGCTTTATCGATCTCTACTTCGATCTTATGCTCGAAATGCTCTATAAGACCGATTTTGACATTCTCACGCATCTCACATGCCCTCTCCGCTACATTAACGGAAAGTATAAACGTGATATAGATATTTGGCTCTTTGAAAGTAAGATCCGAAGCGTTCTTAGAGAAGTCATCGATCGCGGTATTTCCCTTGAGATCAACACGTCGGGATATTCAACTGACGGCAAATATTTTATGCCGGAAAAGGATATTCTTTCCCTCTATTACGAAATGGGCGGTCGACGCGTTTCGATCGGCAGTGACGCTCACATAAGCAAAAACGTCTCGGTCGGCTTCAACGAAGCGAAGAATATGCTTACCGATATCGGCTTTGACGGTTATTACGTTTACAAAAAACGAGAACCCATATTTATTGTCTTTAACGAATGAGGTAATATATGAAATACGATATTTCTGCTCTCGGCGAGCTTCTTATCGACTTTACTCCGTACGGAAACGCGTCTGACGGTGCCAAATTATTCGGACGAAATGCCGGCGGCGCGCCTGCTAATCTTCTTGCGGCAATTTCAAAGTTCGGCGGCAAGTGTTATTTCTTTACAAAAGTCGGAGCCGATATGTTTGGCGAGTTTCTTATCGAAACTATGAAGAGCACGGGAGTTGAAACTTCCGGAATCGCTGTTGATGACGTTCACAATACGACCCTTGCATTCGTATCTCTTGACAAAAACGGCGACAGAGATTTCAGCTTCTACCGCCGTTTCGGAGCAGACGCGCACTTATCCGAAGAGGATATTGATACCGACGTAATTAAGGAATCCAAATTCTTCCATTTCGGTTCTCTTTCGCTGACAAACGAGCCGATGATAAGTGCGACCGAAAAAGCGCTCAAGGCAGCGAAGGAAGCGGGCTGCATAATCACCTACGATCCCAACTACCGCCCTCTTCTCTGGGACAGCGAGGATCACGCAAAGCGCGCAATGAAAGATTACATGTCCTATGCAGACGTCGTCAAGGTCGCCTACGAGGAGGCGCTTCTAATCAGCGGATGCGACGACATCGACAATGCCGCAAGAGCGCTTCTTGATATCGGAATGAAGATCCTGCTCATAACCGACGGCGGCAACGGAGTCCGTTATTATTCGAAGGCGGGAAACGGCTTCCTTCCTACAATCAAGGCAGACGTCGTTGACACGACGGGCGCGGGTGACATATTCTTCGGCAGCTTTATCTACGGTCTTATTAAGGACGGAATCGAGAAGGATTCCCTTCCCTTTGTCAACATTGAAAAATACGTAAAAACAGCGATCCTGCTCTCGGGCAAAAGCACCGAGAAAAAAGGCGGAATCGCTTCAATACCAAGCTATATGGAGGAATAAAATGAAAGCGGCAGTATTTTACAAAAAAGAGGATTTAAGAATTGAGGATCGCGAGATCCCGAAGGCATACGGTGACAAGGTTCTTGTAAAGATCAAGGCATGCGGAATCTGCGGTACCGATATGCATATTTTCGACGGTGATGAAGGCGCGGCTCCCACTCCTGCAGGAACAACTCTCGGACATGAATTCGCGGGCGAGGTCGTTGAAGTCGGTGAGATGGTTAACGGCATTAAGGTTGGCGATAAGGTATGTGTTGACCCTAACAAGCTTTGTAACGAGTGCTCGTTCTGCAAGGACGGTGTGGGTCATTTCTGCGAGAATATGATAGGCATTGGAACTACCGTTGACGGCGGCTTTGCCGAATACTGTCTCGTTCCCATGTCGCAGGTCTATAAGTTTGAGAAGGATATTTCCTTTGCCGAGGCGGCAATGACGGAGCCCGTCGCTTGCTGTCTGCACGGAATCGATATGTGTAACATCAACTGCGGAGATACCGTTCTCGTTATCGGCGGCGGTATGATCGGTCTTATCATGCTTCAGCTCGCTTCTCTCAAGGGCGCGGCTAATCTAATTCTCGTTGAGCCGATCAAGGAAAAGCGCGATCACGCTCTCAAGCTCGGTGCAGACATCGTTATCGACCCGATCAACGAAAACGTCTCTGACGTTCTTGCCCAGAACAACATAACGAGAATCAACACCGTTATTGAATGCGTCGGCAAGACTGCGACCATTGAGCAGGCGATCTCCCTTGCGGGCAAATATTCGACTGTAATGATGTTCGGTCTTACCCGTCCTAACGACGAAATCAAAATAAAGCCCTTTGAGATCTTCAAGAAGGAGATCGTCCTTAAGGCGTCATTCATTCATCCCTACACACAGTCGCGCGCGCTCAAGCTTATTGAGAATAAGAAGGTCGACGTTTCCTCTATGATCTACAAAATGATCTCGGTAGACGAGCTTCCCTCCGTTCTTGCTGACAAGAAGGAAAGAGCTAAGGGCAAGTATATCGTTTCCTTTGAATAATTATGAAAAACGACAAGAATACACAGAATACTACATTCTATATGCCGATATTTATGTGCTTAGGCATAAGCATTGGCATGGCTATCGGCGCGCCGATGAACAATATACCGATCGGAATGTGTATCGGAGTTGGATTCGGCACTTGTATCGGCGGAATAATCGACCACCTGAACCGCAAAAAACATAATGACGATGATTCTGATAA
>JAFTTT010000018.1 GCA_017466625.1 Clostridia bacterium
AGGTCTACCGCAAGGTCGGATTTACACAGCCGAAGTGATAGAGAAAACTCCACCCGAAATCGGGTGGAGTTTTTAGATAATAGAGAATAAAGAATAGATAATAAACAAGAAATTAGAATGAAATGTAAATAATAGTGCGACTTTTGCAGGGTGCGACGTCCTCTGCGCACCGTAGGAGCGACCATTGGTCGTCCGTCGGTTGCGATGTAACACCGTTTTTACGGGCTGTCGAGGCGCCAGCCCCTACCGCGCAAATTTTGAACGTTTCTCGGTAGGGTGCGACGTCCTCGGCGCACCGCAATATAAAAAAAGCACTCGATCACGGGCGCTTTTTTATTATTAGTTCAGTTATATAGGTAATTCCGCAGCCGACTGCGTAGCAGATTATATCTATGAACGAAAATGACGTTCCGACCATAATCGCTACTATCGAATCGTGCGGTATTCCGAGCAGATCAACGATTTTTACGAGTTGAAGAAGCTCGACCAAGAGTGCAAAGATGAAAACGTAAAGCGGCAAGAGCTTTATTCCCGTCGGTTTTACAATTCTGATAAGACAATATATCAATATAACGACGAGCACGTCGCCGATGTACGGACGGACGAATGCGTCGTGCACGAATGCGCCTATCAGTATCTCTGTAAACAGTAAGACAAGAAACGCTATCAGGTACGCTACGCGCAGCTTTTTATGCTTCATCTTTACCTCTTTTCAGCAAATTACTGCTGTTTTTTCTTTGCCGCCTGTGCCTTTTTACGGGTCGGGGTATCAAGAATTACCTTACGGAGACGAAGTCCCTTAGGCGTTACCTCGATAAGCTCGTCGTCCGCGATAAACTCGATTGCTTCCTCAAGCGACATTACCTTATGAGGAGTAAGGATGAGCTTTTCGTCTGCGCCCTTTGAACGGATCGCGGTGAGCTGCTTCGTCTTACAGGGGTTGATCTCGATATCGCCCTGCTTCGGGTTTTCACCGACGATCATTCCCTCGTATACTTCCGTCTGAACGCCGACGAAGAGCTGTCCGCGCTCCTGCGAGTTAAAGAGACCGTAAGAGGTCGTAATTCCCTTTTCCGACGCGACAAGAGAACCCGTCTGGCGCGACGGCATATCGCCCTTATAGGGGTGATATCCCTCGAAAACAGTATTCATAATTCCCTCTCCGCGTGTTGCGGTAAGAAATTCGCTTCTGTATCCGAAGAGACAGCGCGAGGGGATAAGATAGTGAAGCTCCATACGGCTTCCGCGGTTGCCCATTTCAAGCAGCTCGCCCTTACGCATATTGAGCTTTTCGATGACCGATCCCATATACATTTCGGGCACGTCGATCTGAACTCTCTCGTACGGCTCGTTCTTTACGCCGTCTATCTCCTTATAAAGCACGCGTGGCGTCGAGAGCGAAAGCTCATATCCCTCACGGCGCATGGTCTCGACGAGTATCGAGAGGTGCATCTCTCCTCGTCCTGCTACCTTGAAGCTATCCGTCGTCTCGCCGTCCTCAACGCGGAGCGAAACGTCCTTAAGAAGCTCGCGGTAGAGGCGTTCTCTGATCTGTCTTGTAGTAACGAACTTACCCTCGCGTCCTGCAAACGGGCTGTCGTTTACAGCAAACGTCATTTCGATCGTCGGCTCGCTTATCTTAACGAAAGGAAGCGGCTCGGGAGCAGTTACAGAGGTTATCGTATCACCGATCGTGATATTTTCAGCGCCCGAGAAGCAGACGATGTCGCCTACGTTTGCGCTTTCAACCGTTCTTCTGCCGAGGCCGTCAAAGGTCTGAAGCGAGACGATCCTCGTTTTTACGGGATTTGCGCCCGTGTGGTAATTGCAGATCATCGCATCCTGGTTTACCTTGATAGAGCCGCGCTCAATGCGTCCGATACCCATTCTGCCGACGTACTCGCTGTAATCTATCGAGGAAACGAGAAGCTGAAGCTCGCCGTTTTCGTCCCCCTCGGGAGCGGGGATGTATTCGAGAATAGTATCAAAAAGCGGCTGAAGGTCAACGCCCGGCTCGTAGGGGGTGAACGACGCAGTACCCGCTCTGCCCGAGCAGAAAAGCATCGGGGAATCGAGCTGATCGTCGGTTGCGTCAAGATCCATAAGAAGCTCGAGGACCTCGTCCTCTACCTCTTCGATTCTTGCGTCGGGCTTATCTACCTTGTTTACAACAACGATAACTCTGTGGTTAAGCTCGAGCGCCTTCTGAAGCACGAAGCGCGTCTGCGGCATCGGTCCTTCTGCAGCGTCGACAAGCAGAATTACTCCGTTTACCATCTTGAGGATTCGCTCGACCTCGCCCGAGAAGTCTGCGTGTCCGGGGGTGTCTATAATATTGATCTTTACGTCCTTATAGCGTACCGCCGTGTTCTTTGCGAGGATAGTGATTCCTCTTTCCTTTTCAAGGGCGTTAGAGTCCATTACTCGCTCTTCCGTCGCCTGATTTTCACGGTATACACCGCCCTGCTTGAGCATCTGGTCGACGAGAGTTGTCTTTCCGTGGTCAACGTGGGCTATGATCGCTATGTTTCTTAAATCGTTTCTTACCAAAATCTTATCATCCCTTATTCTGAATTTAACGGTTTATTATAACACATTTTTCCCTTTTTTTCAATGCTTTTTTCAACAAAGTTAAATTTACTTGCTCTTTTTTAGTTGTATACTATTGATTTAACGCTAATTCGGTGATATAATATGAAATTGATAATCATTTTCAAATCGAGGTTATAATGACTGCAATAGAATGTAAGGACCTGTGGCTTTCGTACGGGAGCGCATCGGTCATCGAGGGACTTTCCTTTTCGCTTGAAGCGGGAAAGTGCCTCTGTATAGCAGGCGAAAACGGAACGGGAAAAAGCACGCTTATCAAGGCACTTCTCGGGTTGAAGGACGCCTCTCGCGGTGAGATCGTCTTCTTTGACGGAAGGTCGAAGGAAGGCATCGGTTATCTGCCGCAGAGAAGCGACGCGCAGAGCGACTTTCCCGCGTCGGTCTGGGAGGTCGTGCTTTCGGGCAAGCTGAACAGTGGGAAACGTCTTCCCTTTTACACGAAAAACGACAAAGATGAAGCGATGGCGAAGCTGGCACTTCTTGACATTGTCGATCTAAAGGAGAAGAGCTTTGCGGAGCTTTCGGGCGGTCAGCAGCAGAGAGTTCTGCTTGCGCGCGCACTTTGTGCGGCGACTCGACGCATACTCCTTGACGAGCCGGTAGCAGGTCTTGATCCGACGGCGACATCCGAGTTTTACAAGATAATTCACCGTCTTAAGGACGAGGGCATAACCGTCATAATGGTTTCTCACGATATTCACTGCGCTCTTGCCGTTGCGGACAAGCTTCTAATTCTCCGTAACGACGGCTATTCCTATACCGATGCAAAGCCGCACGAGCACGATCACGAGGGGGGCTGCAAAATATGACTGCGTTCATAAACGAGCTTCGAATCATGTTCTCGCTCGATTCCATGGTATATGCGCTTATATGCGGAATACTGATCTCTTTATGCGCCGCGCTTCTCGGCGTGTGCCTTGTGCTTAAAAGATATTCGATGATCGGCGACGGACTTTCACACGTTGCGTTCGCCTCTCTTGCTATCGGATCTGCAATGTCTATAGCGCCTATGGCGCTGACCGTGCCGACGGTTGGGCTTTCCGCATTCGGTCTTTTGCGGCTTAACGAAAAGGGCAAGATGAAGGGCGACGCGCTTACTGCAATCATTTCAACAGGTGCGCTTGCCATCGGTACGGTTGCCGCTTCCCTTTCCCCGGGAGCGAATATTGACCTTAACGGCTATATGTTCGGCTCGATTCTTGCGCTCAGCAAAAACGATCTTATATGGTCTATCGCCCTTGCGGCGGTCGTTATCCCGATCTACTGTCTTATGTTCAACCGCATTTTCTCGGTAACCTTCGACCCGAGCTTCGCAAAGGCGACGGGAGTCAAGGTGCGTCTTTACGATACACTTTTGGCGCTTCTTTCGGCAGTTACCATCGTTATCGGTATGCGCTTTATGGGAACGCTTCTCATTTCCGCGCTCATCGTATTTCCGCCTATGACGGCGATGAGGTTGATGAAAAGCTTTAAGGGCGTCGTTATTCTGTCGGCTCTCCTTCCGATATTCGGATTTACCGTCGGACTTGTCGGCTCTTATTTCCTTTCGACTCCGGCAGGAGCGAGTGTCGTCTGCGTTGAGCTTATAATGTTCATTATCGCCTCTGTCATTTCTTGGATAAAAAAGCTGAAAAAACCCGTTAAAATCTAAAAAATCCCCTGCTTCGGCAGGGGATTTCACATTTTCTTAAAATTTTGCAATATTTTTTGCAAAAAGGTTTGAAATTTGTCGCAATATGGTGTATAATGATAAAAGTAATTATTTGAGGATACAGAAATGTGTAAGAAGAAAAAGAAGCTAACCGAAAAACTCGAGATCTCAAAGGTCTGTATATACTGTGAAAACGCGACCGTTATCGCCGACGACGAGAACGTTCTCTGTTCGCTACGCGGCATCGTAAATAAGGAATTCTGCTGCAAGAAGTTCGCCTACGATCCGCTCAAGCGCGTTCCGCGTCCGATGCCCCCGATGCCTAAATTGACGGAAGAAGATCTGCTTATATAAAAGTCCGCCCGAGGAAAACCTCGGGCGGTTTTTGTTATTCTACAATTATCTTGTACTTGCTTTCCTCATCATCGGAGGTATGCGCAAGAATCACCTTTTCGCTCTCCATATAGCCGAAAAGCGCAGTCAGGTGCGTGACGAAAACATATTTTGTCTTGAGCTTCGGCATAAAGCGGAGAATATCGTAAATGCTCTTCGTTCCCTCTTTATACGAGGTCGTCTGGAAGGTTTCGTTGAGGAGCAGAAGCGAATAGGGCGTCAGCTTATCGAGGATCGCCGCTATCTCTCTTGCCTCCTGGTCGAATCTTCCCCTCGCGTCGCCCTTGAGGAACTCCTCCTCTGCCGAGGAAAAATGAGAGAAGAAGCCGCGGCGGATGCTCATAGTCGCGCTTTCGGCAAGCACCGGAAGTCCTGCCTGCATAAAGAGCTGTGCGCCGCCTATTGCGCGCAGATATACTGTTTTACCGCTATCGGTAAGACCCTTGACGAGCAGTCCTGCCGTTTCTCCCTCAAGCGACAGATCGTTCGGAACAGTCTTTGCACCGAGTCCGTTAGAAAGGAGCACAAGCTCGCGAAGCCCCATAAGCGAGAAGCAGTCGCTTTCCTCGGGAAGCACTGTCGGAAGCGTAAGCGGAACACCCGCATCCTCCGCCTTTTCGGCGTAAAGGAGCGCACTCTCATAGAACATAAGCTCGTTTGAAAGCCCGAAGAATGCGTCGTAAACGTCGTTCGTCACCTTTGTAAGTGCCGAATCAATGCGCGACAGCGCCTCGTTAAGAATGTACTGCGAATCGGTCAGCGGATCCTCTCCCGCCTGCGAAATAACTGCCTTTATTTCGACTCCGTCCCCGTCCTTCCTCTTTCCGAAGAGCTTCGAAAATGCGCTGGAATCGTGCTTCTTTTCGGTTATGTCAGAAAGGTCGCAGGAAAAGAGACGCAATGCACGGTCAAGCGTGAAAACCACGGTAAAATCGAAGTCCTCGGGCGCCTTATATCTGAAGCGCTGCGATATATTGACGAGCTCGCCGAGTGCCTCGTTTTCGGTCATTCCGATGCACCAGTCGCGTATGGCGATAAGTCCCTCGCTCTTTATCGGATAGCTTCCGAGCGTTTCGCCTATCGTTCCGAAAAAGGACGCGATGGTCGACGGGAATATTGCCGTCACCTTAAGTGAGGCAAATGTGTGCTCAAGGAGCGCCTCGGAATTGATCTCCGAGCCCTTGTTATTCACTGCGCCGAGCTTCATCTCCTGCCAGTCACTCTTTATCTTATCATAACGCAAGAACAGCGTTTTAAGCGCAGGAAGAAGTCCGTCTATATTTTTAAGATCGGAATAGATCTCCTGACGGAATATTATATTTTCCTTTTTGGCAAGCGGCTTTTCGAGCACCGAAAGGAAATATTCGGCGCGTCTTTTATCGGTTACTATCTCCTTGACCGCGCGGTCGACAGAAAGATCGTATATGACCTGACATTCTGCGTAATTATCGGGGATCTTTGTCAGTAAACTGAATTTCATTATCTGTCCTCCCCATGGTCAAGCTTGCCGAAGCGGTTTTCGAGTGCTTCAAGCGTAAGTCCGCATCTTATGAGAATATCCTTCGCGTATGAGCCGCCGACGCTCTTTTGGCGTGCTATCTTATAGGTGCGGCGGTTTTCGTCGTTAAGGTCTATAAGAACGTTAAGATACGGTATTTCGCTCTCACCGAGACCGTGTTGATGCGTAATATAAAGGCCGAAAATGCGCTTCTCCCAAAGCTCATTCGCGAGCTTTTCGGTCATCTTGACGGCGTTTTCCTCGTTCGTCGTAGAATACGTCTCGTTAAGAAGAACGAGCGAGTTTTCGTCCATATTTTCAAGGATAGAGTTCACGCGGTTATTCTCCTCAACGAAGCGTCCGCTTCCGTCGAAGCGCTCGTCACGCGGAAAATGCGCAAATATCGAGCTGATATCGGATATCGTCGCGCTTCGGCAGGCAACGGGACATCCGAGAAGGAACATAAGAACAGCGATACCGACGGTACGCAGATAAGTCGTTTTACCGCCTCCGTTTGCGCCCGTCAGGAAGTAGAACGGCTCCTCGGTCGTAAAGCTTATATCGTTCGGAACGATATTCGTCTCGCCCTTTGCAAGAAGCGAAACGTCGTACGCCTCTGATATACTGATTATTCTTCCCTCTCCGACAGTCGGATAGGTAAGCGGTATGCCGGCTTCTCTTATTCTGTCGGTAAAATCAAGCATTGTAAGGTAAAACTCTATCTCCTTACGGTAATATACGATATTCGGGCGATAGTACGAAAGGAACTCGCTCTTGAACGCCTTGAGCTTCTTCATAAGCTCGGGGCAGAGCGATGCCGCACCGTTCACAATATCGGGAGAAAGCTCGCGGCTCTCGGGATTTTTCACTTTGGGAATATCGGTGCCAAGGGTTTCGGCACAGGAAATGATGCCGTTAAGGAAGGTGTCGGCGCCGCCCTCTGTCATTCTCACCTTGTTTCCCGAGACGCACAGAGAATTGGTAAGCAGCTTTTCGGCTTCGGGTATGAGACATGAAAGCTCCTCAGACATTTTTATATACCTTTCGTCTTCCTTTTCCTTTTGCATCTCGGAAGCAAATCGACTCGACAACGGGTCGCCCATGTCACATTCCGACGCGCCCTCGGTAAACACTCTTACCGCCTCGCACAAAAAAAGGAAAATGATACATTTCCCCTCATCCGTCGGAGCATCCTTATATGCGGAATTGAGAGAATAAAGCTCACATGCGATATCGTAAAGAGCAGCAAGCTTTTCCTTAATCTTTTTGTCGTTCAAGCGCTGAAAAAGCTCCTGACGCGGGAGGATATTCTCCTTTTCGCAAAGAACACAGGCGCTTTTGGCAACTCTTTTCGGTATGAAATTAAGAAGCTGAAGATCCTCAAAAACCGATATGTCGATCGCTTTTTTATTCGGCTTCGTATAGTAGAGCAAGCTCGGGTATCCCATTTAGATTTTTCCCTTCTTTTACTTTCACTTCAATTATACCCTTATTAAGCCCTTATTGCAAGGGTAATTTGTAAACATTTCCTTCCTTTAGTATTGAAAACAGACGTTTTTTATGGTATAATTTTCTTATTAAACGTATGGAGACTGCTATTTTGATCACAGACAGATATTTTATGCCGGATATATATCTTGACGATATATACAAAATAACTCCCGAGATGCTTAAGGAGCGCGGAATCAAGGCGGTGCTTCTTGACATCGACAATACTCTCGTCACCTACGACGACCCGAAGCCGACGGAGAGCGTTCTCAAATGGCTCGAGGAGCTTAAAAACGTCGGAATCTCTGCGGCGTTCATATCGAACAACCACAAGGAAAGAGTCGAGCTCTTTAATTCCGAGCTTAACCTTTTCGCGACATGGGACAGCCATAAGCCGTCGGGCAAATGCTACCGCGCGGCAATGAAGCACCTCGGAACCGACGTAACGAACACCGCAGTCATCGGAGACCAGGTATTTACCGACGTATGGAGCGCGAAGCGTCTCGGACTTTTCGCGATACTCGTAAAGCCGATAAAGGATAAGACCTCCCTTTTCTTCCGTTCAAAGAGAGCGCTTGAAAAGCCGATACTCCGCCGTTACAAGAAAAAGCACGGAGAAAACGTGAAGTGAGCGTATTTCTCTGTCCGAAGTGCAAAAGCGCGTTAACTAAAATCGGAAGCTCTCTCAAATGTGATACGGGACATTGCTTTGATCTCTCCTCCGAGGGATACGTTAACCTCGTTATGGGCAAAATAAGCGGCGGCGACAGTCCCGATATGTGCCGGGCGCGTCACGAATTTTTGAGTGCCGGCTATTACGAGCCGTTTGCAAAAGGCATCTCGGCAGTCATAAATGAGTTTTCTGCAGTAAAAATATGCGACGCCGGCTGCGGCGAGGGCTACTATTCGAGAGTCATAAAGAGCGAAAACGAAAATGCGGAAATCGTCGGCTTTGATCTTGCAAAGACGTCGGTCAAGCTCGCGGCAAAAGCAGAAAAGAGCAAGCGTGATCCTATAAATTACGCAGTCTGCGGTATATTCGATATGCCGCTCCCTGACGCGTCATACGACGCGCTTATCTCGGTATTTGCTCCCGTTCCCGATAAGGAAGCGCATAGGATCCTCAAGGAGGACGGAATAATGATAGTCTGCCATCCGGGAACAGAGCATCTGAACGGGCTCAAATCGCTCGTTTACGACACCCCATACGACAATGAGGAATCCGATACGTTATACGACGGATTCACAAAAATACGAGATGAACGTGTAAAATACAGCGTTACCGTTTCAAAGGAGCATATCTCGTCGCTCTTTTTGATGACGCCGTATTACTGGAAAACGTCGGTTTCCGACGCCGAAAAGCTGAAGCACGCAGACAAGCTCGATACCGAGCTTGACTTTATTATTTCCATATACAGAAAGTGAGACCTGCCGTGGCAAAGAACATTAAGCGATTTGACTTCGCAAAAAAACCGAAAAAGCCCAGCTCTACCCTCAATTTCCTTGCAAAAACGATTCTCTGCAAGCCCGACCTCAAAACTAGAAACGCGAAAATTATCAAGCGCGGCATGGAGGAATACGAGGGCAAGCCCTATCTTCTTCTCATTAACCACGCGTCGATGGTCGACCTCAACGTTATGATGATGGCGACGCATCCATACAAGGCAAATAACGTAATGACCCTTGAGGGCTTCCGCGATTACACCGAGATACTCATGAGAAGCATGGGCGTTCTCGGAAAGAGAAAGTACGTTTCGGACGTTCACCTCGTGAAGAACATTAAATACTGTCTGCACGAATTAAAGACGGTATTTGCACTGTTTGCCGAGGCGAGATACTCCCTTGACGGAAGAACCTCGTTCCTGCCCGAATCGCTCGGCCAGCTTGTCAAGATACTCAAGGTGCCGGTCGTAATGCTGAAGATACACGGCAACTTCGTCACCTGTCCGCAGTGGAACAAGATAAACAAAAAGACCTACGTTGAAGCCGAAATGTACCCGCTCTTTACCGTCGAGGACCTCAAGAAGTATTCCTCGAAGGAGCTTTTTGAGAAGATCAAGGAAGCGTATCAGTACGACGATTTCGCATGGCAGCTTGAAAACAAGATAAAGATCGACCACCCAGAAAGAGCGAAGGGGCTTAACAGACTCCTTTATAAGTGTCCGAAGTGCGGAACAGAGGGCAAGATGGAGGCAAGCGGAGCAACGCTTTCCTGTACCGAGTGCGGCAAGACCTGGTACATGACCGAATACGGTCAGCTTGAGGGTGACGACGGAAGAACAGAGTTCTCATCGATCCCCGAATGGTCAAGATGGGAGCGCGATATCGTCCGTGAGCGTATAAGAAACGGAACCTACTATTTCGAGGATACCGTCCGCGTCGAGACGCTTCCAAATTCCCTCAAGTTCTACAAGCAGGGCGAGGGTAAGCTCGTCCAGACCCCCGAGGGAACGACGCTGACCTGCACCTGCTACGGCGAGGAAATCACCGTCGAAAAGCCCGGAATCGCACTCGAGAGTATGCACATCGAATACGATTACCGCGGTAACGGCGACTGCGTCGACATTTCGATCCCCGACGACAGCTTCTGGTGTTACCTTTCCAAAAAGGACGTCATAACTCAGCTCGCGTTCGCGACGGAGGAGATACACATTTACGCAAAAGAAAAACGCGAAGCCGAAAAGCTCGCAAGATCAAATAAAGGAAAAGAGGAACAGGAAAATGTCAGTAATTAAGGTAGCCGACCTTCCCTACAAGAGATATACGATAGAGGAAGGCAAGGCGGCTTTTGAAAAGTTTGAAAATGCAATGAAGGAGGCAATGTGCGCAAACTGCGTAATGCGCGCAAGAAAGGCCTTCAGAGCGGAAATGCGCAAGTACGAGACGCAGTATTCGCTTGCGTATTGCCGTTACACTCTCAACACGAAGGACGAGTTCTACAAGGGTGAAATGGACTATTACGACAACGTCGGTCCCCTTTTCAGCGAGATAGGAACGAACTACGCCGCTCTTATGCTCGACAGCCCCTACCGTACCGACCTCGAAAAACGTCTCGGCTCACGTCTGTTTAAGATGTGGGAGATCGCAAGAAAGACCTTCTCTCCCGAGATCATCTCCGATCTTCAGGAGGAAAACACCGTCGTTACTGAATACTCACAGCTTATGTCGACTATGGTATTCGTCTATAACGGCGAGGAAATGCCCCTTTCCGTTCTCCGCGGCAAGCTTGAGGACGCCGACCGTTCGGTAAGAAAGGCGGCAGCCACCGCTATCGGCGAGGGACTTGAGAAAAATGCAGAGAAGCTCGACGATATCTACGACCGACTCGTCAAGATCCGTACACGAATTGCAAAGAAGCTCGGATACGAGACCTTTACCGAGCTCGGATACTACCGTATGGGACGTCTTGATTACGACGCCGATATGGTCGCATCGTTCAGAGAAAACGTAAGAAAATCGCTCGTTCCCGTTGTCGGAAAGATCAAGGAGCAGGTTCGTCGTGAGCTCGGCTACGATTCGATCACATTCTACGATAACGACATCTACGGAAGCGGAAGCTCTATCGTTCCGGTTCTTGATAAGGACGGAATGTTCAAGGAAGCTCAGAAGATGTACGACGCTATGAGCCCCGAGATCGGCGCCTTTATGAAGCAGATGCAGGAAGCTGAAGCGTTTGACGTTGAGTCGCGCGACGGCAAGTGGGGCGGCGGATACTGTACCGTGTTCGAGGACTACAAGCAGCCCTTTATTCTCGCCAACTTCAACGGCACGACGGGCGACGTCGACGTTCTTACTCACGAATTCGGTCACGCATTCGCCATGAAAAAGGCGCTCGATAAGCCCGACTGTGAGCTTGGAATCGGCGGCTCGGAAACCGCTGAATGCCATTCGATGAGTATGGAGTTCTTCTCCTGGCCGTCGATGAACGCATTCTTCGGCGCCGACGGAGACCGTTACCGCAGAAAGCACCTCATCTCGGCTCTCGATTTCATCCCTTACGGCGTAATGGTCGACGAGTTCCAGCACGAGATATACGCTAATCCCGACCTTACTCCTGCTGAACGCAAAAACGTATGGCTTAATCTTGAGAAAAAATACCGTCCGTATATGGACTACGATAATCTGCCCTACCTCTCACTCGGCACACGTTGGCAGTATCAGATGCACATATACGAGTCGCCCTTCTACTATATAGATTACTGCCTTGCACAGACGGTCGCTATCGGCTTCCTCTGCGCATCGCGCGAGAACTATGCCGAAGCGCTCGAAGCTTACGTCAACTTCTGTCAGACGGGCGGAGAAAAGTCCTTCCCCGACCTCATCTCCGACGCGGGTCTGTCTGATCCCTTTGAGGACGGCGCGCTCGATAAGATGGCTGAAAAGACTCTCGCCATCATCAATTCGTTTAACTGATATAATTAAAACAGCCCCGTTTCGGGGCTGTTTTTTTAGTCTTCAATTGCGGCTTTTTTAGAGAAGATCGGGTAGATCTTTTCTGCCGGGAATTTCGGCTTTCTATCGTAGGTGTGAAGGCCGTTCTGCTCCTGCTCAACGTCGGTGAGCTGCGTGTAGCAATAACCGAAAATGTTAGGGTTATCGAGAAGAACGTCGGTAAGACCCTTAAGACGGGACATAAATTCTTCCTCTGTCTCGGGTCCCTTTCCGTAGCCCCAGCCGTCGTTGCGGTCGGTCCATACGAATCCGCCGTATTCACTTACGAAGAACGGGAGCGTGCCGTCGTATCTCTGTCTTCCCTGCTCAAGGTGAGGCGAAGAAGCATAGCCGAGAGTTTTAGGATCAGAGAAGGTCTGAGCGAATTTCTCGACGACCTGCTCATAATCGTGAACGTCGTAAATATCGGTCTTAACGTGATAATAACCGCTCGTGTCTACGCAGGGACGGGTCGGGTCAACCGCCTTCGTCACATTGTAAAGTGTCGAAATGAGCTCGTCGCGCTGACGGTAAAGCTCGTTATAATCAGGTCTGTGACCCTTAAGGTTTTCGGTCTCGTTTTCGGGACACCAGCCGATTATCGACGGATGGTTGAAGTCGCGCTCGATCTCCTCGAGCCATTCGGGAAGAATACTGTATATTGCCTCGGGACGCGTGTGGTCGAGTCCCCAGTCAGCATACTCTCCCCAAAGGAGGTAGCCCTTGCGGTCAGCATGGTAGAAGTATCTTTCCTCAAAAACCTTCTCGTGAGGACGTGCGCCGTTGAAGCCCATCGCCATCGAAAGGTCGATGTCGTTTTCGAGATCCTTATCGCTCGGAGCGGTGTATATTCCGTCGGGATAGAAGCCCTGGTCGAGAACGAGGCGCTGGAAAACGCTCTTTCCGTTAAGAAGGAATTTTTTATCGCGAAACTCGACCGAGCGAAGTCCGAAATAGCTCTTTACGGTATCGTCGCCAAAGGTGAGGATAAGGTCATATAGACCGCCCTTGCCGACTTCCCAAAGGTGCTTTTCGGTGAGCTTGATGGTAAATGCCGTATATTCGCAGGTAATGTCTGCCGTTGCTTCGCCGCACGCTTTTCCTTCAAAGGAAGCGCTTGCCTTAAGCTTTCCGTCGCCCTTTACCCACGCCATGACGGTGAGAGTTCCCTCGTCGACGTTCGGATAATATTTGACCTTTTCTATATAGTTCTTCGGAACGAACTCAAACCAAACTGTTTGCCAGATGCCCGTCGTTCTCGTATAGAAGCAGCCGAAGGAGTCCTGCTTATAGCACTGCTTGCCCGAGGGGATAAGTCCGCTCTTTTCGTTATCGGTCGCGTGAACGCAGATCTCGTTTTCTCCGACGGTAAGGTAATCGGTCGCGTCGCACTTGAAGGAGACGTATCCGCCCTTATGATAGCCGCACTTCTTGCCGTTTACGTACACGGTCGCCTCGTAGTCAACTGCGCCAAAGTGGATAAATACTCTTCCCTTAAGCTGATCCTCCGTCACGCTGACAGTTCTCTTGTACCAAACGGAGGTCATAAAATCGGTATCCCCGATTCCCGAAAGCTTGCTCTGCGGGCAGAACGGAACGTTGATCGAAGCCGAAAGCGCCTTTCCGCACTCGTAAAGCTTACGGTCACGACCGGTATTTTCGCGGTCGATCTCAAACTGCCAGATGCCGTTAAGGTTCGCCCAGCTTTCTCTTTCAAATTGAGGTTTTGGATGCTCTATGCGATATATCATATTCTTTTCTCCTGATAAAACGTTTTTTGTTTACCGTTAATCCAATTATAAGCCGTTTTCAGTACTCTTTCAATAACAAAACGTACGATTTTATTGACATATTCTACTGTCTATGATAAAATGATTTCAAACGCAAACGGAGGAAAGAATGATACTTTTAACCGAAATTCGCCACATGTGGCCCGAAAAACACATACTTATCGACCGTCCGCAGGGCGTTAACACTTATACTTTTCTCCATTTCATAAACACCGTTGAGGTCGTCATCGACGGCCTATCGGTCATTACTAAGCCGCACACGTGTCTTATCTATTCCCCGAAAACTCCCCAGCTTTACCGCTATAACGCACCGATGGTACACGACTGGTTTCATTTTACCGTCGACGATCCGGATTATTTCAGTAAAATTTCGCTTCCAACCGACGTTCTGCTCACGCCGTCACATTCCGAGTTCATAACTCCGATCGTCAAGGAGCTTGAGCACGAATTCTTCTCCGACAAGTCTATGGGAAGCAAGCTTATGTCGGCAAAAAGCGAGGAGCTTTTCATAAAGCTTTCGCGTGCCGTAGCGGGTGAAACACCGTACGGAGTATCGCTTGATACCGAGGAACGCTTCCGCGAGCTTCGGTCTGACATTTTCTCCGATCTTTCTTATCCCTGGACGGTGCCCGAGATGGCGAAGCGCGTCGGGCTGAGCCCCTCGCGTTTTTACAGCACTTACCGTTCGGTGTTCGGCAACTCCCCCATGAACGACCTGATAAACGCCCGTATCGACGCGGCAAAAAACAAGCTGACCTTCGGAAATCTCCACGTCAACCAAATATCCGACGAGCTCGGATACAATAACGTAACGCACTTTATGCGACAGTTTTTGTCAAGCGTCGGAATGTCGCCGGGAGAATACAGAAAAAGCTCCCGAAGATAATCATTCTATCGGAAGCTTATAGTAGATATCCGTTTTATCGTATGTGACAACGATCTTTTCGATCAGACTTCGGAGAACATTTTGCTTTTCCTTCAGAGTCATATAGTCCCACGTATCCGAAACGTTCTTCAGTCCTGAGCGAATTTCCATTATGCTTGACAGCTCATGCTTTTCTCTATCCAGCTCGGCCTTGCGCTTTTTTGCACGGTCGAGCTCCTTTTTTATTTCTCCGATAGCTTCGGTCAAGGCGTCGTCTTCCGAATCTGAGTACAAATTATATAGATTTTTCAGACGCTTATTGAGCCGTGATATCTGCCCGTCGATAAATTCCGACGCGTCCTTTCGTTCCTCCCTCTCGTCCTCGATGTCCTTGTCAGCGATCGTAAACAGATCATTTTTAACCGCATCCTCGAGCTCGTCCGCCCATATTTTATAATTATTGCATTTTTCTCCGTGGCTGAGGTGCGGCTTTCCCTTGTCCTGGGAATAGCAGTATATCTTATACCCTGCCTTGCCCCACTTCTGATAACGCATCTTCGCTCCGCAGACACCGCAGTATATAAGCCCTGCAAGCAGATTCTTCTCTGCATAACGCGCCCGAGAGCGCTCCTCCATCATTCTGATAGCACGGTTATAGATCTCCTCTGAGACTATCGCCTCGTGCTGACCCTTGTATTCGTTTCCGTTATAAACGATATATCCGCAGTTCGTTTTGCGGCGGAGTATCTGCTCTGCCATTCTTTCGTACTTGAGACCGACGCTTCTCGCGACCGACATCATTGAGTTGCCGTCGAGATAAAGGCGGTACATTTGTCTTACGGTCTCCGCGTCAGCGTTCGGAACGAGTATTCCCTTTTCGCTGTCGTAATCGTACCCGAACGGGATCTTTCCGCCGCCGCGCCACAGTCCGCTTTTGACACGCTCCTTCATTCCCATCCGCGTTCTTTCCTTGATCGTCTCGCGTTCAAGCTGTGCAAACGCAGACATGATACCAAGCATCGCGCGGCCTATAGGCGTCGAGGTGTCCATATTTTCGTTAAGCGACACGAAGCTTACACCGTTCGGAATAAGCACGTCCTCAATAAGATACAGAGTATCCTTCTGGCTTCTCGACAGTCGGTCAAGCTTGTAAACTATAACGTGGCTAATCTTACCGTCCTCAATATCGCTTATAAGCTCTGCAAGGCGCGGACGGTTTATGTTGCTTCCGCTGAAGCCGCCGTCGATATAGACCTCATAATCCTTTATCCCGCGGCTTACGCAGTAGCCGATAAGCATTTCCTCCTGCGCATCAATCGAATAGCCCTCTTCCCTTTGCGCGTCGGTAGAAACTCGAACGTATAAGGCTGCTTTTTTATCAGCCATCCGTCTTCACTTTCTCGGAAGCAGAAATCGCGCTGCCTTCAACGCGTCTGCGCGCCTCGTTCACTGCTTCGGTCATCTCACGCGTTACCGCCTTTACGTTTGACAGCTCACCTTCGCTTACCGAAACGCCGTTTATATATCTGACTATTTCCATAAATTCACCCCGTATCGATTATCGACCCGTCTTATCCTCATTATACCTTGAAATAATATATGAAGTATGATAGAATAGGTCGAATAACGTCGAAAGGAGAGATAATATGTTAAACGCGATAAAAGACCGCCCGCTTTTATATTTTGTTCTCTCCTTTTTTGTCGGAATGATGTTTTCGTCTTTTCTACCATTCACGGCAAGAGCGGTATTCGTTACGGTCTTCATAACGGTCGCCGCAGTTATAATTTTCCAAAGGCGTCCGCTTTACGGAAGTATGCGGAGGATGGCAGTTCTTCTTCCGCTTATCATTGGAATTGCTTTAGGAAGCATTTATCAGTTCTTCGCGTTGGAGAAGCCGAAGGAGGAGATAACGGCTTACGATGAAACCGAAAATGAGATAGTAGCCGTCGTTGAGGAGATTACATACCGCGCCGACTATTTCGTTTCTTACACCGTACGAGTCATCAGCGTTGATGACGAAAAGACGGGCTTTTCATGTGCGCTTTCCGTTCCGTATGACATCGGCGCCGAGGAAAACGACGTTATCCGTCTGAAGGTCAGCTTCGCGCTTCCCGAAAAGGAGAACTACGGTTTTCCCCTTTGGGAGTATTACTCATCGCGCGGAATTTACGTTATGGCTGAAGCAACCGACGAAAACGCAAGTATTGTCGGATTTGACCGTTCGATTCCGTCATATTTTAGAAATATCTCGAGCCGTATATCGGTAATTCTGAAAACCTGGCTCGGCCGCGAGCACGGTGGATTCGTTTCGGGACTTCTTATCGGACGGAAAAGTGATATACCCGATTCAATAAACAACTCTTACCGCTACCTCGGAATTTCACATATTCTTTCCGTCAGCGGTCTGCATCTTACTATACTTACAGGAACACTCCTGATGCTTTTGAAATTCTTGACGGTTCGCAGAAGCATCCGCTACGTACTGACCGTCTCCTTTATAATCTTCTTTATCCTTTTGACAGGGGCGCGTCCGTCGGTAATGCGCTCGGGAATCATGCTTATACTTCTCCTATCTTCCGAGATACTGGGGCGTGATTACGATCCGATAACCGCCCTTGCCTCAGCCGCCTTCGTCATTATTCTCTTTTCACCGACCTCGGTCTACGACGCGGGCTTCATTCTGTCGATCAGCGCAACGGCGGGAATCATTCTTCTCGGTGCGCCGATAACAAAATGGCTGTACCATATAAGCAAAGGTAAGGGTCTCTTTCTTATTATGCTCTGCCGATTACTGACCGTTCTCGCTATAACTGCGTCAGCAACCGTGTTTACTCTTCCCGCAATTTGGTACTTCTTCGGCGAGACCTCCTCGGTATCGCTCCTTACAAACATCGTATTTATACCGCTGAACACGGCGCTGATGTATCTGTCTTTGCTTTTCCTTATATTCTATAAGACACCGATCGCACCGTCGCTGTCGGGAATGGCGTCATCTATGGCGAAGCTTATATCGGATCTGTCGCGCTTCTGTATGCGGATCCTTCCGCCGCCAATTGACCTTACGTATCCCTTTACCGTTATCACTATCATTGCCACGCTCGGTGTTTTGGTCTTCTTTCTATTGAAGAAAAAACGAGCCCTCGCGCTCGTTCTTTCGGTTACGTCGTTTGCTTTATCTTATTTTGCGTGTCTTACGTATTACGATCACCTGCATAAGGGTGAGGAAAGCGTCATATACGCGAGCGTAAAGGGCAACGATTACGTGATCGTTCACGCAAAAAACAAAACTCTCCTTTGCGATTTTTCAGACGGCGGATACTCTTCTGCGCGTCACGCGTTCGAGCTCGTTCAGCCGAAGCTGCACGACCCGTCGGTAGACTCCGTGCTGCTTACTCATCTTCACAGAAAGCACATTGAGATGATAAGCCGACTGTCGGATAATAACAGTATAAGTCAGTTATTGATCCCGTCGCCTCAAAGCGACGATGAGGCCATATTTGCAAAAGCGATAGAGGAAGCGGCAAAGGCGCGAAATATTGACGTCATAACCTATGACAGTAATATAGACGCAAGCTTTGGCTTTAACGGCATCAAAATAACGCTTTACAAAAAGGCGTATATCAAGCGCTCCGTGCAACCGATGCACCTGATGAGAATTGACGGAAAGAGAAATTTCCTTTATATTGGAAGCGCGGTATTCGAAGGTGACCTTAAAGACAAGGCACTCGACGCGCTCAAATATACCGACGTTCTCTTCCTCGGCGCACACGGTCCCCTTATAAAGGAGCCGCTTCCGTCACTACCCTTTAACGGTGAGATCCTCGTGTCGAACGAGGAGACTAACGAAGCGTATGGAGTCAAGCACGGCACGGTCGGTTTTTATAAAAAGTATATAACAAAATAACAGCCACCGTCGGGTGGCTGTTATTCTTCGTTCAGAAGAACGTTATCTGGTTTGTTTCGGAAAGGCCTTCAAGTGCGCCGTTTTGACGGAGCACTTCAATGACGGATTTCGTCAGCTTTGCCTTAACGCGAAGCTCCTCTACCGAGAATATTTCTCCGCTGTCGCGCGCCTCCGCTATCGCCTTTGCGGCGTTTTCACCGAGACCTCCGAGCGAGTTGAACGGAAGACGGATCTTGCCGTCCTCGGGAACGTAAGCGAATGCGTCACTCTTGAAATAGTTGACCGGCAGGAAGCGAATGCCTCTTGCATAACACTCGTTTATCAGGTTCAGTGTCGAAAGCGAGGAAAGCTCCTTTTGAGACGCCTCGTAATTCGGATCCTGAATGCGCTTCATTTCCGCAACGACTCCGCTCTTTCCCTTCATCGCGATCGCGGCGTCAAATCCGCCCGGTGCGGCGGTAAAGAAAGCAGCGTAGAAGGTAAGCGGCATGTGTACCTTATACCATCCGAGACGTATTGCCGACATAACGTAAGCCGCGGCGTGCGCCTTCGGGAACATGTACTTGATCTTCTTACAAGAGCCGATATACCAGTCGGGAACTCCCGTCTCGATCATCGTCTTTTCCCATTCGGGCTTGAGTCCCTTACCCTTACGGACGCTCTCCATTATCTGGAAGGAAAGCGCACTGTCAACGCCGAAGCGGATAAGGTCGTTCATTATGTTGTCTCGACATCCGATAACGTGCGATATATCGCATATTCCCTGCTTTATAAGCTCCTGCGCGTTACCCGTCCATACGTCGGTTCCGTGCGAAAGGCCCGAGATCTGAAGGAGGTCGGCAAAGTTCTTCGGCTTCGCCTCCTCGACCATCTTCATAACGAATTTCGTACCGAATTCGGGCAGACCGAAGGTACCGAGATGAGCGTCTATCTGATCGGGAGTTACACCAAGAGATTTAGTCGAAGCGAAAAGCTCGTATACCGAGGGATCGTTCATCGGAACGTCCATAACGCTCGTGTTACTGTACTTTTCAAGCCACTTGTATTTGGTCGGAATATCGTGTCCGAGCTCGTCGAGCTTAAGAAGCGTGTCGTGCAGATACGAAAAGGTAAAGTGCGTCGTTACGATGTCGGAATTGGGGTCGTCTGCAGGATGCTGAACTGGGCAGAAATCGTATATCTCGTATTCACGCGGAACAACGACGATACCGCCGGGGTGCTGACCCGTCGTTCTCTTTACGCCGACGCAATGCTTGACGAGACGCTCGACCTCCGCCTTATTGACGGTAATTCCGCGCTCCTCGAGATATTTCATAACGTATCCGAAGACAGTCTTATCGGCAAGACCGCCGATGGTTCCTGCGCGGAAGACGTTCTCAGCACCGAAAAGCTCTTCCGTGTACTTATGTACTCTGCCCTGGACTTCTCCCGAGAAGTTAAGGTCGATATCGGGCGACTTTTCGCCGTGGAAGCCGAGGAAGGTCTCAAACGGTATATCATGACCGTCACCGACGAGCTTTGTTCCGCATTTGGGACAAATAGCGTCGGGCAAGTCAAAGCCCGAGCCGACCCTCTTGGGATTAGAAAAATCGCTGTACTGACAGTTCGGACAGTAATAGTGCGGAGGAAGCGGATTTACCTCCGAAATACCCGCCATTGTAGCAACGAACGACGAGCCGACCGATCCTCGCGAGCCAACAAGATAGCCCTGCTCCTCGCTGTACTGAACGAGCTTCTGCGCGATCATATAAAGCACCGCAAAGCCGTTCTTTATTATCGAGGTAAGCTCCTTATCAAGACGCGTCTTGACGATCTCGGGAATAGGATCACCGTACTTCTTCTTCGCGTTATCGTAACATATACGCTGAAGATCCTCCTCCGCGCCCTCCATATTCGGAGTAAAGGTTCCCTTCGGGAATGGGCGGATGCCTTCTTCGATCATATCGGCGATCCTATTTGTGTTAGTTATAACGACTTCCCTTGCGCGGTCTTCGCCGAGATACTCAAATTCCTTAAGCATCTCGTCTGTTGTACGGAAATAGATTCCCGTATCCTTATCGGCATCGGAGAACTTCATTCCCGCAAGGAGTATCTTACGGTATATCTCGTCATGCTTTTCAAGGAAGTGTGCGTCACAGGTCGCAACGACGGGCTTACCGAGCTCGTCCGCTATCGAAATAAGCTTGCGGTTAAAGTCGCGCAGCGCTTCCTCATCAGCCGCCTGACCTTTATCGATAAGATAACGGTTATTGCATATCGGCTGGATCTCGATATAGTCGTAGTACGACGCGATCTCAAGCAGATCTGCGCGCGGACGGTTTTCAAGCATCGCTTCAAAGAGCTGACCCTCCGAGCAGGCAGAGCCGATTATAAGTCCCTCACGGTGCTCGTCGAGAACCGTTTTGGGTATTCTCGGGTGGCGCTTGTAATAATCGAGATAGCTGTAAGAAACGAGCTTATATAGGTTTTTAAGTCCCGTCTTGTTCTTGACGAGGATTATCATGTGGTTTGTGCGAAGCTTAAGGCAGTCGACCTTATCCGACATCGCGTCGGTCATCGTCGAGAGGGTCTTTATTCCCTCCTCCTGGAGCTTTTCCGCCATCTTGAAGAAGATGAGCGCGAGCATCTCCGCGTCGTCCGACGCGCGGTGATGGTTAAACTCACCGAGTCCGAAATAATTTGCAAGCGTGTCAAGCTTATGCTTATTCAGATCGGGGTTAACGTAACGTGAGAGCGCAACTGTATCAAGATAAGTGTTTTCAAACGGAATACCGTTGTCGTCGCATACGCGGCGAATGAAGGAAATATCAAAGCCGGCGTTATGCGCAATAAGCACGCGGTCACCCGCGAAGCGCAAAAACTCCTCGACAGCTTCCTTCTGCGTCGGCGCGTCCTTGACCATGTCGTCGGAAATGCCTGTAAGACGAACGACCTCCTCGGGAATCGGCTTTTCGGGGTTTACGAAGGTATTGAATACCTCAAGCACCTCACCGTTTTTCACACGTACGGCACCGATCTCCGTTATACCGTCGTTGCGGAAGGAAAGACCCGTCGTCTCGATATCGAAAACGACAAATTCGTCGCTTTCAAACGCTGCGTCAGCTTTACCGTAGACTGCGCGTGCGGTATCGTCGACGAAGTACGCCTCCATACCGTAAATGACCTTCTGCCCGAGCTTTTCGGATGCGAGCATCGCCTCCTGATAGCCCTGAACGTTTCCGTGGTCTGTAATTGCAACCGCCTTATGTCCCCAGCGATGCGCGGTCTTGACCGCAACGTCGGGCGGAATAAGCGCGTCCATTGCCGACATCTGGGTGTGAAGATGAAGCTCAACGCGCTTTTCTTCGGCATTATCCATGCGCTCAAGCTTCTTTATTTTCATAATTGCGCTCGGTGTAAGCGCAAGCTCGTTGTCAAAATTATCGGTCTTGACGTAGCCGTTCACTGCAAGTGCAGTACCGTCCTTTAGTACCGAAATAAGCGAGTTTGCTTCGTCAGTCGGCAGTATACTCTTACAGTATATAGACGCGTCGTCGTCGGTCAGCGCAAAGTTGACGATCATCTTGCCGCCCTTGCGCGTTTCCTTTGAGTCAATAGAATAAGCCACGCCGAGAACGGTAACGTTTCGTATCGGAGTCGTAATGTTACGAAGCGGCGCGGGATCGATTTCGAAGCTCTCGCCGTACATAAGCTCAGGCGACGAGATATCAAAGGTCATATTTCCGACCTTTACCGTACCGTTTTCACCCTTTTCGGGCGTTGAAATGCCGTCTGAATAAAGAGAAACGACCTTCTTGCGCTCGGGCTCAACTATTTCTACCGTCGTATCGCGGTTTTTATCGAATTCCTCTGCCGCCATATTGATAAGAGCTTCGTTCTTTTCCTTTTCGTAGCTCTCGTAATCGAAAACGTAATCGTCCTTCTGTCTAATTTCGACGTCATACGTAAGAGAAAACTCCGAACGAATAATATCGGAAAGGATCTTCGGCGTATCCGCATGGTAAAGTATCTCGATGCCGCCGTTACCGAAGCCGATCTCGACGATGATCCTTCCGTCCTGAATAAACGCCTTATAATCCTTGAAAAATCCGCGCGAAACGGCGCCCGTTCTCTGAAGCTCCCTTATCGCCTCGGGAAGATACTTCTCGGAAAAGAGCTCTGACGGATACTGCGGATAGATTATCATTCCGTTAAGCTGGTACGCCTCTGCGATCTCCCTTTCGATCTCGTAAAGAGCGTCCTTTTCTACCAGTGATGGAAAATCCACAAACGCTTCGAGAATTCGTTTTTCCTTGTCTGCGCGGAAACGGCTTACAGTCGCTTTTTCGAGAATGACCCTATTATCGATTCCGGGAAAATACTTATTGAATTTTGTCAGAAAAGCGACCTTACCGTCCATTTACTTATCCTTTCAGCTTCCGAGGATCTTTATCTCCTCAATGAGAGTTGGAATGACCTCGTCCTCTTTTATCTTTCTTATTATCTCGCCGCGTCGGAAAAGCAGAGCTTCGCCGATTCCGCCGGCAATTCCGACGTCGGCCTCGCGCGCCTCACCCGGTCCGTTGACTGCACAGCCCATAACTGCGACCGTAAGCGGCTTGTTTACTTTAATGTCA
This sequence comes from Clostridia bacterium, assembly GCA_017466625.1. Classification (GTDB taxonomy): domain Bacteria; phylum Bacillota; class Clostridia; order Oscillospirales; family CAG-272; genus Colimorpha_A. Next base: position 23,248 of record JAFTTT010000018.1, read on the forward strand.
GCGACCTTGTCTTCAAGCTCCTTGGCAATGGAGATAAGGTCGATCTTCGTTCTGCCGCAGGTAGGGCAGGAAACTATGTTTATCGAATTACCGCATCCGAGTCCGAGCGCATGGAGAATGGCTTTTCCCTGCTTTACCTCGGTCACGGGATCGTCAGTAAGGGAGACGCGAAGCGTGTCACCGATACCGTCAAGAAGAAGTCCGCCGATACCCGCCGCGCTCTTTACCGTACCGTACTTTTCGGTTCCCGCCTCGGTAACGCCGAGGTGAAGGGGATAATCACAGCTTGCAGCAATGAGCTTTACCGCTCCCTGCATATTGCGAACGTCCGAAGACTTAACTGCGACGATTATATCGTTAAAATCGTACTTTTCAAGAATCGAAATATGAGTTCTCGCGCTCTCTGCAAGCGCCTCGGGAGTGGGTGAGCCGTACTTTTTCAGCAGCTCCTTTTCAAGAGAGCCGCCGTTCACGCCTATTCTTATCGGTATTCCGGCGCTTTTGCAGGCGTTAACGACCTCTTTTACGCGGCTTTCGTCGCCAATGTTACCGGGATTTATCCTGATCTTATCGGCTCCTGCTGCCGCGCTCTCGATAGCAAGACGGTGGCTGAAGTGAATGTCGGCAACGATCGGCATCGTGATGTCGGAGCTTTTCAGACGGTAAAGCGTTTTTACCGCATCGTCGTCCGGCACCGTCATTCTTATAATATCGCATCCCGCGTCCTGAAGACGCTTCATCTGGCTATAAAGAGCGTCGTAATCGGAGCTTGACACGTTCGTCATAGACTGAACGGAAATAGGCGCGTCTCCGCCGATATAGAGATTACCGACCTTGACCTTTTTGCTTTTTCTTCTGAATTCGTTGTAGTTCATGATAATATTACCACACCTTACGTCCCAAAAACGGAACATAGTAATTAAAATAGTTTTATAATATCCTTACAGCTGATTATGACCATAAGCAGAAGCAGAAGGACCATTCCCGCAAAATGAATATATCCTTCAACCTCGGGCTTAAGCGGCTTACGGCGAATTGCTTCGATGATAAGGAAGAATATTCTTCCTCCGTCAAGTGCGGGAAGCGGAAGAAGGTTCATAACGCCGAGATTAAGAGCGATTATTGCCGTCAGATTGATAAGTCCGACTCCGCCGTCCTTTGCTCTTGCCGCCTTGCCGATCTCATTTGTGATTCCGACGGGACCCGACATCTGATCGAGCCCGTATTTACCGGAAATAAGGTCGATGACCGACTCCCATATCATTTCAACCGTCGTAAATGAGCGGTTAAAGGTATGCTTGAAGAAGGTGCCGAAGCCAAACGCTTCTCTTTCAACGTAGAAGGTAAGCGACTGATATTCCTTGCCGTTCTCGTCGGTCAGCGTTTCATAGAAATCAACACCCTTAAGAGTGACCTTCTTGCCGTCACGAAGAACGACGACGGTATTTGATTTCTTGCCATCGCGGAACATCGTGTAGCTGAGGTCGTAGGCGGTATGGACCTTTTCTCCGTTTATGGATATGATCTCGTCTCCGACCTCAAGTCCGCCCTCGAGTTCTTCATAGTTTTCCGAAAGCTGAGCGACGGTCGTATTTCCGAGCGAATTTGCCATCATACCGACGAGTATTCCGACGAGTATAAAGCCGAAGATCAGGTTCATGACCGAGCCCGCGACCATAATGAGAAATCTCTGCCAGACGGGCTTTTTATTCAGCGAGTTTTCAGCATCGTTTGCTTCGTCCTCGCCGACCATGCTGACGAAGCCGCCGATCGGTATCGCGCGAAGCGAATAGGCGATCCCCGTTTTTTTTGAGGTTTTTGTAATGAGCTTCAGTCCCATACCGATGGCGAATTCGTTAATACCGACCTTGAAGGTGCGCGCCATTATATAATGGCCGAACTCGTGTATCAAAATAAGGAAACCAAAGATAAGTATTGCGATAACTATACTCAAGATCATGCCTCCGCAATTTCTTTAATTCTGATTCTTGCCCATCTGTCTGCTTCTTCAATGTCGGAAAGCGTGGGAGAAGTGACGTTTTCCGCCTCCTCCGTTACGCGTATAACAGTGTCGGAAAGACCGAGATATGAGAGCTTTCCGCGCAAGAAAAGCTCGACTGCCATCTCGTCTGCTCCGTTCATTACCGCGGGAACGATTCCTCCGCGCTTAAACGCCAGTCTTGCAAGGGGCAGAAGCGGGAAGTTAATATCGTCGGGTACGCCGAATGTAAGCGAGCGCAAGGTCTTAAAATCAAGCTCCTTTACGGGGCTGTCGAAGCGCTCTGGATAGGTCAGCGCGTACTGCACGCAAAGGCGCATATCGGGCATTCCCATCTCGGCAATAATAGCATTGTCAATATATTCGACCATCGAATGTATTATACTTTCGCGGTGGACTGTAACCTCGACGTCGTCGATATCAACGCCGAAAAGATGCGCGGCTTCTATTACCTCAAAGCCCTTATTCATCATCGTCGAGGAATCTATCGTAATTCTGTTGCCCATATCCCAGGTCGGGTGCGCGAGCGCGTCGGCAGGGGTGATCTTCTCAAGCTCTTCCCTGCTTTTACCGTAAAACGGTCCGCCCGACGCAGTAAGGATCAGCTTCTTTATCTTCTGACCGCTAAGGCACTGGAAGATTGCCGAATGCTCGCTGTCAACGGGAAGAATGTCGACTCCGCGCTTTTTCGCCTCCGCCATAACGAAGGTGCCGTAGGTAACGAGCGATTCCTTATTGGCAAGAGCAAGCTTTTTACCGCCCATGACCGTCGCAACGGTAGGACGAAGTCCCGCAACGCCCGAAAGCGAATTGAGGACTGTATCACATTCCGCGATCTCACAAAGCGTTTCGGACGCGTTTTCGCCCGAAATGATCTTCGTGTCGGTATCAGCAACCGCGATCTTGAGCTCGCTTGCCGACTTTTCGTCTGCAACCGCACAGTATACGGGCTTATATTTTCTTATCTGTTCTTCAAGGGCAGAAATATTTCTTCTGCCCGAAATTCCAACGACCCGAAGTCCGAGGTGGTCGCAAACGTCGAGCGCCTGCTTACCGACGGAGCCCGTCGATCCGAGAATAACAAGATCCTTCGTCATATTTTTCCTCAGTTAAAGAGAGTGAACGACGAAACGAAGTTCGTCAAAAAGTAGATGCAAGCGGAAGTTACGATAATGCTGTCGAAACGGTCGAGAACGCCGCCGTGACCGGGGAAAAGCTTGCCGTAGTCCTTAATTTCAAACTTGCGCTTAATGAGCGACATGATAAGGTCGCCGCACTGCGAAAGTATGCTGACGAGCAGCGAAACGATAATGAGTGCAAGATAATTCGGAGCCGCACCGCTGATCTCTCCGACGATGAAGCCGTAAAGAACGGTAAATCCGACAGCGAAAAGCGTTCCGCCGACTGCACCCTCAACGGTCTTCTTCGGGCTGACAGCCGGTATGAGCTTATGCTTACCGAGAAGCATTCCAGTAAAGTACGCAAAGGTGTCGGTCATCCATGAAATGATGAACGGCAGGAAATAGATGTACTGTCCGAACGGCATATCGCGAAGGAGTACCATCGAAGCAAAGCCGAATGCAACATAGACCGTCGTTGCGCCCGAGAGCGCCGCACGGTCGACCGTGAATTTCTCGCCCGAGAATACCGAAACGATAAACATATAGGTTATAGCCACGAAAGAAATAAGGAAAAGGTATCCGTAAAGATCAGATCCTTCGTAGTAACGGACGAAGAACGGAAGTCCCGCGCCGATAATAATTGCAAAAAGCGAGGAAAACCACTGCTTTTTGCTTCCGATGCAGCTCTGCATTTCGTATGCGCCGAGACCGCCGAACAATGCCATAAGTATCGGGAACGCCACGGTGTCCGACCATACAAAGAACGGCACCATGAGTGCGACCATAACTATTGCCGTAATAACTCTTGTTTTCATAATGCTTTCTCACACTCCGCCGTAGCGGCGCTTTCTTTTATAAAATTCAAAAACACATTCGTCAACGCTTTTTTCGTTAAAGTCGGGCCAAAGCGTCGACGTGAAGTATAGCTCGGAATAAGCCGAATCCCAAAGAAGGAAGTTACTTAGACGCGTTTCTGCACCCGTTCTTACGATAAGATCGGGGGCGGGGCTGTCTTTGGTATAAAGATGCGAGGTTATATCGTCCTCGGTTATCTCGGTCTTACCCTCTTTTATAAGCGCGTTTACTGCGTGAACGATGTCGTCGCGTCCGCCGTAATTTACTGCAATGTTAAGTATCTTTTCACGGTCAAAGGAATCCTCTTCAAGCTTAACCATTCGCGCAGCGATCTCGGGCGGGAAAACGCTCTTATCACCGAGAAAATGCACCTGAATATTTCGCTCGCGCCAGCTTTGCTCGGCATCGGCAAGATAGTCGGCGAAAAGCGAAAGAATGGTATCGACCTCATCCTTCGGACGCTTCCAGTTTTCGGTGGAAAAGGCGTAAACCGTTACTGCCTTAATCCCCGAATCACCGCAATATTCAATTATCTTCTTAAAGACCTTCGCGCCGACGGAATGACCGTAGGTTCGCGGCATACCGCGTTTTTTCGCCCATCTTCCGTTTCCGTCCATTATAAAGGCAATATGCTGAAGACGCTTCTCTTTATTCGTCTCAACTGCCTTCGGGATCTTATTTTTTGAAAACATAATTATGTCCTATTTCTGCACAATGGGGCTGGCGTTTTTGCGCCAGCCCGTGTGACTTGTTATTTTTATCAGATAGCCATTATCTCGGAAGACTTCTTCGCGGTAACGTTGTCGACTTCCTTGATGTACTTATCGGTGAGGTCCTGAACGTTCTTCTCGGACGACTTCTGCTCATCCTCGGTCATCTCGGACTTCTTCTTCATATCCTTGCACTTGTCGATAGCGTCGCGGCGGATGTTACGGATAGCGACCTTTGCATCCTCACCCATCTTCGCTACCTGCTTGCTGAGCTCCTTACGGCGATCCTCGGTAAGGGCCGGGAATGAAAGGCGGATGACCTTACCGTCGTTCTGGGGATTTATTCCAAGGTCGGACGCGAGAATTGCCTTTTCGATCGCCTTAAGAGTCGTTGCGTCCCAGGGCTGAATGGCGAGGGTGCGCGCGTCGGGCGTCGTGATCTGTGCAACTGCGCTTATCTGAGTAGGAGTTCCGTAGTATTCAACGGTGATCTTGTTAAGAACGTTAGCGTTCGCTCTGCCGACACGGACAGATTCAAGCTCGGTCTGGTAGGACGCGATGCTCTTCTTCATTTTTTCTTCGTAAACTTTGGTATCGAGTTTCATATCTATAAACCTTTCTTAAGTTGAATTTACTTTACGATAGTGCCGATCTTTTCACCCTTGATCGCGCGGATGATGTTCTGCGGATCGTCGAGGCCGAAAATGTGAAGCGGTATCTTGTTTTCCTTACCGAAGGAAGCGGCAGTTGCGTCGATGACCTTCATATCGTGGCTGAGGATATCCATATAGCTGATCTCGTCAAGCTTAACGGCAGTAGGATCAATACGCGGATCGGCGGTATATACGCCGTCGATGTTCTTCGCCATCATAACGACGTCTGCGTTTATCTCCGCCGCACGGAGCATAGCGGTCGTATCGGTCGAGAAGAAGGGGCATCCCGTATCGCATCCGAAGATTACGATCTTGCCCTTTTCAAGGTGATGCACCGCCTTGTTTCTTATATACGGCTCTGCGACCTCATGCATTGCGATCGCCGTCATAACACGGCAGTCAACTCCGAGCTGAACGAATGCGTCCTGGATAGCAAGAGCGTTGATAACGGTTGCGATCATTCCCATGTGGTCGGCACGCGTTCTGTCCATATCACCGCCCTGACGGCCTCTCCAGATATTACCTGCGCCGACGACGAGCGCGACCTCGACGCCAAGCTCGTTACACTCCTTGATAGCAAGGCAAATCTCTCTTACGAAATTATAATTGAGAATACCGTCCTTCTGTCCTGCGGCAAGCGCCTCGCCCGAAAGCTTGATAAGTACTCTCTTATACCGTGTCGTTGTCTCCATAAAACCTCCTCGCCCGAAGGCATAAATTTGTCAGCATTATATGCCTTTCGTCCGATACTGCGGCATACGCATAAAATTACATAATAATTTTACCACCTTTTCGCCGATTTGTAAACATAAATTTTGCAATTTCGGCAATTTTTCCATTACTTTTTTTAATTTATAAACTAATTCTTGACAAACGAAGAAAATAAGGTTATAATAACCCTATAAATGCGACGACGGTGAAGAGTACCCGTAGAATAGCTCAAAGAGAGCCGCAGGAAGCTGGAAATGCGGCAGCGAAAGGACGGAGAAGGTCGCACCGTAGCAGCGGAAAGAAAGCTTATGCAAGTAGACTCCGCCGTGAATCTGCGTAAAGGATGAAAGAGTGCGTGCTTCGGCACGAATTCAGGTGGTACCGCGCTTACGGCGTCCTGTTTTTACGGGGCGTTTTATTTTTTGCCCCGATAAAACGAAATCATCATAAGGAGAATCATTATGACAAACGAACTTCCGAAGAATTATAACCCTGCGGAATTTGAAGACCGTCTTTACAAGTTCTGGGAAGAAAACGGCTACTTCCGTCCCTCGGGTGATAAGAGCGCACCGACGTTCTCGATGGTCATTCCCCCTCCGAACGTAACGGGTCAGCTTCACATGGGTCACGCGCTTGACGAGACCCTTCAGGACATTCTTGTCCGCTATAAGAGAATGCAGGGCTACGATACCCTTTGGGTACCCGGAACCGACCATGCGGGAATCGCGACGCAGATAAAGGTCGAGGAGCGCCTCCGCGTTGACGAGCAGCTCACACGCTACGACCTCGGACGCGAGAAATTCCTTGAGCGCGTTTGGGGCTGGAAGGATATGTACGAAAACCGTATCACGGGACAGCTCCGCAAGCTCGGCGCATCCTGCGACTGGTCGCATCAGCGCTTCACTATGGACGAGGGCTGCTCGAAGAGTGTGCGCGAGGTATTCGTAAACCTCTATGAAAAGGGACTTATCTACCGCGGTCACCGCATTATAAACTGGTGTCCCCGCTGCCTTACCGCCCTCTCCGACGCAGAGGTCGAATATAAGGATCAGCCCGGCTTCTTCTGGCACATCAAGTACCCGATAATCGGTGAAGACGGCTATGTTGAGGTTGCAACGACCCGTCCCGAGACGATGTTCGGTGATACAGCTATTGCAGTTAACCCCGAGGACGAAAACACAAAGCACCTTATCGGAAAGAAGGTACTTCTTCCTATCGTAAACCGCGAGATCCCTGTTATCGCAGACGATTACGTTGAGATCGGCTTCGGTACAGGTTGCGTTAAGATCACACCCGCACACGACCCGAACGACTTCCTCGTCGGTCAGCGTCATAACCTCGAGCAGATCAAGGTCATGAACGACGACGCAACTATGAACGCGTACGCAGGAAAATACGAGGGTATGGACCGCTACGCTTGCCGTAAAGCGCTTGTCGCCGATCTTGAAGCAGAGGGCTACCTCGTCAAGACCGAGCCGCACGACCATAACGTCGGCGTTTGCTACCGCTGCGGAACTACCGTTGAGCCGATGACGAGCGATCAGTGGTTCGTTAAGATGAAGCCCCTCGCCGAGCCCGCTATCAAGGCAGTCGAGGACGGAAGCATCAATTTCGTTCCCGAGCGCTTCTCCAAAAACTATTTCAACTGGATGAACAACATCCTTGACTGGTGTATCTCCCGTCAGCTCTGGTGGGGACACCGTATTCCCGCATTCTACTGCGACGAATGCGGTGAGATGACCGTCTCGAAGACCGATATCGACACCTGTCCGAAGTGCGGAGCAAAGGTCCGTCAGGACGAGGACGTTCTCGACACCTGGTTCTCAAGCGCGCTTTGGCCCTTCTCTACTCTCGGTTGGCCCGAGACGACCGAGGACCTCAAGAGATACTATCCGACCGACGTTCTCGTTACGGGCTACGACATTATCACGTTCTGGGTATCGAGAATGATATTCTCGGGTCTTGAGCACATGAACGAAAAGCCCTTCTCTACCGTATTCATTCACGGTCTCGTCCGTGACGCGCAGGGCAGAAAGATGTCGAAGTCCCTCGGAAACGGTATAGATCCCCTTGAGATAATCGAAAAATACGGTGCTGACGCGCTCCGCTTCGCGCTTGCGACCGGTAATTCTCCCGGAAACGATATGCGTTTCTCCGACGAGAAGATCGAGAGCGCAAGAAACTTTGCAAACAAGCTCTGGAACGCTTCGCGTTTCGTTCGTATGAACCTCACGATCGACAAGATCGAGCTGCCGAGTATCGACAAGCTTTCTCTTGAAGATAAGTGGATACTCAACGAGTATAACAACCTCGTAAACAGCGTCGTTTATAACCTCGACAAGTTCGAGATCGGCGTTGCTCTCGGTGCTATCTACTCCTTTACTTGGGATATCTTCTGCGACTGGTACATCGAGATCGCAAAGTCTCGCCTTAACGAAAAGGACACCGAGGCAAACCTCACCTGCCAGAACGTGATCGCTTACGTTCTCTACGGTACTCTCAAGCTCCTCCATCCCTTTATGCCCTTCATCACGGAAGAAATTTTTGCGTCGCTTCCTCACGAGTGCGACAGCATAATGGTATCTGCATACCCGAAGTATGATGAGGCGCTCGCCTTCCCGACCGACGCCGAGAAGATGAACAAGATCATCGACGCGATCAAGGCAATAAGAGCACGCCGCAGCGAAATGAACGTTCCGCCCTCCAAGAAGGCGACCGTTTATATCGCGACGAAGTATAACGACATCTTCGGCGCTAACAGCGAGCCGTTCTTCATGCGTCTTGCATCTGCTTCCTCGATAGTCGTAGCGGAAGCATTTAGCGAAAACGACATAAGCGCCGATAACGCAGTTCAGATAGTTACCGACTCCGCGTCTATCTTCCTTCCCCTTTCCGATATTATCGACTTCGAAAAGGAAAGAGCTCGCCTTGAGGGTGAGAAGACCAAGGTCGAGGGCGAGATCGAAAGAATTGAAAAGAAGCTGTCGAACGAGGGCTTCGTTTCGAAGGCACCTGCCGCAGTCGTTGAGGGCGAAAAGGCAAAGATGGCTAAATACCGCGAAACTCTTGACGGTATAATCTCGGCGCTTAACGCTCTCCCGAGGTAAGATATGAAGCGCTTTGAAATCAACAATTTCCTTTGGTCCGACAACGGCTACGAGCCGAAGGCGTGGGCAGAGCTTCATCTGACGGACGATCAGCTCTATATAAAGCTCACCGCCTGCGAAAAGGATCCCCGTGCGCGCTTTGCATACG
>JAFTTT010000001.1 GCA_017466625.1 Clostridia bacterium
ACTCGAATAGTCTCCCCTCAAGCTGACGAAGAAGCCGTTTTCGTAGTGAACGAGTGTTGTATCAAAGGCGGAGCCGCGCGTTCCGCGGTCGACGTGCTCGACCATAGGATAGCGCTTTTCAAGGCCAATATTATATTCGCTTAGTCCCTCTGCCGCCTTGATAATTGCGTCCTCCTCCGAGGTATACACGTTCTCGCCGAGCATATTGTTGCGCGTCAGCATTCCCGCGCCGTATTTACCCGTCGAGATAAGCGCGTACCTTAGGACTCTTGCGGCGTTTTTCTTAAAGCCGCGCTCCTCCTGCGAATAGACGTCTCCGTTGGCAAAGACCTTTTCGAGCGACATCCCGCGTATGTTGAACGCGCCCTCCTTCGGCACCATAAGACAGGTCAGGTTTTTTATGTCCTCAAGCTTTGAGCTGTTCTTGATGAGCGCGCCGCGGTTTACTTCCTTTTTACGGTTCAGTGCGCCGAAAATTCCGCAAGCAAGCACAATATAGCCGAATGCGGTATAGAACTCGCTCATTGACGATACCGCAAGCGACACGCCGGTCATAAACGACGGGAAGATGCCGTTATTCGTTTTTTCGGCAAGAAGCGACATTACGGTCAAAATGAAGACTGTTACCGTCATTGCAAGAGTCCAACGGCGGCAGAAGGTCGCGATCCGATCGAACACGCGAATGCGCTCATGGGAAACGATCGGCTGATTCTTTCCCATCTTACATACGAGCGTCTCGCTGCCCGTCTCGCAGCATATTGCCTTGGCGTTACCCTTCGTAACTATAGAGGATGCAAAGAGCATATTTTTCTGCCCTGCAGGAGCTATGTCGTGATACTCCTCAAAGCGCGCCGATTTACGCACGGCGCGAGTTACACCCGTTACGTTAACCTCGAGTATTTCAAGGTCGTTGCTCTCAACAAGACGTGCGTCGCACGGAACTATATCGCCTGCGGAAATGTATATGATATCGCCGCGCACGAGTCGTCTTTGCTTTATCATATACACTCTTCCCTCGCGAAGCACCTTCGCGTTGGGAAGCGCGCCCTTACCCATATCGTCAAGAACGCTTTGTGACTTCATATAAGTCACCATTGCGACGGTATAATAGGTCAGGAGCACTGCGAGCATAACGAACAGGTTCTCGGTCTCCTCGAATACTGCGGCGATGAGAAGCACCGTCAGCATAAGAAGCGAATTAAAATCCGTCAGAAGGTGCGCGAGATACGCCTTATAGTTCTTTTTCGGTGTCGGGTATATATCGTTTTCGCCGTCAAGCTTTCTGCGTCTTCGGACCTCATCGCGGGACAGACCCGTTCCGACGTCGGTGCCGAGCAGTGTTGCCGTCTGAGTTGACGATTTATCGTACCATCTTTCAGCCATATCCGCTCTCCTTTCTTTAAGACTTGTTTTGTGATCAGATAGTTTCGACAGTCAGCTTTTCACCGTCGTGGTCAAGGGAGATACCGAATATATTTTCCGAATATCCCGAGATAAGCTTATCTGCAAGCTTATCCTCGACCTCTTTTTCAATATATCTGCGCATATTACGCGCACCGTACTTTTCGCTGAACGACGCTTCAGCGATAGCCGACGCCGCCTTATCGGAATAGACGAACTTGATGTCCTTTTCAGACAGAGTTTTCGCAAGGTCGTTAAGCATGAGCTTCGCAATTTCTGCGAAGTTTTCTTTATTCAGTCGGTTAAAGACGATTATTTCGTCGACACGGTTGATAAATTCGGGGCGCAGGAAGGACGAAAGCGCCTTTTCGGTACGCTCCTTATCAGAATCGTGGCGGCTGCTTGAGAAGCCCGCCGACGAGGACGACGCTTCGGATCCTGCGTTCGTCGTCATGACGATTACCGTGTTTTCGAAGTTTACGGTTCTTCCCTGCGCGTCGGTAATTCTTCCGTCGTCGAGAATCTGCAGAAGAATATTCATTACGTCGGGATGTGCCTTTTCTATCTCGTCAAAGAGCACCACGCTGTACGGCTTACGGCGTATCTTCTCGGTGAGCTGTCCCGCCTCGTCGTATCCGACGTATCCGGGAGGAGCACCTATTATCCTCGATACCGAGAATTTTTCCATAAACTCCGACATATCGAGACGTATCAGTGTTTCGGGCGAATCGAAAAGCTCCGATGCGAGCACCTTGACGAGCTCGGTCTTACCCACACCCGTAGGTCCTGCGAAAATAAATGAAACGGGCTTACGCTTTGCGCTTACTCCCGCACGGTTTCTTCTTATCGCGCGAACTACTGCGTCAACTGCATGATCCTGTCCTATTATTTTGCCCGCGATGCTTTCCTTGAGACGCTCGAGCTTTGCAAAATCGTTCTCCATTATCGAGGATGCGGGCACACCCGTCCATATCTCAATAACTCTTGCAAGATCTGCTCCCGTGAGTTGGATCTTATCCTTTTCTTCACGGAGCGAATCGAGACGCTGATTAAGGTTGATCTCCTTGACCTTTATCTCTGCAAGCTCCTCGTATTTCTTATTCTGCGCTTCGGGCTCGGTCTCCTCGCGTGCTTCGATCTCCGCCTTGCGCTTTGCGACGTCTATCGCTTCCTTTTCGGCGGATCTGAAGTCGTTAAGGACCTTTGATTTAAGCGCGACGTAGGAAAGCGCTTCGTCGAGCAGGTCTATCGCCTTATCGGGGAGATATCTGTCGGTTATATATCTTTCGGAAAGGTTTACCGCCTTATACAGAAGCTCGTTTGACACGGTTATTCCGTGGAAGGTCTCGTAATAATTCTTTATGCCCTTCAGGATCTCACCGCAGTCACCAAGCGACGGCTCGTCGATCATGACCGGCTGGAAACGGCGCTCAAGTGCCGCGTCCTTTTCTATAAACTTTCTGTATTCGGTAAGCGTAGTTGCGCCGATGACCTGAATCTCGCCGCGCGAAAGAGCGGGCTTAAGGATATTTGCGGCGTTCATACTGCCCTCTGCGTCGCCTGCAGACGCTATAGTATGGACCTCGTCGATAACGAGAATTACGTTACCGAGCGCCTTAACCTCGTCGATAAGTCCCTTCATTCTCGTTTCAAACTGACCTCTGAACTGCGTTCCCGCAACGAGAGCTGTCATATCAACAAGATATACCTCCTTATCCTTAAGGCGGAAAGGAACGTCACCCGACGCGATCTTCGAAGCAAGTGCTTCTGCGACTGCCGTCTTACCGACGCCCGGCTCACCGATCAGACAGGGATTATTCTTCTGGCGGCGGCAGAGTATCTGCATTACTCGCTGAAGCTCACGGTCACGGCCGATTATTGCGTCAAGAAGCCCGTTTTTGGCTTTATCGGTAAGCGAGGTGCAATACTGCGAAAGGAACTTCTTTCCCTTCTCTTTTTTGGGCTGTTCGCTTGGCTTTTTCTCCTGCTTACCTCTCATGGGAGGCATTCCGCCGACCGAACCGAGTATCTTCATAAAGTCGATGGCGGGGGCTTTTCCCTCCTCATCGTCACCGTCCTCGGCTACCGCCGGAAGATCGCTTTCGTCGATATCGGGCTCGAGACGGTCGAGGTCGTCCTCCGAGATTCCGTACTGATTCATAAGAGCATCCACCTGTGCGATACCAAGTCCCTTGGCACAGCGCAGGCAATAGCCCTCGTTTTCCATTTTATCGTTTACTATCTTGCCTACGAAAACGACTGCGAGCCGCTTGTGGCATTTTGAGCAAAGCTGCATATTGATTTCTCCAATTTGGGTTTTTGCTTATTTTATAATGCTGAACGGGTCGAAATTACCGAGAAATTTAACTACTATCGAATTGTCTATAACGGTATCGGGCACCACGTTCTCATAGAGCACCGAAAGATGGGGAAGAAGTGCGCATATCGCGATACTGATTCCCCAGGAAAGGAACAGTCCCGAAGCGCCTCCGAGAAGTGCGCCGAGAAGCTTATCCGTCGTTTTAAGAACGGGAACCTTGAAGATCTCGCATACAATAAGTGATACGACAAACAGTCCTACGTATATGATGACGAACACAATTAGAAACGCCAGCGCGCTTGATATTCCCTTCGCAAGCGGAGCGCCCATTTTTTCTGCGATCATATCGCGTTTTTTGTTTTCCGTCTCGCTCTGTTCGACGTTCTCAAAAAGCGCCGTAATGTCTTCCGGCTTCGTATCGAAACGGTCAAGCACCTTTTTGAATGCGGGAGGCATATCGTTTATCAGCGTGTCGACCTCAACGCGCGGGATCGCGTCCTTTGCTATCGAAACGACCGACTTATGGATGAATTTCTCGTTCATGCTCTTGGCGAGCGAGGGGCTGAACTGTACGCTTCCGAAGATCGCCGCGATAACGATAACGATTCCGATGATGCTCTTGATAAAGCCCTTTTTTATTCCTCTTATCAGACAGCCGGCAAATGCGGCAATTACTATTACGTCAATAAGTAACGACATTATTATATCCTTTCAGAACTATTTACCGAAATTCAGCGGTTCGGCTCCGCCCGAATAGCAGACGATCACCGTATCTCCGTAGAACGCTACGTCCTTGGCATTCGGCTTTACCGGTGTTTCCTTTACGCTCTTTGAATCGACGTCGATAAGCACCGCTCTGTCCTCAAAAAGAAGGCAGACCTTATCCTCTCCCGGTAGGATCGTTATGAGCTCTCCTTCCAGCGATTCCGTCATTACAAGCTCAAGATTTTGATCGTATATATTTACCGTTTTATCGTAACCGAGGACCGTGCTGTTATGCACCGAAACAACAAATGACGAGTTTAATTCAAGATTATGAGCAGCAAGACCGGTCAGATCGAGCGTTGCGATCCTCTGTCCCTTCGGCGAATACAGTATTGCGCAGTCGGAAAAGACGACCGCGAGATTTCCGCTCTTGAGCCACTTGCTCTTCAGCGGTATTCTTCCCTTTTCGGTCACTGTGAAATCCGCCTTTTCGCTCGAGATCCCGAGTACCATTATCTCGCTTTCAAAGGCGCCGTCGTTATCGTACACCGATGAGATCGCGACCTTGTTTCCGGCGTCGTTCATGCTGACGGTAAGTACGTATTTATCCTTTTTAACGGTATTTTTTAGCTTGAAATTCGCGTCGTAAACGTAAACGATGCTTCTGAAGCTGTCGTCTCTCGTCACCACTGCGTAGGTTCCCTTGCTCGACATATCCGCAAGCGTTATCGGGTAGTTGTACCGCTCCTCGTGAAGCTTCGCGAAGGAATTATGTATCGAGTAGGTATGTGTCGTGTCGCCTCGGTCGTATATCAGCATATACTTATCAGAAATTACGAGGCGGGGATTATAAAATTTGTTCGTATCACTGTAGGAAAGCGCTCCCGACGGCTTATACAGCATCGTTGAGCCGGCATTGATGACCGCAAGCTCTCCTCTGTATATTCCGAACGACGACGTTGAGCCGCCGCTGAATATTACCGAGTCAAACGAGTTTTCCGAAAGGGCTCCCGTGATATCGAGGTCCTTTAATAGATATTGGAAATTTTCCGGGGTTATGTCACTGCTGAACGCTGTGAGCATCGTTACGGCAAAAACGAAGGTCAAAAGGATCGATACGTATTTAAGGATGGCGTATCGGTTCGCGATCTTTATATAATACGGGTTTTCTTTATCAAACGAGCCGTCGTATTTCGCCTTCGGCATGAGTACCGAGCTTCTCTTTTTTATGAGTCGGTAGCCGCTCTTATTTCCCTTATTCTTTTCGGCGGGACCGTTGTTTTTCTTGTTTTCCTCCATTTTTGCCTCCTTTCTTAATATCTGACGTCGTATAAATACAGTCCCTCCGCCGGGGAGGTAGGTCCTGCGTTTTTACGGTCCTTGCTTTCTATAATACTTGTGATCCCGTCCTTAGGGATCTTTCCTTCCGAAACGGCGATAAGCGTTCCGACGATTATTCTTACCATATTGTAGAGAAATCCGTTTCCGCGGACCGATACGGTCACGTTATCGCCCTCTCGGATGACAGAACAGGAATATATCTCTCTTACGGTATCCTCGATCTTCGAGCCCGAAGCCATAAACGCTCTGAAATCGTGTCTTCCGACAAGGAACTGCGCGGCTTCATTCATTATTTCGGCGTCAAGCTTTTTCGGGAAAAAGTATGCTCTTCCCTCGCTGAACGGGTCTCGGGTCGAGGCATTGCAGATAACGTATCTGTATTCCTTTTCCTTGACGGAATAGCGCGGATGGAAGTCCGCGTCGACCTCCGACGCGTCTCTTACCGATATATCGCTCGGCAGATGCGCGTTAAGCGCCGATGGGAGCTTATCGGGGCTTATCTTTGCGTTTTTGCTTTCAAGGGTTGCCTTGAATGCGACTGCGTGAACTCCGCTGTCGGTACGCGAGCAGCCCGTTATTTTCGTGCCCTCGCCAAACAGTGCGGAAGCGGCTTCGGTCAGCTTTTCCTGTATAGAAACGCCGTTTTTCTGCTTCTGATATCCGCAGTAGCTTCTGCCGTCGTATGAAATTGTTATGAGATATTTCACGGCGTTTCTCCCATTATATGACCCAGATCGGTAAATAAATATTCACGATCACTATCGATACGCCGAGTATGATCGTTAACGCGAAAAGTACCGCGTCGCGAGCTCCGAAATGTGTTTTCGTCATTCTCGTTCTGCCGCTTCCGCCTCGGTAACAGCGGCATTCCATTGCGACCGCAAGATCGCTTGCGCGTCTGAATGCCGAAATAAAAAGCGGTATAAGCACGGGAATAAGCGCCTTTGCGCGCTTTATAAGTCCGCCCGAGCTGAAGTCCGCACCTCTTGCCTTCTGCGCGCTCATTATCTTATCCGTCTCCTCAACGAGCGTCGGGATAAAGCGAAGTGCTATCGACATCATCATTGCAAACTCGTGTACCGGCGCCTTTATCTTATTAAGCGGTGAGAGCAAACGCTCGATTCCGTCGGTCAGCATTATGGGAGAGGTCGTATATGTCAGAAGCACCGAGCTTCCTGCAAGAAGGCAGATAATACGAAGTCCCATGATGACGGCGAATACCACGCCTTCGAGGTATATCGTTATGAACTTCCAATGGAATAGGATCGTATCTCCCGTATAGAAGAACACGTTATATATCGTCGTAAACGCCAGAATGAATATCAGCGGCTTAAGTCCCTTTACTATTATCTTCACAGGCACGCCCGATACTGCTATCATAGCGAGAGTTACCGCAAGAAGTATAATAAAAGACATTATTGACTGGCAGAGGAATACTGCCGCTATATATAGGAGCGCGGATATTACCTTCGTTCTCGGGTCTATTCTGTGAAGAAACGATTTGCCCGGGAAATACTGTCCGAGTGTTATGTCTTTAAGCATTGCCGCATCCTCCCATCTTTGAAAGGATCTCGGCTTTCGCCTCGTCGACCGTGAATATATCGGTCCTTACATCTACGCCCTTGCTCTTAAGCGAACGCATAAACTTCGTTATCTGCGGAACGTCAAGTCCTACCGACATGAGCTTATCTGCCTCGGAGAACACCTCGCGGCAAATTCCCTGCATAAATATCTCACCGTCGTTCATAACGATAAGCTTATCTGAATAACGCGCCATATCCTCCATACTGTGGCTGACGATGACGACGGAATTCTTTCTCTTTCTCTGATATGAATAGATACCGCCGAGGATCTCCTCGCGTCCTATCGGGTCAAGTCCTGCAGCCGGCTCGTCAAGAATAAGCACGTCGGGGTCCATTGCCATTATTCCGGCAATCGCCGCGCGTCTTTTCTGTCCGCCCGAAAGGTCAAAGGGCGATGCCTCAAGATATCTTTCCTCGAGCCCGACAAAGAGTGCCGCTTCTCTTATACGGCGGTCTATCTCGTCCTTATCAAGTCCCATATTTTTGGGGCCGAAGGCGATATCGTCGTACACCGTGTCCTCGAAAAGCTGATACTCCGGATACTGGAAAACGAGTCCGACCTTATGACGCAGAGTTTTAAGATCATATCCCTTTTCCGCTATATTCTTTCCGTCGAAGATCACCTCGCCCGAGGTCGGAGAAAGAAGTCCGTTCAGAAGCTGAACGAGCGTTGATTTACCGCATCCCGTATGTCCGATAAGACCCGTGATGCAGTTATTTTCTATTTCAATGTTTATATTACGCAAAGCATCCTTACGGAAGGGGGTTCCTTCACTGTAGGTATAATTCACGTCTACAAGCTTTAGCTTCGTCATTTTTTTAACATAGCGGATAGTATTTCCGCTCCCTCCTCCTCGCAAAGAATATCGGAAGGAAGATCGACTCCGTGGATCGACAGATCGTAAAACAGCTCCGTTACCTGCGGAACGTCAAGACCTGCCTGACGAAGCTTCGCTACGTTAGAGAACACCTCTTTCGGAGTTCCGTCGAGGAATACCTCGCCCTCGTTTATAACGACGACTCGGTCTGCCTTTACCGCCTCGTCCATATTATGAGTTATATGGATCACGGTAATTCCCTGCTCACGGTTAAGCTTCGATATGGTATTCATGACCTCTTTTCGACCTTGAGGGTCGAGCATTGCGGTCGATTCGTCGAAGATGATACACTCCGGCTCCATCGCGATTATTCCTGCGATAGCGACTCTCTGCTTCTGTCCGCCCGAAAGACGGTGAGGCGCGTGTGTTGCGTATGCAGACATTCCGACGGTTTCAAGAGCGCTGTCAACGCGGCGTCTTATCTCCGACGGCTCAACGCCGAGGTTCTCGGGACCGAACGCCACGTCCTCCTCGACGATGGTCGCAACGAGCTGATTATCGGGATTCTGGAAGACCATTCCGATCTTTCTTCTTATCTCGAAAAGCTCGTTTTCGGTTATCTCCGGATCGGTTATATCAAAGCCGTCTATATATATTTTTCCGCTGTCGGGGGTAAGTATCATATTGAGAAGCTTCGCAAAGGTGCTTTTTCCCGATCCGTTATGTCCGAGGACGCAGACAAAGGATCCCTTTTCTATTTCAAGGGACAGGTTTTTCAGCACGTAGTGCTTATCAATATTGTCTTCGTCGTCGTAGGTGAAGATGAGATCCTCAACCTTTATAAAAGGTACTGACATTTTTTATCCTTTAGTTTTTATTTAGTCCATCTTGAGGACGCTCCGCAAGGGAGCGACCAGCTCGTTTGTTTTACGGGAAGACCTATCTCGTCCGAGATGACCCTTCCGCCGTGCTTCGGTATTATGTTCTTACCGACGATATATCCCATCGTCGAAGCCGAAAGCCCGGTCGTATAGGAATTCAGCAAGAAGAAAAGCGGGTTGTCGGACAGGAGCGTTGAAGCGAGAGCTACGAAGCTGTCGATATTATCCTCGAGCGTCCATTTTTCGCCGTTCGGTCCGCGTCCGTAGGACGGGGGATCCATTATGATCGCGTCGTAGGTGTTACCTCTTCTCTTTTCTCTTTCGCAGAACTTGAAGCAGTCGTCGACTATATATCTGATCGGTGCGTCGGATAGACCGCTCAATGCCGCGTTTTCTTTGGCTCTCTGCACCATGCCCTTTGAAGCGTCGACGTGGCATACCGATGCACCTGCCTTTGCCGCGGCGACGGTCGCTCCGCCCGTATACGCGAAGAGATTAAGGACCTTTATAGGACGGTTCGCGCTCTTGATGAGATCGGAGAACCAGTCCCAGTTTACCGCCTGCTCGGGGAAAAGCCCCGTATGCTTGAAGCCCATCGGCTTTATCGAAAAGGTAAGATCGCGGTAATTTATCTTCCATTCCTCGGGAAGCTTATTTTCATTCCAGCTTCCGCCGCCGCTCTTTGAGCGATTATATACTGCATCTGCCTTTTTCCACGATGCGTGTGCGCGGCAATTTTTCCAAATTACCTGCGGATCGGGGCGTATCAGTGTGTAGTCTCCCCACTTTTCAAGACGGCATCCGTCGGAGCAGTCGAGGAGTGAGTAATCCTTCCAGTTGTCAGCTGACCACATAATTAGTCCTCTTGTGTGTTAAAGATGTCGAGCTGGTTTCCGCTCACAGTATTACTCGTAAACGGAATACCGAGGTGCTCGTATGCAAGACGCGTTACGCATCTGCCTCGCGGTGTACGGCTTAAGAAGCCGATCTGCATAAGGTACGGCTCGTAAACGTCCTCTATCGTTATTGCCTCCTCGCCAACCGTTGCGGCAAGCGTGTCGAGACCGACGGGGCCTCCGCCGTAGAACTTGATTATGACCTCAAGCATCCTTCTGTCGACTGCGTCAAGACCGAGCTTGTCGATTTCAAGTCGGTTAAGCGCGTAATCGGCGATCTCACGGTCGATAACGCCGCTTCCCTTGACCTGTGCAAAGTCACGCACACGCTTAAGAAGTCGGTTTGCGATACGGGGCGTACCGCGGCTACGCGATGCGATCTCCTTTGCGCCGTATTCATCGATTGGAATATCGAGTATTCCCGCGCTTCTCTTCACGATGGTCGCAAGCTCGTCCACGGTATAAAGCTCGAGCTTGAGCACAACGCCGAAGCGGTCGCGGAGCGGTGTTGCGATCTGACCTGCTCTCGTCGTCGCGCCGATAAGCGTGAACTTCGAAAGCGACAGAGGTATACTTCTTGCCGCAGGTCCTTTACCTATTATGAGGTCGACTACGTAATCCTCCATCGCGGGATACAGTATTTCCTCGACTGTCTTCGGCAGACGGTGTATCTCGTCGATAAAGAGGATCTCGTTTTCTCCGAGGTTCGTAAGGATGGCGACGAGGTCGCCTCCCTTTTCGATCGCGGGACCCGACGTTACTCTTATATTAACTCCCATTTCATTTGCAATTATCGCCGAAAGGGTCGTTTTACCAAGGCCGGGAGGGCCGTAAAG
>JAFTTT010000002.1 GCA_017466625.1 Clostridia bacterium
ACTGCCCGATGTGTATTTTTCAATATATACACGGAAATCGGTTAATTTGTAAAGATATTCGGCTTCTTATTGCCAAAAAAGGCATTATGTGATACGATAATAATTACTTAAGAGGTGTACTATGAATATTGAAAAATGGCTAAAGAACAATACATCGTCCCTTTCGGGAAAAACCGTTGCGATAACCGGCTCAACGGGCGGTCTCGGCGCACCGCTTTGCGAATATCTGTCACGTCTCGGCGCCTCTCTCATTCTCGTTGACAGAAACGCCACCCGATCCGAGGCGCACGCAGCAGAGCTGCGCGAAAAATACGGCGTCACGGTATCTCTAATACAGTGCGACCTTCAGAGCGGCGCATCGGTAAGAGAGGCGACGAAGGCACTTATAAAAGCGGAGCCCGATATTTTTATTCACAACGCAGGGGCTTACAGTATTCCGAAAAAGATCTGCGACACCGGCTTCGGAAACGTCTTTCAGATCAATTTTCTCTCGCCCTACTACATGATAAAGGAGCTTCTCCCGACGCTAAGAAAGAAAAACGGCCGCGTCGTTGCAGTCGGAAGCATAGCGCACAATTATTCCAAAACAGACCCGAACGATATCGATTTCGTAACGCGCAAGGCGGCGAGCAAGGTGTACGGCAACGCAAAGCGATTCCTTATGTTTTCACTTTATTCCCTGTTTGAAAACGAAAAGGACGTTTCTCTCTCAATAGTACATCCCGGAATCACCTTCACGAACATTACCGCGCACTATCCGAAGCTCATCTTCGCGGTAATCAAGCACCCGATGAAGGTCATATTCATGAAGCCGAAAAAGGCGGCATTGTGTCTGATACGCGGCGTTTTTGAAAGCACCGAAAAAAACACGTGGATAGGTCCCCGTCTCTTTAACGTCTGGGGATACCCCTCAAAAAAGGCGCTTAAGAGTTGCAAAAACGACGAAACAGAGTTCATTTCCACCGAATCAGAAAAGGCGTGTCAGAAAATGTATAAAGAAAATTGACTTTTCGTCTCATTCGTGATATAATTATTCCGTGTTTTTAAGATGCTTAATTAAATGGAGATAACTGATGGATAAAGAAAAAACCAAACTGAGAGACAGAATAAAATCCGCAATCAGATATTTGAACGACCACCCGGTTTTGCTGATCGTATTCTTTTCATACTGTCTGACGTTTATTACCGAGTCGCTCGGAAGACATTCCTGCTGGAAAGCTCTCGTATTTGAGTTCACAAAGCCGTTCATGTTTCTTTGCAACATGTCGATATTTGCCCTCACCCTTTCCATTGCACTTCTCTCCAAAAAGAGAACGTATTGGATATGTACGATATCCCTTGTATGGCTCGGACTCGGTATTGCAAACTTCGTTATGCTGTTCAGCAGAATAACGCCGTTCAACGCAATGGACTTCCAGCTTATGCCGAGTGTATTGCCGATACTTCCGACATACCTCGGATGGGGCGGAGTGATCGCGGCAGGCGCTGTAATTCTGGCTGCGATAATATTCGTGATCGTTATCTGGTTTAAGGTCAAAAAGATAAAGGTCAACTATACCAAAGCGGCAGTAACTATCCTTGTCTGTGCAATCATCACGACCGCCTTCGTCGGCGGCGGAGCGCTGACGGGAGCGATTCCTGCACACTTCTCGTCCCTTCCCCGCGCTTATGACGCACACGGCTTCTCCCTCTGCTTCTCGATAAGCATCTTCGACCGCGGAGTAAGTAAGCCGCGCGGATATGATAATAAA
Organism: Clostridia bacterium; assembly: GCA_017466625.1. Taxonomy (GTDB): domain Bacteria; phylum Bacillota; class Clostridia; order Oscillospirales; family CAG-272; genus Colimorpha_A. Next base: position 1,752 of record JAFTTT010000002.1, read on the forward strand.
ATAGACGACGTTGTCGAATTCGTTAAGGGCGATGACACCGATGGTTTCACTCAGCCCGAAAAAACTCCCAACATTATATTCGTACAGCTCGAATCCTTCTATGATCTCAAGCTGCTTTCGGGATTCGAATTTTCAGAGGACCCGACACCGGTATTCACTAATTTAAGAAACACCTGCACGTCGGGAATCCTAACAGTTCCCTCGATCGGTGCGGGAACCGCAAACACCGAGTTTGAAATACTAACCGGATTATCCATGCAGTATCTCGGCTCGGCAGAATACCCGTACAGAACGTTCCTTCAGACCCAGACCTGCGAAAGCGTACCCTTCATTCTCAAGAACTACGGATACACTTCGCACGCGATCCACAACTACAAAGGTAATTTCTACGACAGACACAAGGCGTTCTCAACGCTTGGATTCGACACGTTTACTTCAAGAGAGTATATGGATCTGCTCGGTGAAAACTATGCCGGCTGGGAGCAGGACGCAGTGCTCGTTAAGAGCGTTATGGACTCACTCAAGGCAACGGAGGGTCCTGACTTTATTCAGTGTATAACCGTTCAGGGGCATGGAAAATACCCAATCGTTTCATATCCCGGCGAGAAGCACGAGCGCATCAAGCCCACCTCGCTTCCGAACGGCGCCAATAAGCACGCTTTCACCTATTTTGCAAACCAGCTTTACGCTACCGACAAATTTATAGCAGATCTCATCGACGCTGTTAATGAGATCAAAGAGGAAACGGTCATCGTTTTTTACGGCGACCATATTCCGAATATCGGTTTTGAAGAAAACTGGATCCCCAAAGGAATGACGCTATATGATACCGAATACGTTATCTGGCGTACTGACGGAAAATACGATGAAGGAAAGAACTGCACCGCATATCAGCTTTATTCCGAAATCTTCTCCTCTCTTGACATAGAGGGCGGAATCGTTACGAAGCTGCATCAAAAACGCGACCAGCTCTCTAAGTCCAAGTATGACGACTATCTGCACTGCCTGCAATACGATATCGTCGAAAACAACGGTAAAGAGTCCTATGACGGCAAGCTTCCCTTTAAGGCGACCGATCTGAAAATGGGTGTGATCGACGTAACGGTCACAGACGTTTACACTTTCGGCGAGCACATTTACGTTAAGGGCACCGGCTTCACTCAGGCGAGCCAAATATACGTAAACGGTTCGCACGAGGAGACCGAGTATATCGACGATAATACGCTTATTCTTTCGGGAGTAAAGCTCGAGAACGGCGATAAAATAAAAATATCTCAAATAGCCGACTTCCTCAGCCCACCGCTTAGCACGACCGACAATTTCGTATATAACGAAGAAGCAGATGAATAATATAAAATTGCCTCCCGATGGGAGGCAATTTTATATAACTTACTCTGCATTTTTCTCAACGTCAAGAAGCTCGCTCGGATCTATCGGCTCGTCCTTGAGAGTAAGCTCAAGGTGAAGATGCGGCTCGTCGGCGATCTCGATTATCGCGCTTTCGCCAACGCTTCCGATAACGCTTCCCGCCGCGATCTCGTTGCCGACCTTTATGCCGTCGGCAAGCTCGGGAGCGAGGTTTTTGTAGACAGAAACGAGTCCGTCACCGTGATCGACCGTGACCGTCGTTCCCATAAAGGGATCCGCACCAATCTCCATAATAACTCCGTCAGCAACGGAGACGACATCCGACCCAAGCTCCGCCTCGATGTCAATTCCGCGGTGAACGCGGTAATCGTTCATCGTCGCAGAATAGACGGCGTGAAGAAGATCGTGCTCCTTTATGACGGTGCCGTCAACAGGCATCGTAAGCTGCTCGTTCATCCAGTCCTTTTCCGGCTTGACCGTCGGTGTATCGTCGGTCGCGGGAGGAACGGTCTGAAGCGGAGGAAGGGTCTCGATCGGACCGTCAGACGAAGAAGGGGGAGTTGGAAGCGTTCCCTCTGTCGGCAGCGGAAGCTTTGTCTTACCCGCTTCCTTGGAGCTTCCGAAAAAGGTGTACATGGTAACGCAAAGCACCGTTACCGCCATAAGGGTAAGTCCGATGTATACGGCTCGCCCAATAAGGGTTCTTTTTTGACTGTAATTCACTTTATTATCTTCCTTTCAAGATATTTTTTGCCCTACGGTTATTCTTACCGCCTTTGATTTTTTTATTCAAAAAGGCAAAAATATCAAAAAAGAAAAAACCGCCAAGATCGGCGGTTTTTTAGTTTTATTTTACACTTATCTTAATAAGCTCGTACATTTCCTTGATCTTATCGGCAACGGGGGGATTTGTTCCCGGCTCAAGGCAGCACGCCGTTCCGTACGCACAAGCCATCTTTGCGCAGTTCTCAAGCGTGGGATTTTCGGTATAACCTGCGATAAATCCCGCGACGGTGCTGTCGCCCGCGCCTACCGTTGAAAGACTCGTTATCTTCGGGAGCTCGACGGTGCATTTTCCAAGCTCGCCGCAGTAGACTGCGCCGCGATCTCCCATCGAGATCATAACGTGCTTGATGCCTCTATCGTGAAGCTCTGCCGCCGCTTTAAGAGCAACGTCCTTCTCGTGGCAAGGATAACCGACAAGCGCCTCGACCTCTTTTTCGTTCGGCTTTATAAACCACGGAGCTATCTTGAGTGTATCAGACAGACCTATCGACTTCGTATCGAGAGCCACCTTGTCGGTGATCGTCTTGAGCTCCTCAGCAAATTTAACGGTATATTCCTTCGGAATACCCTCGGGGAAGCGTCCGCAGCAAGCGATTATATCGTCGGGCGTGACCTCCTTTTTAAGGGTCGCAAGGATGTAGTCGAGCGTTTCGGGATTAGCCGAAAAGTTATTCATTACTATTCTCGTCTCGTTTCCCTCGCCGTCGATAAGAGTCACGTTCTCTCTCATTCTGCCCTCGGTATAGAAAAGACGCGTAGGTATCTGCGCCGCAGTCATTCCCTCGATAAAGGGCTGACAATTTTCATGACCGAGAAGAAGGTACGCTCTGGTATCAAAGCCGCATCCGAGAAGCGCGCGTGAAACGTTTACGCCTTTACCGCCGGTAAAGACCGAAACACCTGACGCCTGGTTTTCTTCATGGAGAGTAAGCTGCGGCACGGAATAGAATATATCATATACCGGATTAAGGGTAATTGTATAGATCTTCATAACAAATTCCTTTAGTTAAATAGTAGAATCGGTAATTTTCTGAACGACCGAGAGATTATAAAGCGACACGTTTGAAGGACAAGGCAGACCTATGGTGCTTTTTCCCGTTATTGTGCGGAAAATGACGCAGGCGGCAAGATAGCTTCCCGTGCTCGACGGATGATAGCCGTCGTTTACGTTTATGAGACGTGTTATCTGATCGGAGATCTTAACGTGCGCGAACATCTCCCCGACGGGAGCGACAGTCGCACCACTCTCTGAAGCGGCTCTGTCGTAAGCCGCTTTAAGCTTCGACGCCATTTCACGGTAAGTCATTCCCGTGCTCGCAAGCTTCTCGGTATTATCGGCGTAAGCCCACGTCTGATAAAGAATGACCTTTGCGCCGATCTGCGATATAATTTTCGAAAGCCGCTTTACGACGCCGACGAATTCCTCCTCGTCGGTACAGGGAAGCAAGCTCTGCTCCTGCAGAACGACGTAGTCCCACTCATAAGAGACGATCTTGCTTATAACGAGACGCCCGACCTCGGTCGTTTCGTCGCAGTACTGCGCCAAGCTGTAGCCGCCGTAAGCGATCGACTCAACGCGCGATTCGGGATCGACCGTCTTCGCCATGTTGAGGAAGGTATAGGGCATATCGTTAAAATAAGTGAAGCTGTTTCCTATAAACAATACCTGCATAATCATACCTCATTGTCTCAAAAGCGCTTGTACGAATATGGAAATAAAGTCCATGTCAATATAGTGTATTTTATCATAATGAAGCAAAATTGTCAATAATATCGGCCTCAATTTATGCATTTTTTGTGTAACCGCGAGCGATCACGCCCACAAATCCGCATTTTCGACACATTTTCCTTAAATCGCGAAACGCAATTTGTCAATATCGCAGTTGACAAAATCGCTGTTTTTCAATATAATAATATATTATATGACAAATACAGTGTATGAATACACGTGAGGAGCAAAACAAGTGAGTAACAATACCGTAAAAACAGTAAAATTCGGAGGAAGCTCGCTCGCGAGCGCGGAGCAGTTCCGCAAGGTTCGCGACATCATTCTTGCAGATAAAGACCGCCGTTACGTCGTTCCTTCTGCGCCCGGAAAGCGCTTCAAGGAAGATACAAAAGTAACCGATATGCTCTATACATGCTACGAAGCTGCATCAAAGGGCGAGGACATAAAGGAAATATTCGCCAAGATCAGAGAGCGTTACGACAGCATAATAAGCGAGCTCGGTCTCGACCTTTCTCTCGAAAACGAATACAACCAGATCGAGGGTGCGCTCATTCACCGTACCGGACGCGACTACGCAGCATCGAGAGGCGAATATCTTAACGGTAAGATCCTCGCCGCTTACCTCGGCTTTGATTTTATCGACGCATCGGAGGTCATCTTCTTCCGTCAGAACGGAACGTTTGACGACGAAAAGACAAACGACGTCCTTTCGGCAGTCCTCAAGCGCCACGAATACGCAGTAATCCCCGGATTCTACGGCGTTATGCCCAACGATACGATAAAGACCTTCTCGCGCGGCGGATCGGACATCACCGGCTCCATCGTCGCAAGAGCGTCTCAGTCCTGCATCTATGAAAACTGGACCGACGTTTCGGGCTTCCTTATGGCTGACCCGAGAATCGTTGATAACCCGAATCCCATCGAGCTCGTAACCTACCGTGAGCTTCGTGAGCTTTCCTATATGGGTGCGACTGTCCTTCACGAGGACGCTATATTCCCTGTCCGCGTTGCGGGAATACCGATCAATATCAAGAATACAAACATACCGAACGACAAGGGCACGATGATAGTTTCGCACTGTCCTCCCGACGGAAACGGCTACATCACCGGTATCGCCGGCAAAAAGGGCTTCAGCGTTATCACCATCGAAAAGGATATGATGAACAGTGAAAAGGGCTTCGGCCGCCGCGTTCTTCAGGTTCTTGAGAGCTGCGATCTCAGCTTCGAGCATCTTCCCTCCGGTATCGACACGATGTCCGTCGTCGTAAACACCGCAGAGCTTGAGTCGATGCGCGACCTTGTAATCAGTAATATCTGCACCGCAGTCGATCCCGACTCGATCTCGATCGAGGATAACCTCGCGCTTATCGCAGTCGTCGGACGCAATAGGGCGAAGGCAAAGGGAACGGCGGCAAGAGTTTGTCACGCTGTCGCAAGAGCAGATATCAACATTCGTATGATCGACCAGGGATCCGACGAGATCAACATCGTCCTCGGTGTAAACGAGGAGGATTACGAGGAAGCTATCCGCGCGATCTACGCAAGATTCGTTCAGCAGTAATTATTACGAAAAGTGCCGATTTCGGCACTTTTCTTTTTTTTCGGGCGCGGTGAAGCTTCTCCACGTAATTGGCTCCCCCTTTGGGGGAGCTGTCGATGAAATCGACTGAGAGGGCAAACACGCACCCTCTCCGGCACTGCGTGCCACCTCTCCCAAAGGGCGAGGCAAAAAGCGCCCCGAAGCTTCGCCTCTTCCTACATCAAATTCTATATCTGCAATAACTTTTCTTTTCCCCTCCGCTATTGACATAAAAGAGCCAAAAATGTATAATTATAAGGTATAATACGCAAAAAGGAGCATTTTCATGAAAAAGACAGTTCTTAAAAAATATGCTAAGCTTATAGTCGAAAAGGGCGTTGCCGTCAAGCGCGGTCAGGAAGTTATCATAAACGCAGAGCTTGACCAGCCCGAGTTCGTTACGATGGTAGTTGACGCCGCATACAAGGCAGGCGCTTCGAAGGTCACGGTCGAATGGAGCCATCAGCCGCTTGCAAAGATACACACCCGCGGCCGCTCGCTCAAGGTAATGAGCAAGGTTGAAGACTGGGAAAAGGCAAAGATGGAAAGACGCGCAGAGGTTCTTCCCTGTATGATCTATCTTATGTCCGAGGATCCCGACGGTCTTAACGGCATCAACTTCAAGAAGATGGCAAAGAGCGCGCAGGCGAGAATGAAGGTAATCAAGCCGATCCGCGACAAGATGGAAAACAAGTATCAGTGGGTCATCGCCGCTGTTCCCGGTAAGGCGTGGGCAAAGAAGCTCTTCCCCGAGCTTCGTGCTTCTGCCGCAGTTGAAAAGCTTTGGGAGGTAATCCTCAAGTGCGCAAGAGCAGACGGAGACGATCCCTGCGCCGCTTGGGACGCTCATAACGCAAACCTCGCGGCAAAGTGTGAGCACATAAACGCTCTCGGCCTTAAGGACGTTACTATCAAGTCGTCTAACGGCACTGACCTCACGGTAGGTCTCATCCCCAATGCGGTATTTATGGGCGGAAGCGAAGCGGCTCTCGGAAGCGGCATCGTTTATAACCCCAATATGCCGAGCGAAGAGGTATTCATCACTCCCAAAAAGGGCGAGGCAGACGGTATCGTATACTCGACCAAGCCCTTCTCCTACAACGGTCAGGTTATCAACAGCTTCTACGTTAAGTTTGAAAACGGCAAGGCAGTTGAGATCAAGGCGGATAACGACCGCCACACCGAGCTTCTTAACCAGATGATCTCGATGGACGAGGGCGCAGCTTATCTCGGTGAGGTCGCGCTCGTTCCCTATTCTTCCCCGATAAATCAGTCGGGCGTGCTCTTCTTCAACACGCTCTTTGACGAGAACGCAGCTTGCCACCTCGCTCTCGGACGCGGCTTCTCGAACTGCCTCAAGGACTACGAAAAGTATTCTCACGAGGAAGCAAAGGAAGCAGGCATAAACGACTCGATGATCCACGAGGACTTTATGATAGGCGCAGTTGATACCGTTATCACCGGTACCGATAAAAACGGCAATACCGTAACCATATTTGATGACGGCGAGTGGGCGTTTTAATGAAAAAATTTGCGATCCTGACTCTCGGCTGTCGAGTTAATCACTACGAGAGTCAGGTGCTTTCCGAGGAGCTAAGTAAGCTCGGATACGAAAGCGCGCCTTTTAATGACAAGTGCGACGTTTATATAGTTAATTCCTGCGCCGTCACAGAGGAATCGGTGCGAAAGTCGAAGCAGATGATGCGCCGCGCGATAAATAAGAACCCTGATGCATTCATCGCGGTCTGCGGATGTGCTTCACAGCTCCAAAAGAGCGATTTTGAGAAGATAAAGGAAGTATCCTTCGTCTACGGCACGCGAAACAAAGACGCGCTGATTTCGGCGCTAAAAGCCCGTATAAACGGCAAAAATACACCGCGCGTTATCGTTGACGAGCCGAATTTTCCCCTTACGCCGACCTCGATCACGCGCTTCGACAGAACTCGTGCTTACGTAAAGATACAGGACGGATGCGAGAACAAATGCGCCTACTGTATTATTCCGAAGGTACGCGGAAGCGTCGTTCTGCGTCCCGAGGATGAGATAATCTGCGAGGTAAAGGCACTTGCCGACAACGGCTGTCACGAGGTCGTGCTGACTGGCATCGAGACCTCTGCATACGGCGAGCGTTTGCCGATACTTATTGAAAAAATTGCAGAGATAGACGGCATCCACCGCATACGCCTCGGCTCGCTTGAGCCGTCGTTTATGAAAAAGCAGTTCGTCGATGCTATCGCAAAGATAGATAAGGTCTGTCCGCATTTTCACATTTCGGTTCAGAACGGCTCCGATAATGTCCTCCGCGCGATGAGACGCAGATATAACGTAAAGATGCTCGAAAGTAACGTAGCGTATCTGCGTTCCGTCATTCCGAACTGCAACCTATCCGCCGACGTTATCGTCGGCTTCCCGGGTGAAAGCGAGGAGGATTTCCTATCGACCTGCGAATTCGTAAAGCGCAACGCGTTTCTGCATCTGCACATTTTCACATATTCCCCACGCCCCGGTACCGAAGCGGCGGCAATGAAAAACCAGCTTCCCGAAGCGGTCAAGACAGAGCGTCTTCACCGTCTTTCCGCTATCGCCGATGAGGAAAAACGTAAGATACTTACCGCAATGATCGAAAGCGGCAAGGAGATAAAGGTCCTCTGCGAAACGTACCATAACGGATATATTTCGGGACACACCGACGGCTTCGTCGAGTGCCTTGTCAAATCTGATACCGCGCCCGAAAAAGGCGCGATAATCTCTTTAATTCCCGATCACATAGATGACGGAAAGCTAATATGCAAAAAACCGTGAGGATTTCCTCACGGTTTTTGTCATAACTAATGCTTTTGTCAATAGCGGGATTTGCATTCTTGCCTTCCCCAGCGGGGAAGGTGCCGAGTGAAACGAGGCGGATGAGGTGTAGCCGTCGAAGACGGCGTTTCTTTAACAATGTTACTTTAGAATGAAAACGGATGCTTCGCATCCTACACCTCATCCGTCTGCTCCTTCGTCGCAGCCACCTTCCCCTGAGGGGAAGGCAAGACAGCGTGGCGCTTTTTCTCTCACGCACAAAAAAGACCGTTGATCTCTCAACGGTCTTAATTTATTTTATTATCCCACTAAACAGAAGATCATCGCCGTCGTAAAAGACTGCGCTTTGTCCGGGGGTAACGGCTCTCGTCATATTATCAAATTCGACAAGTGCGTTATCGCCGTCAAAGGTTACCTTACAAGGTGACGGCTTTGCAGAATAACGGACGCGGCAAGCTGCGTTAAGCGTTCCGTTTATCATCGGCGCAAGCTTCATAAAGTTCAGCTCGCCGACCTCCGTCTTGCCCGAAAATTCCTCGCCTGCAGGCACAAGAGTGACGGTATTAGCGCTCGGATCTACCTTGCTCACAAACATAGGTCTGCCGAACGCGCCAAGTCCCTTTCTCTGCCCTACCGTATAGCGAATTATTCCGTTGTGCTTACCGATGACCTTCCCGTCGGCATCGACGAAATCACCTGTCGGAAAGCTCTCGCCCGTTGCTTTTTCTATATAAGAAACGTAATCGCCGTCGGGAATAAAGCAGATATCCTGGCTATCCTTCGCGTCAGCCGCGCTGAATCCGAGCTTCGCCGCTTCCATTCGGATATCGTCCTTTTTCATACCGCTCAATGGCAAGTACAGCGCTTCAAGCTGCGCCTGCGTGAGCCGCGACAGCGCATAGCTCTGATCCTTCCCGCCCACGGTATCCGCCTTGATAAAATATCTTCCGTTTTCATTTGCGATAACGGCATAATGTCCCGTTGCGATCTTATCAAAGCCGTTTTGACGCGAGTAGCTCAAAAGCGCATCAAACTTGACCGTCGGGTTACAAACGATACACGGGTTCGGCGTTCTGCCGTTCTTATAGTCGTTTATAAACCGCGCGACAACATTCTTTTGAAATTGCTCGCGGTAATCAACGGTCACAAACGGAATACCGACCTGTCTTGCCGCCGTTTCAGCCGCCGAAACGTCGGTATATTCGTGCATTACAGCCGCCGCACCGACGACCTCGTGTCCCTGTTCTTTCAGAAGATACGCGGCGTAAGTGCTGTCAAGACCGCCGCTGAGTCCTATCAAAATCTTCATCTCGGAAGCACGCTTTCGAGGATAACGTAGGTTATATCAACGGTCGACTTTTTGCCGACTTCGATGGGCGAAAGTATGATAACACAGTCACCGAGCCCGTCATACGAGAAGCTCTTCTGGAGGGTCAGATCGCCCTTCAGTGTTTCGCTGTATAAAGTCGTTTCATCACAAACGATCTTTATCTCAACCGATTTCGTCGCACTTATTTCAAGAAAGATCTCAAAATTTCCCTCGCCGTCTATCTTGATCGGAATCTCCTCAGTTTGCTCTGCAACTACCGCACTTTCATTTTCAAAAGAAACAAAACGGAACGAGAAGATCGTAAACGTCACGATACCCGTCACGCAGATCGCAACCGCGACCATGAATGAAACGAAGGTCTTGAACACGAAAACCCGCTTTCCGACGAACATTTTATATCCGAGAATGAGCGGAAAAATTCCGAGCCCGATATAAAGAATACTCATTCCGACACTTTGCGGAAGCGAGAACGCAAAGAGGTCAACGGCATCTGCAGCGCCTTCCCTCGCGCCTGTATACGTGAGGACAACAGAAAGTGCGTTATTTCCGAAATGAAGTATCATCGGGATGATAAGCGACTTCGTTCTTATTGCGATAAAGCAGAAGAGCGCACCCATAAGAGCGGTCGGCAGAAAGGTGTAGACGTCAAGATGCATCACGCCGAAAATCGCACCGATGATGACTGTAAGCGCCCATTCCTTCTTTACTCCCGAAAAGCACTTGATCAAAAATCCGCGGAAGAAAAACTCCTCGCACACCGCAGGTACTACCGCGATGAGAAATATAGCGAGCATCGGATGCATTTTCAGGAGTATTGAGTCAATTGCGTCAGAGCGCACGTTTGCATCGAAAAATCGTCCGACGATAACCGACAAGCCCGAGCTTATAAAAGTAACTCCCGCGAACATAAAAACTGCTCCGAAGAACTTTTTAACTGACGGAAGCTCAAAAGGAAGCACACAAGACAGCTTCGTTTTCGTCGCGAACACAAATATCAGCGCGATAAGAGCGATAAGAGCGCTTCCCAGAAACGCGCCGTTTTCGCCGAAAAGCGGAATCAAAATAAATCCGCCGAAAAGGAGCGAAAGGAACGCTAGTATTGACGCTATTATTCCGTGAATAGAATTTAATCCTTTTTTCATAATGACCTCAAAAAGCAAAACGACAAATGAATCGAAGCGTCGCCTGACTCATTTGTCGTTCTTATCTTATGAATTATCAGCCGAGCTTAGCGGAGTTAACCTTTACGCCGGGGCCCATGGTGGAAGCTACGACGCAGCTCTTAATGTACTGACCCTTAGCAGCAGCGGGCTTTGCCTTGATGATCGCGCCCATAATAGCGTCGAAGTTCTCGGAAAGCTTTTCCTTACCGAAGGATGCCTTGCCGATGGGGCAGTGGATGATGTTGTTTCTGTCAAGACGGTATTCGATCTTACCTGCCTTTGCCTCGGTAACTGCACGTGCAACGTCGGGAGTTACAGTACCTGCCTTGGGGTTAGGCATAAGACCCTTCGGTCCGAGAACACGACCGAGACGTCCGATGACGCCCATCATGTCGGGAGTTGCGATAACAACGTCGAACTCGAACCAGTTTTCCTTCATGATCTTCTCAACGTAATCAGCTTCGCCAACGTAGTCAGCACCTGCCGCCTTTGCTGCCTCTGCCTTTTCGCCCTTAGCGAAAACCATGGTTCTTACAGTCTTACCGGTACCGTTAGGAAGAACAACAGCACCTCTTACCTGCTGGTCAGCGTGACGGGAGTCAACGCCGAGACGAACGTGAAGCTCAACGGTCTCGTCGAACTTTGCCTTTGCGGTCTGGCATACGAGGTCAAGTGCCTCTGCCGAATCATAAAGCTTTGCCGTGTCGACAAGCTTTGCACTATCAATATATTTCTTTCCCATTTCTATCTACCTCCGAAAATCAGTCAACAACAGTAACGCCCATGCTGCGTGCGGTACCTGCGATCATGCTCATCGCGGTCTCGATCGAGCCGGCATTAAGGTCGGGCATTTTGGTTTCGGCGATCTGCTTGATCTGTTCCTTGGTGATAGTAGCAACCTTGGTCTTGTTAGGAGCCGCGGATGCAGTCTCGATTCCGCACGCCTTCTTGATAAGAACGGGTGCAGGAGGAGTCTTGGTGATGAACGAGAAGGAACGGTCTGCGTATACAGTGATAACTACAGGGATAACAAGACCGATCTGATTCTTGGTTCTCTCATTGAATTCCTTAACGAAGTTTGCGATGTTAACGCCGTAAGAACCGAGCGCGGGACCTACAGGCGGCTGTGCGGTAGCTTTTCCTGCCTGAAGCTGGAGCTTTATATAACCGCTTACTTTCTTTGCCATTTCTTTTTACCTCCAAATGTGGTTATTAGACGGGGGATAAGTATTTCCCCCTCCCACCTTCGCGTCTTTGCGCGAATGATCGTGTTTTAATTAGTAGAGCTTTTCGGCGCTCTCGGAATCAAGCTCGATAGGAGTTTCTCTACCGAACATAGAAACGAGCACCTTGATATTCTTTTTTTCCTCGGAAATTTACTCGACAGTTCCGACAAAGCCCTTAAGAGGACCTGCCGTAACCTTAACGCTGTCACCGATCTCGTATTCGAGATTGATCTGCTTGGTCTCAACTCCGATAGCCGCAACCTCTTCATCGGTAAGCGGAACCGGCTTCGATCCGGGGCCGACAAAGCCCGTTACTCCGCGAATGTTGCGGACAACGTGCCAGGTCGCGTCGCTCATCTTCATTTTGACGAGCACGTATCCGGGGAATATCTTTGTTTCTGTTTCCTTGAGGACGGCATTTCCGTTCTCATCCGTGCCGTTTTCCTCGGTGACTGTCTCAACGGGAATACGAATATCCGTTATAACGTCCTGAAGATTACGGTTCTCGATGATCTTCTCGAGGTTTGCCTTAACCTTGTTCTCGTAACCCGAGTAGGTATGTGCTACATACCATCTCAGCTCAGAGCTTATCTCATCGAAGTCACTCATTTAAGTCCCTCCGTATCAGACGAGCTTTCCAATCCACATAAGGAGATTGGACAGACCCAAGTCGATAAGGCCGATAAGTACACTCGCCGCAACGAGCACTACGATAACTACGCCGGTGCTCTTGGCAGTCTGCGCCTTGCCGTACCACGAGATCTTTTTCATTTCGCTTTTATTGCTCTTGAAAAAGTTCTTGATCTTGCTTCCAAGTCCGGGCTTGCGGTCTTTAGAAGTCTTTTTCTTGTCTTCTTTTACCTTATCGTCTTTGGTTTCGACGACTTCGGTGTTCTTCTCAACTTCTGACATTAACCGATTCTCCTTACTTAGATTCCTTGTGAACGGTGTGCTTCTTGCAGAAAGGGCAATATTTGCTCATCTCAAGACGGTCAGGGTCGTTCTTTTTGTTTTTCATTGTGTTGTAGTTGCGCTGCTTGCACTCACTGCAAACCATTGTGATTCTGACTCTCATATTTTTCCTCCCGATAGTATTGACAAAGGTATATTTCGCCAAGCCGCGGCACCCTTGCCTGATTTTATCTCCCTCATGAAGAAGGCAACAAGAAAAAAGCCCTCTCCGCAGAGGTAGTATCATTCTATCACAATTAAATTCCTTTGTCAACACTTTTTTGAATATTTTTTGTCATTATTTCCCCTTTTCGGAATAAAAAAACCCTGCTCGGGAAAACTTTTGAAAAAGCCATGCGTAAAGGGGGAAACGGACATTTTCACGATCGTACTGAGGACAATAATAATATACGTTTTCTTACTGCTTTCGATGCGGCTGAGCGGAAAGCGCCAGGTGGGAGAATTACAGCTTTCCGAGCTGATAACGGCGTTTCTGATTTCGGAGGTCGCAACGACACCGCTTGTCGACCCCGACGTTCCGCTTCTCTACGCGCTGATACCGATAATGATACTGCTCTGTCTTGAAGTGACCGTCTCGTTCATCACGACGAAATCCGTTACCGTAAAAAGAATGTTCGAGCCGCCCCCGACAGTCCTCATCGCAAACGGCAAGCTGAACATCGCCGAGCTAAAAAAACAGCGTCTTACCGCAGACGAGCTGATAAGCTCACTTCGCTTGAACAACGTTTCGGACATAAACACCGTAAAGTTTTGCTTTCTCGAGCACAACGGACAAATATCCTCATTTTCAAATGACGAAACGCTCGCCCTTCCCCTCGTCGTCGACGGGAAGATACACAACGGCCATCTGAAGCTTTTGGGTCGTGACGAAAACTGGCTGAAGGCGCGGCTCCGCGAGCAAAAGGCGGACATGAACGAGGTCTTCATCGCGGTCAGCGACGGAAACACCTTAACGATATTTGCAAAGGAAAAAAAGAAGTGAAGGCGTTTATATTTTCCCTATCGATAATACTTGCCATAACCGCGTTAACCGTAGTAAGCGGTCTTTACGTCAAAAACGTGACTGACCGCCTTCTCGAGCTCGAAAAGCAGTTTCCCCTCAAAGAGGACGGAGAAAGCTCCCCGTCGTCGGTAATAACCGAAAGCGAGGAGCTTTTTAGTTCTTCATACAATTTGTTGACGGCAATAAGCCACACGCGGCTTCCGAACAACGTCAAAACGTCGCTTGAGCATCTCGTTTCATGCTACCGCCACGGCACCTACGCCGATTATATGGCGGCAAGAGAAAGCTACGTCGAGGCGCTGCGCTCACTCCGCCAGGCGGAGCTTCCGTCGTTCAGAGGGATCATCTGAACTCTTTCACACCGTCGTCAAGCAGAACTCTTTTTCTGAGTATCGTGCAGTCGGTAATTCCGAGAACCTTCGCAACGTAATCGGGATTCAAATACTGATCGGGGGACGCGCTCAGCACGCAGGTGAGCTTGTTCCCCTCTTTTTTATAGGAGTGGATCATCGGCTTGATGTCGGTCATCTTCTCGCCGCTTTTGGTGCGCTTTAGAATAACGATCTCGCTTTGCTCGAGCGGCTCAAGAGAGAAATCCTCGTCGTTTTCAAGCTCGTATTCCGCATAACGGATGGAAACGAATTTGCTTTCGGGCTGATACGCGTCAAGCACTCTCATCTCGGGCGGAAAAGCGTTATTTAAGCGTTCAATGAGCTCTTCCTTCGGCATGGGTCTCGTTATCTTGAAATCAAGAAGCTCGGTCACGCTTTCGGCACCGATCGAGAGCGGAAGTGCAAAGACCATCTTCGGATGTGGATTAAAGCCCTCCGAATACTTTATCGGTATTCCCGCTCTTATCATTACCGTTTTCATCGTGCGGTTGAGATCAAGGTGAGAAATGAACTGCAAGCTTCCTACCTTTGAAAACTTTATTCTTACAGCTTCGGACAGCACGTTCTTTCACCTCCAAGCTTATTGGCTCCGCAACCGGAGCACTTTTCGCGGCAGTTGGGATTCGTTTTCGACTCAAACGCCTTTTTCCATTCGCGAAGGAAAAATTCCTTCGTAACTACGCAGTCTATAATATCCCACGGCAGAACCTCGTCAAATCCGAACTGTCTGTTTGCGTAGAAGCTCGGGTCTATTCCCGCGTTTTCAAATGCCTTAAGCCAGTTTTCATACGAGAAATGCTCATCCCAGCCGTCAAACTTCTGACCGAGCTTGTGCGCTTCGATAAGCGCCGCGGAGAGCTTTCTGTTTCCACGTGCAAATACCGCCTCGATACGGCTGACCTTCGCCTCGTGCCAGTTATAGCGTATATGCTTCTTCGACTTGACCTTTTCAAGCAGATGCTCCTGCTTCATCATAAGGGTCTCAAGGTCGTTCTGACCGAACCACTGGAATGAAGTAAAGGGCTTCGGAACGAAGCAAGCAACGCTTGCGGTGACTGTCGGTGCTCTTCCCTTCACGCGGTTGGGATTTTTATAGAACTCGTCCTCGACCTTTAGTGCAAGATCTGCAATTCCCTCGATATCCTCAAGCGTTTCGGTCGGCAGACCGTTCATAAAGTAAAGCTTGACCGATGTCTTGCCTGCTTCAAACGCAGTACGGCAAGCTTTGAGCAGGTCGTCTTCACATACGTTTTTATTTATCGCGTCGCGCAGACGCTGTGTTCCCGCCTCGGGAGCAAAGGTAATACCGCCCGTACGGACCGTCGATATTTTATCCATAAGCTCCTTCGTGAAGCTGTCGATACGGAGCGACGGAAGCGACAAGCTGACCTTGCTTTCGTTAGTCCACTCGAGAAGCTTATCGGTAAGCTCGGGAAGATGCGTATAGTCGCTGATGCTGAGCGACGAAAGCGATATTTCATCAAAGCCGGTGCTTTCATACAGACACTTTGCCTGCTCGTTCAGCACGTCCGGGGTCTTGTCACGAACGGGACGGAAAATAATTCCTGCCTGGCAGAAGCGGCATCCGCGAATACATCCGCGGTATACCTCAAGGACGATCCTGTCGTGAACCGTCTCAATATACGGCATAATGAGCTTGTCGGGGAAATAGCTCTTGTCCATATCCTTGATGATACGCTTAACGATCTTGGTCGGAATATCATCGTATTTAGGCGTGTACGCCTCGATCGTGCCGTCGGGCTTGTACGTTACCTCATAAAGCGACGGAACGTAGAATCCGGGGAGCTTCGCAAGCTCGTGCAAGAACGCTTCCTTCGTATAGCTGCCGTCGTCCTTCATCTTATTATAAAGGCGCGTCATCTCGGGCAGCGCTTCCTCACCCTCTCCGATGCTGAAGGCGTCGAAGAAATCGGCAACCGGCTCGGCGTTGTAAGCGCAAGGACCGCCACCGACGATTATCGGATAGCTGTCGTCGCGCTCCGACGCGAGAAGCGGAATATTTCCAAGCTCAAGCATATTGAGCACGTTGGTATACGAAAGCTCGTACTGGAGCGTAAAGGCAACGAAATCAAAGTCGCTTATCGGGTCACGGCTCTCGTGCGCAAAAAGCGGAATGCCGTTTTCACGCATCTTTTCCTCCATGTCGTCCCAAGGAGCATAAACTCTTTCGCACCAGACGTCCTTTTCGAGGTTGAGAACGCCGTAAAGGAGACGCACGCCGAGGTTAGACATTCCGATCTCATAGGTGTCGGGGAAGCAAAACGCGACGCGACACTTGATCTCATCCTTATTTTTAATTACCTGCCCGTACTCACCGCCGGTATATCTACCCGGCTTAAGAACCTGCTTGAGTATCGAGCGCATTTTTTTGTCCATTGTCTTTTCCTTTCAAAAATCCACAAAAATGCAGTCTTTCGACTGCATTTTTGGTTATGACCGAGTAGTCAGATCACATCAAAAGAAATCTCGAGATAAGATATACCGATGCAAGCCAGAAGAGCTGGTAAAGAGCAACGTAGACCGAGCTTATCGCGGCTATCGAGCCGAGGAACGCGACGGCAGCGGTTATCGCGATACCGCCGAGTATCGAAAGCGTGGTTATCATTACGTTAGTCTTAGTTACGTGCTTGGTCTTGTCACACAGCGTGAATGCACGGAGGAGCGCCTTGACCGACTTTTTAGATACTATACCGCTGTCGGTGCGGTCGCTTCCGCGGCTTCTGTCGCCGAGATCGTCGTATTTGAGAACGCGAACGGGATACTTTGTCAGACGTATTCTCGTGCTGAGCATCTCGTCGTTGATGTTCGGGTCGATAGTCTTGATTCCTACGCAGATGCCCGACTTATAGAGGTTCTTGAGCGTCGCCTCAAATTCGGGATCAATGCGGTAACGAACGTAGAACTTCGCTACGACCTCGTCGTCGCACACGAGGAACAGTATGCTTATATCGCCGCCCTCGACCTCTTCGTCCTCGGGATCGGCAACGGGGAGATAACCGTTATGGCGGAGATAATCCGCCTTACCTGCGTAAAGGTGATGTCCGTCGACTACGGTCTCAATACCGTCCGCGTCTATCGAAATGACCTCGATATTCTGCGAGCGTCCTATATCGGCGGTTGCAACGTTAAGAACGTCGGAAAGCGGTCCGCCGACGCAGGAATAAACGCTTGCCATGTAGTAGATCGCAGTATCAAGACGTCCGCTTCCGAACACCTTGATCGAACGGAGCTTAACGCCCGCGGTCGGGAACACCTCCCTGTCGTCAAAGCTGATCGAGGAAGCAGAGGTGTACTCGTCTATCGCGCTCTCGCCGACTATTGCGCTTCCGTCGTCGTAGGAGACCTTCGACGCGCGGAACATCGGCAAGCTGAATGCGAAGAACGCAGTCACGGGGAGCGTGAATGCGAACGCCGCGTATCCCGTCGAAACGGCTGTCGCGAAATCCTTATTCACGAACGCACCGACGATTATGCCTGCAACAAACGCAACAAGTGTCGCAGGAATAAATGCGTTGAGCACGCTCTTAACTGAGGAATATTCGTTCGTGCGGCGGAAATATCCGTCGATAAATGCAGTCTTATTGATGCGGAATATATCCGGCTGACTCGGAAGGAACTTATCAAACGCCTTCGTCTCAAGCTCGGCGTCGATAATGTCAAGCTTTTCGAGAGCGAACTTGCTTCTCTTCGAGGATATGATCCTGAAGGTCATAAGCTCGCGTCTGAGGTCAAGGCGGCGTCCGAATGCAAAGATCAGAAGCGCAAGCGCCATCGGGAAATTGAAGCCGACGATCGCGCTTCCTGCTCCGAAGAAGCAGGCGGTCAGCGAGTAGATCGCAGAAACGCCGAGCATAACGGGAAGAATGCTTTCGACCGTTACTCTCTTATTCACAAGGTTCTTGAATCCGGTCACTACCTCCTTATAAAGGACGGCAAAGCCGATAATGAGAAGCTGGAAGCCCGTCATTACGTGTATGATCGGATAGAACTCGGGGTTGAATACGTCAAGCGGCTTTCCGCCGAAAATACCGATATTTTCGTAGAAGAACAACAGTATGCTGATAGCCGCGAGCACGAAGAGCTTGATAGCGCTCTTGCCGTACTCCGTCTTATAGTTTTCAAAAATGCCCTTTATCTCGGAGGGAGAAACGAATTCCTTTATCGGCTCGTTTTCCTCCTCGAGCTTCGGCTTTTCCTTGACGGGCTCCTCGTCGGGAATGAGCTCGTCGGTGCTGGTACGGAGCTTATCTGCCGATTCCTTACCGATAGCGGCGTCAAGCTCCTCGTCCATTCCGAACGCGACCATGAGGTTCGCATCTATCTCGTCGAAGCTGTTTTCGTCAAATTCGCCTGCAAACTCACTGTATCTGTCAAGCTCGGGCGGAACGAGTGATCCGCTCTCGCTCGGCTCGCTTTCGGGCTCAACCTCGGCATCCGCCTCGGCTTGGGGCGCTTCCTCAACCGCTTCTGCGGCTTCTTCAACAAATCCGTCAAGCGCTTCGAGCTCCTCAAGCTCATCTTCATCAAGCTCGGGAACGTCGGAAAATTCCTCAAGAGCTTCGTCAGCCGCCTCATCGAAGAGCTCTTCGTCGGGTGCTTCTTCAATAGCTTTCTCAGCTTCCGCTTCCTTAACGGCTTCAGCGCGGCTCTCCGTCGGAGTAGACGTGCCGTAAACGTCGTCGAATACCGATTCGTCAAGCGAAAGGTCATCGTCGGAGAAGATATCTTCAAGAGACGAGATGTCGGAGTCGCGCATTTCCTCCGCTTCCGGCTCTGCCTCCTCTTCGGTTTCCTCTTCGATAACGGGCTCTGTCTCTTCTATGATCTCGTTTTCGACTTCTTCAAAAGCTTCAGTTTCTTTTTCAGCTTCTTCAACTTCTTCTGTAGCTACGGTCTCTTCAACTGCTTCAGCTTCCTCTTCATCGAGGATCTCCTCGCCTGATCTTTCGGTAAGCACGAAATCGTCAAGGCCGTCATCATAGTCCTCTGCGGAATTTCTTATAGCGTCGCTTATTGCGGTAAACGTAAGCGTATCGCTTTCGTCATCCTGTTCATCGAGGTTGAAGGAGATCTCAACGGTATTCGAAAGGTCGATAGCGACCGTATCTCCGCCCGTCATTACCTCATTTTCTTCCTTTTCCTCATCAATGATAGGCGCGTTCTGTGCCGCAAGTATCTCGCGGACCGACATAAATCCGCCCTCGTCATCGTCAGATACGTAAGCGATAGTCTTTTCGATATCGGTCATCGGACGAAGCGGCGCCTGCATGGTGTCCGCCATACTGTCGTATTTTTCAATACCGTCAAGCTCGGGAACGTCACATACCTTTCCGCCCTCGCTCAAGCGGTTATACAGCTCCTCATCGGGCGCTGTAAAGCCCTTTGCGTCCTCAATGTCGGGCTCTGCGGTGCTTCCCTCGGATATTTCCTCGGGGATCTCTATCGAGGAAAGCGTCTGAACGAATTCTTCTTCGATCTCAACGTTTTCCGCTCTCTCGGTCATTCTCTTATAGTCTTCCTCCGGGAGATACTTCTTCATAAGCTCGTCGATATTGAGGTCCTCGATCTCGGACTTCGGCACGGGACTTTCGAATATGTAACCGTCATTTTCGGCCACGTGCTCCTTTATATCCTCCTCGGATACCGAAGCGGTTATCTTGCCCGAACGGCGGAACTTGTATTTCTTTCCGACACCGCTTTTTTCCTCGGCTTCGCCTTCTGCCATATTTGCCTTAAGCTGGGCGAGAAGCTCGTCCGCGGATATATCGGAATTATGCTTGTTATCCATTTTGAGCACCCCTTTCTTACTTACCGAAGTTTCTCTGCCTTGCGGCTTCGCAAAGGATGACCGCACCGGCTGTCGAAACGTTGAGAGAGTTTATGCTTCCGTACATCGGAATTGAGATTATGTAATCGCTTTTATCCTTAAGCAGCCGCGACACTCCGAAGCCCTCGCTTCCGAGGATTATCGCAGCGGCACAGGTCATATCGGTCTCGAAGTGAGGACTTCCGCCCGCCTCAGCGGCGAATATCCAGAGTCCCTTTTCCTTAAGCTCGTCGACCGTCTGCGCGAGGTTAGTCACCTTTGCGACGGGAACGTACTCGACCGCGCCTGCAGATGCGCGTCCAACGGCTTCGGTAAGACCGACTGCGCGTCTTTTCGGAATGATGACTCCGTGTGCGCCGGCACACTCTGCAACTCGCAGAAGCGCGCCGAGGTTTTGCGGATCTTCAACTCCGTCAGCAATTATGATAAGCGGCTTTTCGCCCTTATTTTTTGCATTTTCGAGGATCTCGTCGACCGAAACGTAATCCTTAAGCGCCGCCGATGCGATAACGCCCTGATGCGCCTGACCGCCTGACATATTGTCAAGCTTGCTTCCCTCGACCTCGATGACGGGTATATTCCGTCCGATCGCCTCGGAAACGATAACGGTTATAGATCCCGTTCTCTCGCCTTTTTTTACATAGACCTTGTCGATATCGCGTCCGCTCTTCAAAAGCTCCGAAACGGCGTTTCTGCCGATAACGTAGGAGCCCGAAAGCGGCTTGCTTTCTGCCTGTCTGCGCTCAAAATTGCGTCGATCGTTATTCCTCTTTTTGTCGTATCTTTTTTCCATCTTACCTATCCGTTCATGATCGCATAGTTATACATCGTCTATTATATCACAAAAAACTTCCTTTGTATATAACTTTTTACAAAAAATAATAAAAAAGCAGAGAAATTCGTCATTTCTCTGCCTTTCATCATTAAGTTACAAGCTTGGGAGCGACGCCCTTTGCTACGGTGTCGGCGGTTATCACGACCTCTTTTACGTCGGTCCTGCCGGGGAGAGTGTACATAGTATCGAGAAGCACATTTTCAACTATCGCACGCAGTCCTCTTGCACCGGTCTTGAGCTCTATCGCCTTATCTGCGATCTTTTCAAGCGCGCCGTCGGTGAAGCGGAGCTCGACGTTGTCCATTTCGAACAGCTTTTTATACTGCTTGGTTATAGCGTTCTTCGGCTCGCGAAGTATCTTAACGAGCGCATCGCGGTCGAGGTTCTTAAGCGCAACGATAACGGGAATGCGTCCGACAAGCTCGGGAATGATACCGTATTTTACGATATCGTGAGGGGTCACGTCCTTAAACAGATCGACCTTCTCCTTCTGCTCCTTAGTCAGCACCTCGCTCGAAAAGCCGATGCTCTGCTTATCGCGGTTTACTCGCTTGCTGATGGTCTCATCAAGCTTATCAAACGCGCCGCCGCAGATAAAGAGGATATTCTCGGTATTTATCTGTATAAACTCCTGATTCGGATGCTTTCTGCCGCCCTGCGGAGGAACGTTAGATACCGTTCCCTCAAGGATCTTAAGAAGCGCCTGCTGAACGCCCTCGCCCGAAACGTCACGCGTGATCGAACGGTTTTCGCTCTTACGGGAAATCTTATCTATCTCATCGATATAGATGATTCCCTTCTCTGCCTTCTCGACATCGAAGTCAGCCGCCTGGATAAGACGGAGAAGAATGTTCTCAACGTCCTCACCGACGTAACCTGCCTCGGTAAGAGTCGTCGCGTCCGCTATCGCGAAAGGCACCTTAAGGGTCTTCGCGAGCGTCTGTGCAAGGAAGGTCTTGCCGACACCAGTCGGTCCGATAAGAAGCACGTTACTCTTCTGTATCTCTACGCCGTCGGCGTTATCCTTCTTCTGAAGTATTCTCTTATAGTGGTTATAAACTGCGACAGAAAGAGTCTTTTTCGCGTCGTCCTGACCGATAACGTACTCGTCAAGGACCGCCTTAAGCTCCGACGGCTTCGGCAGAGTTTCAAGCGAAAGCTCGCTTTTGCCCGTTCTTGCAGTCTTTTTACCGCCGCGGCTTATGCCAAAATGCTCTTCGACGAGATGGTTGCATCCGTCAAGGCACTTATCGCAGATGTAAAGACCCGTCGGCGACGGAATGAGGAACTGGACCTCATCCTCACGGCGTCCGCAATAATCGCAATAAACGTGATTATTACCGTTGTTTTCGTTATTTGCCATTATCAGTCTCTCTTTTCGATAACTCTGTCAATAAGTCCGTATTCAAGTGCGGCTTCTGCCGAAAGGAAGTTATCGCGGTCGGTATCGCGCGCGATCTCCTCAATAGTTTTACCCGTGTTCTTTGCGAGTATCTTATTGAGCTTTTCTCTCGTTGCGATGATGTGATCTGCGTGGATCTTGATGTCCGACGCCTGACCCTGCATACCGCCGAGGGGCTGATGGATCATTATCTCGCTGTTCGGAAGCGCAAGACGCTTGCCCTTAGTGCCTGCCGAAAGAAGGAACGCGCCCATGCTTGCAGCCATTCCGACGCAAATGGTCGAAACGTCACACTTAATAAAATTCATAGTATCGTATATCGCAAGTCCTGCAGAAACTGATCCGCCGGGGCTGTTGATATAAAGGCAGATGTCCTTATCGGGATCCTGCGCTTCAAGGAAAAGAAGCTGCGCGATAACGAGCGACGCCGTAACGTCGTTTACCTCATCCGAAAGGAATATGATTCTGTCGTTAAGCAGGCGGGAGTATATATCATAAGCTCTTTCGCCTCTGTTTGTCTGTTCAACTACGGTTGGTACGAGTGCCATAAATTTCCTCCTATAAATCCGTGCGGAAAGCACTGTTATATGCTTTCCGCGCGATGTCAGTATGAAAGAATGAAGTTTGCTATACGCTCGGAAAGAAGAACGTGTCCTGCGTCATTCGGATGAAGACCGTCGGGCATAAATCTTTCTCTCTGCGCGTCTATCGACGGCTGAACGCCGTAATTTGCAAAAAGATCAATAACGGGAAGCGAATAGAAACGCGCCGCTTCTTTAATAGCATCAACGTAATCGGAAAGAAGCTTCCCCTTCATATCGGGCTGGTTCTCCGTCAAACGGTGAAGAGGCGTACAAATGAAGATATTCGCCTCGGGATACTCGGTCATAAGGTATCTGTAAAGATAGTGAAGCGCTCCGCAGAAGGTATCGGGGGTTCTGTCCGACATTTCGCCGAACGGTGCGTCACCATGACCGACGTCGTTTGTTCCGCCAAATACAACGATAATATCTGCATCTCTGTCCATCTCGACCGCTCTCATCGGAAAATCAAGATCGTGGCGGGGATATTCAGAGGGCTTTACCTGCTTTGCAAGGCGTGTTCCTCCAATTCCGTAATTACGGGCTTCGCTAAGACCGTACTTTTCCTTCATAAGCTGATGGAAGCACTTATCCTGTCCCGTCGTTCCGGCACCCTCTGTGATACTGTCTCCAAGGAAGTTTATCTTCTTACCCTTAAGTTCCATATTACTCGGTTACTTCTTCAGTCTTCTCTTCGGCTGCTTCCTCTGCCTTGGGAGCTGCCTTCTTAGCTCTGGGCTTGCGGGGCTTGGTGATGGAAGCGTTCGCCTTAACTACCTCAACCGCCTTCGATACCTTGATATCGTCGGTAATCATGTCGGGGGTGATCTGCGCCTTTACCTCGGAAAGCTCGATGCGGTAAGCGTCGGCGATCTTCTGAAGCTCTGCTTCGATTTCTTCCTCGGTTACCTCGATATTCTCGAGCTCGGCGATCTTCTCAAGAGCGAGACGGGTCTTGACCTGCTTTTCAGCTATCGGTCTGAACTGCTCTCTCATGTTGTCGAGGGTCATACCGGTATACTTGAGGTAAGTATTGAGGTCGAGTCCCTGCATTCTGAGACGGTTGTCGTAGTCGCGGACCTGGTTCTCGGTCTCGGTTATGAACATTGCTTCGGGAATGTCAGCTTCGAGGTTCTCGATAAGCTTTTCGATAAGCTTATTCTCAACTTCTCTATCTGCCTCTGCATTGTGTCTCTCTGTGATTTTTGCCTCAACGTCCTTCTTATATTCATCAAAGGTGTCAAATTCCGAAACGTCCTTTGCGAACTCGTCATCAAGCTCGGGAAGCTCGTTGAACTTAATTTCGTGAAGAACAGTCTTGAATACAGCCGCCTTACCTGCAAGCTCAGCTGCGTGGTACTCGGTCGGGAAGGTAACGTTTACGTCGAAGGCGTCGCCGGGGTTGTGACCAACGATCTGCTCTTCAAATCCGGGAATGAACTGACCGGAGCCGAGAGTAAGGTTATACTTTTCGCCCTTGCCGCCCTCGAAGGGAACACCGTCAACGGAGCCCTCGTAGTCGATAACTGCGATATCGCCCTCAGCCGCTGCGCGGTCGGTGATATCAACAGTGCGGGAGTTGCGAGCGCGAACCTGCTCGATCTGTGCGTTTACTTCCTCCTCGGTAGTAGGAGCAACGGCTCTCGTTACCTTATAGCCCTTATATTCCTTAACGGTAACCTCGGGCTTGACCGGGAAGGATGCCTTGAGAACAAGGCCGTTATCGTCAAGAGAAACGATATCGAACTCTGCCTGGCCTACGGGAGTCTCGCCGCACTCGGTGATCGCCTCGTCGTATGCCTTGGGGAGAAGTGCGTTAATTGCTTCATCGTAGAACACGCCCTTACCGTACATCTTCTCAACAACGGAACGGGGTGCCTTACCCTTTCTGAAGCCGGGAACGTTCATGTTCTTAACATTCTTTCTGTATGCGGCCTCGACTGCCTTGTCGAAGCTCTCCTTGTCGATAGCTATTTCGATATCGACCTGATTTCCATTTTTGTTTGTGCTTTTCAAGCTCATTTTGTTTTTTCCTCCGATGATATTAATATCCTTATAATTTTACCAAATTTTCGCTTAATGTCAATAGATTTGGGCGAAAAAGTGGTTAATTAATTGATTTTTAGTGGTATAAAAGAGAGATAATCCGATGAAACTATATTCATCTCTATTCCCTCGTAGTCGAACGACCTCGGAACATCGTACGAATTATGAAGATGTCCGTAGTAGCATCTCTTGATTCCGTAAGATCTCATAAGCTCGATCAGATCGTGGCTGACGAAATCCTTACATACGGGCGGAAAATGGAAAAATGCGACCTTTTCGTATTTTCCGTCGGGGTCGAGTGCGGCCGCCGCCTTGAAGGACAGCTCGGCACGAATGACCTCGCGCTTTGAAAGCTTTTCAAAATCGGTTCCGTCGGGTGCGCTTTTCGGGTCGTAGAACCAACCGCGCGAGCCGCAGACGATCACGTTTTCAACAAGATGCGCGTTGTTGTGAAGAAGCGAGATGTTCTCTATTCCCTCTCGGGCAAAGAACTCGTTCAGCTTCTTTTCCGACTGCCACCAGAGGTCGTGATTTCCCTTTCCGATTATCTTTTTACCGTTAAGAGAGGAGATAAGCTTAAGATCGGGCCCGGCTTCTTCAAGATTCAGCCCCCAGGAAATATCGCCCGGAATGACCACGGTATCCTCTTCACCGACGACCGCGTTCCAGCCGTTTATTATCTTCGCCGTATAATCGCGCCAACGGTTTCCGAAAACGTCCATCGGCTTCGGCACGGCTTCCGACAGATGCGTGTCGGCAATAACGTAAAGAGCCAAATTCTCCTCCTTTCTCGGTATATTTCAGCCGAAAATTACGAATACTTACAGTGGATACTTCCACAAAGAAAGGAACTAAAAAATGGGAATTTTTGATATGCACGGTGATGCCCGCGAAGGCAAGGGCAAGAATCAGCACCACATCAAGGGCGTAGTATGCGACGTCCGCAACTGCGCTTACCACGACGGAGACAATTACTGCACGGCAAATAAGATCGCCGTCGGTCCGTCCTTTGCGACCTCCTGCACCGACACCGTTTGTGCAACCTTCAAGCAGAAAAATCAGAATCTCTAAAAATCAGAATTTATTAAATTCAAGTGCCGAAAGTGGCATATCCTCCGCTTTGATCGCGTTATTCGGGTCAAAGCGGACTTTTCTGTTTGCGATACCAAATAGGGGCTTGGGTATTGAGACGCCGGTCTTCTTTTCAAGAAGCTCCATTGCGTCAAGCTCGTTTTCGGGAACCTCGCCCGTCAGTGCCTTAAGAACGGCAGGCGAGAATTTATACGGCGACGCGGTCGACGCGCAAACGAGCTTTCTGCCGCTATTATCGTCGGCAATAAACTTCTCGGCGCAATAAAGGCCTACCGCGGTATGAGTATCGCAAAGATAGTTATAGTCTTCATAAATGTGCTTGATCTCGCAGGCGGTCTGTTCTTCATCGCAGGATAGACCAGTAAATTCAGAGCCGATCTTCGCCTTTGCCTCGTCGGTTACGGTATAGCTTCCCTTTTCCTTAAGCTCGTTCATAAGCGTCTCGGTCTCACTTTGACCGCAGGTGAGGAAAAGAAGTCGCTCAAGGTTGCTCGAAATGAGAATATCCATCGAGGGCGAGGTCGTCGCGTAGAAGGGACGGTTTCTGTTATAATTTCCGCTTACGAAGAAGTCGGTGAGCACGTTGTTCTTATTCGACGCGCAAGTGAAGCTGTGAACGGGAAGTCCCATAAGCTTCGCAATATAAGCTGCGAGAATGTTACCGAAGTTACCCGTCGGAACGCAGATATCGATCTCCTCGCCGAGCGCAATGTCGCCGTCCTTTAGCAGATCGCAGTAAGCAGAAATGTAGTAAACGACCTGCGGTACAAGTCGTCCCCAGTTGATCGAGTTTGCAGACGAAAGGAAAACTCCCTTTTCGTTCAGCTTTGCGTTTATTTCGGAGTCGGAGAATATCTTTTTAACGCCGTTCTGCGCGTCGTCAAAGTTACCGATAACCGAACTTACTTCGACGTTCTTTCCCTCCTGCGTTGCCATCTGAAGCTTCTGCACGCGGCTTACGCCGTCAACGGGATAGAATACCGAGATGCCGACGCCGTCTACGTCCTTGTAGCCCTCAAGCGCCGCCTTTCCGGTGTCACCCGAGGTAGCAACGAGAATGAGCGCCTTACGCGTATCTCCCGTCTTTTTTACGGCTCTGACAAAAAGACGCGGCATTATCTGAAGCGCCATATCCTTGAACGCCGCCGTCGGACCGTGCCAAAGCTCAAGGACTCTTATCCTGTCTCCAAGCTTCGATATAGGCGCAGGACCGCCGGGAAAGCTGTTTTCACAGTACGCACCCTCGCATTCGCTCAGAAGCTCCTCGTAGGTATATTCGTCGAAGAGAAACTTATACATTACCTTCGCCGCGCGGGCAGAATAATTATCGTCGCAAAGCTGCTTTATTTCGTCAAGGGTAAGTGACGGCATTTCGTCGGGGAAATAAAGTCCTCCGTCCTCACAAAGACCCTTCTTTATCGCCATAGCCGAAGAAACGGCCTGACTTTTTCCTCTCGTGCTTATGTACTTCATATCTTTTTTCCTTCCCAATAGGATTTATTAAAAATTGCTTTCAGCAAATCTTTCTGCA
This sequence comes from Clostridia bacterium, assembly GCA_017466625.1. Classification (GTDB taxonomy): domain Bacteria; phylum Bacillota; class Clostridia; order Oscillospirales; family CAG-272; genus Colimorpha_A. Next base: position 29,437 of record JAFTTT010000002.1, read on the forward strand.
TTTTTATAGAACACCGCGTCGGCAATGTCCTCGGAGTGATATTTCTTAACCAAAGCGTCGTACAAAACGCCGACCTTCCCGACGTTTTCGATGCCGTAAGGAAGCGTATCGTCCGACGTTCCGTCAAAATCGGTGCCGAGACAAACGCTTTTGCTTCCGCAAGTGTTGCGCAGATGATCTATATGCTCAAGCAGGAGCTCGACGCTTCTGCCTCCGAGATGATCGGAAACGAAATTAACTCCGATAATACCGCCGTTAGAAGCGACCTCTTTCGCGACATCGTCCGATATGTTTCTCGGATGGTCATAAACGCTACGCGAGCAACTGTGACTCGCGATCAGCGGCTTTTTCGCTTCCTTTGCAAGCTCTATCGCCCGGTAGCATATCTCGTCGTTCGAGTGTGACAGATCGGGCGTTATTCCAAGCTCAAAGCAGCGATAAACGACCTCTTTTCCGAAATCGGTCAGCCCCTCGGAATTGTTATACGCACCGCCGATATGACAGCTATCACGCCAAACGAGAGTAAATATCTTAACTCCGCGCCGAGCCAAGGTATCAAGACGGCTGATGTCTCCGTTAAGAAGCTTTCCGCCCTCAACTGCAAGTATCGGAGTAAAATTCTCAATACCGAAAATTTGCTCCTCGGCGTAGTCGAGATTACTTAAACAACGGGCATAATTCTCGTCGTTGTCTAAATCATGCTCGCTCCATATTGCCATCACCTGGGTATAACTGTCAAGGACGCTGAACGCCTTATTCAACTCAATATGGCAGGTGTTATCAAGCATGCCCTCTTTTCGGCGGAATATCTCGCCGAGAGTATCGCAGTGCAGATCAAATAATTTCATAATAACCTCAGATCCAGATCCTGCCCTTTGCTCCGAATACGCCCTTCATGTGATTTATCTTATAGCTTCCCTCTCCCGTGTTCTTATCGGAGCAGACGAACACCTCGATGACGTCAAAGCGGTAAAATTTATCGCTCGGGAAGTTCTTTATAAAGCAGGACGCGGCGCGGGCAAGATTCGCGCGTTTTTTCGCGGTAACGGCGGAAGCGGGTCTGCCGTACGGGCCCTTGACCTCGCGTCTCGTCTTTACCTCGACAAATACAATATACTGATCCTTTTGCGCGATTATGTCGATCTCTTCATTATACGGCTTGTAGTTACGGCAAATGACCGTATATCCGTTGGTTTTAAGATAATCCTCGGCGACTCTTTCACCCGCAACACCCGTAATTATATGCGCAGGGGCAAGAGAGCCGTCCTTTTTCCTTATTTCCATCAGGAAAGCACGCACTTCTCGTTGCAGTAGACCATTCCGAGCTTACCGTCAACGGTTACCGTAGTACCAGTTTTAAGTATCTTCGTCGCGTTTTCTGCGCCGACGATAACGGGAATATTCAGAGTCTTACCAACGATAGCGGCGTAGGAATCGTCGCCGCCGCGTTCGCATATTATCGCGCTCGCGTGACGGAGAATACCGATTATCCTGTCTGACGCCGACGGGATAACGATAATGTCGCCGTTTTCAAACTTCGTCAGCGCCTCAGCGTCAGTTCCGCAAACGCAAAGCTTGCCGCAAACGGACTTATCAACGATGCCGTTACCCGCAAGGAGAACGTCGCCGACCATCTGAACCTTAAGCATATTTGTCGTACCCGAAACGCCGAGCGGAAGTCCCGCAGTTATAACTACGAGGTCGCCGTACTCAACGTGACCGTTTTTGTACGCCTCGTCAACCGCCATTTCAAGAAGCTCCTCCGAGCTTTCCGCGACCTTGTCGACAAGAAGCGGAATTACGCCCCACGACATATTCATGTGTCTGCAAGCTCTTTCGGACGGCGAGCAAGCGATAATATCGGTCTGCGGACGGAAGCGCGAAAGCAGACGCGCAGTATAGCCAGACGTCGTAACGGTGATTATCGTTTTTGCGCCGAGGTCGTGCGCGGTCGTACAGGTCGCGTGTGAAATTGCGTCAGTCACGTTCGTAAATCCGCCGAAGCGGTTATCAAAGAATCTCTTTTTATAGTCAATATCGCTCTCGGTACGCATTGCGATCTTCGCCATACGCTTGACCGACTCAACGGGATATTTACCCATCGCAGTCTCACCCGAAAGCATTGTCGCCGATGTGCCGTCGTAAATTGCGTTAGCAACGTCGGTTATCTCGGCACGGGTCGGACGGGGATTATGCGTCATGCTTTCAAGCATCTGCGTCGCGGTGATGACCTGCTTACCTGCATTGTAGCACTTCGATATAAGCTGCTTCTGGAGGATCGGAATATTCTCCATCGGCACTTCTGCACCGAGGTCGCCTCTTGCGACCATGATACCGTCCGCCTCGTTGAGTATCTCGTCGACGTTTTCAACGCCGGCGGTATTTTCTATCTTCGCAATAATTCTGATGTCGCTGCAGCCGTGCTTTTCAAGCTCCTCTCGCATCATTCTGATGTCCTCCGCGCTCTGCGTAAAGGACGCGGCGATGAAGTCAAAGCCCTCGCGGGCGCCGAAAGCAAGGTCGTCCTTGTCCTTTTCGGAAAGGAATGGCATCGAAAGCTTGACTCCGGGAACGTTTATTCCCTTTTTGTCGGAAAGCTTGCCGCCGTTGAGAACGGTTGTCTTTATCTCGGTCTCCTTCACGTTATCGACGCGAAGCTCGATAAGTCCGTCGTCAACGAGAATTCGGCTTCCAACGGTAACGTCACGCCAAAGACCCGTATAGGTTATGCTGACGCCCTTTTCGTCGCCCTCGCGGTCGTTTAGGTAAAGGTAGAAGCTGTCGCCCGTCTTGAGCGTTGCGCTTCCGTCTCTGAACTTCTTAAGACGCACCTCGGGTCCCTTCGTGTCAAGCAGAAGCGCCGTATGCGTTCCAAGCTCCTTGCGGAGCTTCTTTATGATCTCAACCTTTTTCTTGTGCTCGGAATGCTCGCCGTGCGAGAAGTTTATTCTCGCGACATCCATTCCGGATAGTATCAGCTCTCTTATTACTTCCTCGGTCTCGGACGCAGGTCCGAGAGTGCAGATTATTTTTGTCTTTCTCATATTTGCCTCACAGGGTATCAATTACGTTGCAGTTAAATATTTCGGTCTCGATCGCAGGATCGATATCCTTTATCATCTTTTCAAGCTTGTCAAGCACGGGATTCTCGGTATAGAAATGTCCGAGCGCTGCCATGCTCATTCCGCCGAACGAAGCGTCTGTCATGTCGTTGTAGCTCAGCCGTCCGCTTATGTAAAGATCGGCTCCCGCTTCGCGCGCCGCGGAAATATAGTGCTCACCGTCACCGCCGACAACTGCAACGCGCTTCACAAATACGCCCGTAGCAACCGCCTCTGCCTTCGGAGAACCGAGCTTTTCCTTTGCCATCTTAATAAACTCACGGTCGGTCGTCGGAGCAATGCTTCCGATAACGCCGAGCCCGTCATCGCCGAATCGCTCGGTATCCTTAAGTCCGAGAATTTCGGCAAGCGCGGTATTCACGCCGCCTTCAACAGCGTCAAGACGCGTATGGAAGGAAAAAACGGCAACGTCGTTCTTAATAAGGTCGACAAACCGACGGTCCGAAACCGTCTTTATCGGACGGAAAATAAGCGGATGATGTGTAACGATAACGTCAAAGCCGTTATACGCGGCGTAATCAACCGCATCGTAGGTCGCATCAAGCGTCAAAAGCACCTTTTTCGCGTCCTTGCTTCCGTTCGGAAGACACATAACTCCATCGTTATCCCAGTCGCAGGAAAGCTCGCGCGGTATTAAATTTTCGAGAGCGCAGTAAAGATTCCAAACAGTCATCGTTTTTCTCCGTTTTCAAGAATTTCATTTATCTCGTATATAAGTTTTTCCTCATTCGAGCAGTCGGCGCCGCCGCGCTTCTTACCGTCGTAAATGGCGGCCAGAACGTCAAGCTTGTTCTTTGCCATTGCGTAAAAGCATTCGTTTTCGGTTCGCACGTCCATCCTTCCGAGAAGAAGCTCGGAGAGCGAAAGCTTATATTTTTCGCCGGTATATCGGCAGGAAATCACAGTGTAATATTTACCCTCAAAAACGGTGTTCTCGTGTAGGATTTCAAAGCCGTTTTCACATAAATATCCGCGAAGCTCCTCGCCGCGTGTCATCGGCTGAAGAACGAGATGAACGTCGGGATCTCTTACGCCGGGGCAGGCGTCGATTATCGACGCGATAAGCTCACCGCCCATTCCCGCGATGCTGATATCGCAGGGCGGAATAACGTCAACGCACTTCATCCCGTCGGATAAGCACAGACGGCACTTGCCGCCGACGCCGAAAGCTTTAACAGTCTCCTCCGCCTTCGAAAGCGGACCGCGTGCAACGTCGCAAATATATGCAAAGGGTATCTTGCCGTCAAGAAGAAGCGACACAGGGAGATACGCGTGGTCACTTCCAATATCGTAAAGCGTCACGCCGTCGCGAATCATAGAAGCAACGGCAGATAAACGCATATCAAGCTTTATACTCGTCATATCAAAAATTAATGGCTGTAACCCATAAGGTCACAGCCATCGCTCACTTTGTGCTCAAATAATCGTTGATCTTGGTGATGAGCGCATCAGCATCGGTGCCGTGTACCATGCAGGCAGCTTCTATGCTTTCGCCTCTCGATGCGGGGCAGCCGAGACAGTGCATACCGATCTCGAAGAAGAACTGTGCAGTTCCGGCATCAAAGTCAAGAACGTCGCCGATGATCGAATCTTTTGTTACTACCATTGACAGAAATCCTCCGTTTTGTTATAATACTAATAAAATCATATCCATTATAGCAAAGTATCATACGTTTGTCAATGATTTTAAGCTATAAAAATGCAGAAAGAAGGAAAATAAAATGTGTCTTTTTTGTAAGATAGTAGCGGGCGAGATCCCGTCGAATAAGGTTTATGAGGACGATAAGATCCTCGCGTTCCGCGATATAGCTCCGCAGGCGCCGACGCATATCCTCGTCATCCCGAAAACGCATATTCCCTCACTCGACGGAGTGAACGAGGAAAACGCAGAGATCGTGGCGCATATCTTCAAAACGATACCTAAAATAGCGGCAGAAGAGGGCTTAACGAACGGCTACCGCCTCGTATCAAACTGCGGCCCCGATGCCTGCCAGACAGTCCCCCACCTTCATTTCCATATCCTCGGCGGAGCGAAGCTCGCAGGCGAAATGGCGTAAAAAACATAACGGACGAAGTGAAACCGCTTCGTCCGTTTTTGTTGGCAGATTTACTTATTAACCGTAAACAGCTTCCATAGCTCGTTCGGCTTCCGTTTCCGAATAACCTTCTCCGATAAGCTCGTAACATAAATCATTATAATACCACTCGACTACTTCTTCTTTGGTATAGTCGCTATATTCTTTTTTAAGATATTCCTCGGCTTCTTTTACCCAATCAACATTACATTTCGAAATGCCATACTCGTACTCTTCTTCGCTAAACTCCTCGTATATAAGCTGCTCGTACATTACGTTTTTGGTTACTCCGTCATTATATTCTGCTAATCCTTCGATTCTGCGGCGAGCTTCTATTTTCCAATCCACCCCACAATAATCTATTATGTAGTTTATTTCGACGCTACTGTACTGCTTTTCCTCATAATATTCTCTAACCGCCCTCGGCGTTATTACCCCATGCGATGAAGACGCCATAACGAAGTTAAATTCATCCTCATACGGATTCGTCTTATTTATCTTATCATCTTCACCCTTAAGAGCCGCAATTATATCGTATTCGAGCGATCTTTGCTGTGATGCAGTAAGTTTGCATGACGTGCGGACGATAACCGTTCCAACGACGGTGTGTGAACCGGATGCAACGGGACCGCCATCAAATGTCGAAAGATACTTGTCACGTTTTTTTGCGTCTTTTTCCGTTCGATAAACCTCAACGCTTCCGCCGCAATCAGTTCCTTTGTCGACAACTGTTTCTTCGTCAAATTCGCTCTGATCTACAAGAGCATAGGAAAAGAACACCTGTGCAGTATATCCGCCCTGCTTGTTGAGATTTCCGTTCGGATCGTTCCGTTCCGTTACCGCTTCAATTTTGGTAATCAGCGGAATCTTTTTCAAGCACTCGATCACGTATTCGCTTGACGGGTTGTCAATTTCCTTTGGAAGTTTATCAATTTTATTTTTCTCCCCACAGGACACCAATACGCCAACTAACATAGATAGACACAACAAGACTAAAATTACTTTTCTCATAATACCCTCCAAAATTAAAAAAGTGTGTCCCAATGAGGGACACACCGAAAAAGCGTTTCCTCATTGTTGTCACACAATTTCACAACTCCATCAGGGGATGAGAAAAAAGAGAGAAACACCTTTTGCCCAGGTATTTTTCGCGATAAAGTTGCAAATATGAAATTGTGTGACAAGTTGATTATATCACACACTGTCGAAAAAGTAAAGAGAAAATTAAAAAGCACCGCAAATGCGGTGCTTTTTCTATCCCTATTTCAAAAGTTTTTGAGGTCAAGGAACTTTTTTCAAAAAGTTCCTTGCGGGGTGCGGGGCGGCGCCCCGTCTTACTTGTAATTCTTCAAATAATCAACCTGTGCGCGCGTTAAGCGCTTCCAGGTTCCCGATTTGAGGTTGCCGAGGGTGATGGCGCCGATGGCGATACGGCGGAGCGAGGTAACTGTAAGTCCGAGCTGCTCGCACATTTTGCGGATCTGGCGGTTTCTGCCCTCGTAGAGCGTGATGCCGATCGAGCTTTCCTCCTCGCGGAGCGAAAGGATCTTCGCCTCTGCGGGAACGGTCTCGTAGCCGTCTATCCTCATCGGCTTATTCAGCTTTTTGAGCTGCTCCTCCGTGACCTTGCCCTTGACCTTGACTGTGTAAAGCTTCGGGATATGGTGCGCGGGGTGCATCAGTTTGTTTGCAAGCTCGCCGTCGTTCGTCATTATGAGAAGTCCCTCGGAATCGAGGTCAAGCCGTCCGCAGGGATAAACGCGCTCGCCGACGTCAGAGACAAGCGAAGCAACGCACTTGCGTCCGAGCTCGTCATTCATCGTCGTAACGTATCCGCGCGGCTTGTTCAGCATTATGTAAACGAATCTCTTGACTCTTGGCATCTCGACCGGCTTGCCGAGATATTCGACGCGGTCGACACCGGGAATTATCTTTCTTCCCTGCTCGACGCGCTCGCCGTTGACCTTGATGCGTCCTGCCTGTATTTCTTCCTCCGCCTTGCGTCTTGACATAAGACCGCAGTCGGCAACATATTTTTGTACTCTTATTTCGTTAGTATCCATGTTTTTATCCTAAACATTCAAAATCATAGGGCGTAGATCTACCTTCTCCTGAGGGAGAAGGGGGACCACAAAGTGGTGGATGAGGAGTAAGTTCACTTTTTAGACACCTCATCCGACTTCGCTTCGCTCGAGGCTTTGCCTCTTGCGCCATTCTCCCGCTGGAGAAGGCATTTATTTAACACTCCTATTACCTAAACAGCCCCAAAAGCCACTGCCAGAAGGTCCTTTTGACCTTTCTTTTCGGCGCGTCGGTCTGTGCCTCTATCGGCAGTGACGCGACCTCGTTTTCGCCGTTCATAAACACGGCTCTGCCGATAACGTCACCCTTTTTAACGGGTGCAAAGACGAACTGCGGAAGCTCGATCACAACGCGGAGCTCGCCCGCGTCATTCTGCAAAACCGCAGAGGTTTCCCCAACCGCGCAGTATTTTATCATCGACTCCGTCGCACCGACGGTAGGCAAATAGCCCTCAATTCCGCCCCCGCTTATCTTCACGCGCTTGACCGACGAAAAGCCATTGTCAAGCATCCTTTTATGGTCGCTCCAGTCGTTCGGCGCGTTAAGCGTCACGGCGATAAGCGTAACTCCGTCACGCTCCGCGGCGCTGACAAGACACCGCCCGTCCTTCTTCGTAAATCCCGTCTTGACGCCAATGCAGCCCTCGTAGGCCCTCAAAAGCCGATTATGGTTTACGACGAGTCGTCTGTCAGGCACGTTCCCGAGCGGAAGCAGCTTCTTATAGGTCGAAACTATCTCGCGGAAGACCTCGTTCTTCAGCGCCTCGGCGGTAATCAGCGCAAGCTCGCGCGCGGTCGTATAATGCTCGTCGCTATCAAGCCCGTGAGGATTGTCGAAATGGGTATCGGTAAGTCCCATTTCTTCCGCCTTTTCGTTCATCATCTCGGAAAAATCCGATACCGAACCGCCAACCGCAATGGCTATCGCCGCGGCGGCATCGTTCGCGCTCCGAAGCATCAAGGCATACAGAAGCTCGCGGAGCGTCAAGGTCTCGCCCTCGGTAAGATATACCGACGAGCCCTCGATCCCGACGGCCTCCATCGGAATTTTGACCGACATATCGAGGTCGGCGTTTTCAAGCGCGACAAGCGCCGTCATGATCTTCGTCGTGCTCGCCATAGGGCGCCGTTTGTCGGCGTCCTTTTCGTACAGAACACGTCCGCTTTCGGCCTCGATAAGCACCGCGCTCGACGCGGAAACGCTTATATCAAGCCCCTCGGCGCATACCGAAAACGGCACAAAAATGCCTATAAAAATTGCAGTTATGATGCAAAACAAAACCGTTTTTCTAAACATATATTCATCCCTCCGTTGGGAAAATATATGCCCAAAACGCACGTTTTACGCCTTATTTAGCTTTTTTAGCTGCCTTTTTTGCCGCTTTTTTGTCCTCTTTTTCCTGCTCTGCCTCTGCCTTTTCGTCAAGCTCCTTTTCAAGCTCTTCGATCTCGCTTTCGAGCTCCTCGTCGTCAAGAGCCGTCTCGGGCTCCTTCTTTGCGAAGATGTTCTTGATCTTCTCGATGGTCTCGGGCGCCTTGTCTATAAGTCCCGTTATCGAGTCGATGGTGTTTACTGCGGGAGCCGCAATGGGGCTCGTTATGTTGAGAGTCGTTACCTTTCCGTCCTTGTCGATGACGAGGAAGCAGATAGGAGTAACGGCAATACCCGTTCCGCCGCCACCGCCGAAGCAGGGAGAGGAGGGCTTGACGGCTCTGTTCTGCGCGTCCTTATCGCCGCTCTTCGGAATATAATCAACGCCGCCCGACGCGTAACCGACCGAGACCTTCGATACGGGAATGATGACCGTACCGTTATTGGTGCTTATCGGCTCGCCGAGTACCGTTCCCGAATCTGCGACCGTGCGTATTCCCTCAAGGGACTTTTTAATTACTTCGCTCAAATTATTTTCTGCCATTTTATACCTCCGTACCTGCTTTTGCAGGATTATTTTCTTTATTTTTCTTGGGCTTGCGCTTCGGCACCTTTAGGTAACCGAACAGTCCCGTCAGACCTACCGACGCTACGTGCCAGACCTTGATCCTGAACGCTATGTGCAGGTCGATTTTCGTTTCGGGCGAGGAAAAATCCGCGCCGACGAATATTCTGTTTTCGGTTCTGCCGGGATATTTCATATTTAGATGCCGATCGAATATATTCGTCAGATACGATACGCCCTGACAGATATATCCGTAGGTGATCGCCGTTTTGTCGGGCTCGTCTCCGCCGACAGTCACCCTCAAATGATACAAGCTTATTCTCAAGTGCTTTCCGAATTTTTTCAGCGCCGTCAGAATCGCCAGACGCACAAGATCCAGAGCATATCTTGCGTTTTCCTTTAGTGTGTACTGCGGCTTTTCTGCTGCTTTACCGTCGGTAATATGCCCCTTCTTTTTCTTTCGGCGTGATAAGATGAACTTTTTCTGCTCCTTCAGGCGCTGCTTACGGAATTTAGCTATCTTAAAATCCGAAAGCTTTATCGGCTTTTCCTTTTTCGGTGTCAGCTTAATCTTGACGAACCAGATCTTAAGCGCGACGCAAAGCTCGTCCTTCAGCTTTATATCGACGGTCACCGGAGTGAGCAATATGAGCGCAATGAGCGCCGCAATTCCGCCGAATATATAAAGCAATATCATCGGTCCGAAAAGCACCGCCAAAGCCACGAGCAAGGCAATGCCGAGCAGTATGAATAATATCGTCATCGCCTCACCCCTTTCGTTAGTTTACGAATTATTACTCTGCCGTTTTACTCTCGGTGTTTTCGGTATTTTCTGTATTTTCTGCGTTCTCGGTATTCTCTTCCGAACCGCCCTCCGACGTGCTTTCAAGCACCTCGGTCTTGGGCAGCTCCTCGAGCGAGGAAAGTCCGAAGCAACGCAGGAAGGTTTCGGTCGTTGCGTAAAGATTCGGCTTGCCCGGGACGTCAAGACGTCCTACGACCTCAACGAGCTGCTTTTCGCAAAGTGTCGTAACGGCATAAGAGCTGTCAACTCCTCTTACCTGCTCGATAAACGACTTCGTTACCGGCTGGTTGTACGCGATTATCGCGAGCGTTTCCATTGAAGAATTGGAAAGGGCGCCGCCGTGACGCATACCGAGTGCGGTCTTTACCATGCTTTCGTAAAGCTCGTTCGTACAAAGCTGGCATGAGTCGGAGAAGCAGACGAGGCGTATTCCTCTGTCCTCGTAAGCAAAAGCGTCGCTTTCGAGTATCTCCTTAAGCTCGTCCACCGTGATCTCAAGCGTTTCTGCTATCTTTTCATATTTTACGGGGAAGCCCGCGGCGAAGAGTATCGCCTCAATTATCGGTATCAGTTCCCTCTTGTCCATTGTTCATTACCTCTCTTAAATGAGTCATGCTCAGTGTAAGATACACCGTATCATCCTCGTTTTCCATAATAACTCTCTGCACCTTGAGAAGCTCAAGCGTTGCCGAGAAGATCGCGATCAACTCGCTTCGCGATCTCGCAGTGAGCAAAATGTCCTCAAAATTGCTTCGTCCGTGTGAGCGCAGGTACTTCATGACCGTAACTATCTTCGCGGAAACGGGCACGACCTTCGCCGCGAGCAGACGGCGTATCGCCTTTTCCGACTCTTTTGCGAGCTCCGGCAGACGGCTGTTCTTTATCAGCGCACGCTGCATCGCTCGGCTGAGCAGGTCAATATCGATATGCTCGGGAAGATCGGAGCGAGTGTCAAGCACCTCGGGCTCCTTCGCGATCCTTCCCGCGTAAAGGGCGTACTGATCGTGAAGATAGACCGACGCCTCCTTTGCCCTCTTGTATTCGATAAGAGCGCGGGCAAGGACTGCACGCGGGTCTTCCTCCTCAATTCCCTCTATCTGCGGCTTCGGAAGCAGCATTCGGCTCTTTATAAGCATAAGGTCTGCCGCCATGACGATAAACTCGCCCGCGATCTCCATATCCATCTCACGCATCATATCGAGATACTCAAGATACTGATCGAGTATGAGCGCGATCGGGATATCGTAGATATCGACCTTGTTTTTTGTTATGAGCCCGAGAAGGAGGTCAAGAGGACCGTCGTATATCTCAAGATGAAAGCTTAATTCGTTACTCATAAATACGGAACCAATCCAAATATAAAGTCAAAAAGATTCATTATTCCTCCTCTTATCAGATCGAGGGGATAATCGAGTATTCCCGTGAAGAGAAGCACCATCGTTATCATCATTATCTGTCTTTCGTAACGCATGACGCCGAAATAGTACTTGTCGGGAAGCAAAAAGTAAAAGACGCGCGATCCGTCAAACGGCGGAACGGGAATGAGGTTGAACACCGCAAGCGAGATGTTCAGTATCTCGAAAATATAGAAGAAGGCGTAGATTATCGAAAACGCCTTAAGCGACGTCGGATTTATTGCCGACGGAGGAAGCGCGTAGGCGTATATCGCTATCGTTGCTCTGCGCAAAAGAGACGCGGTAAACGCGATAATAAGGTTGGACACAGGTCCCGCCAGGCCAACGAGCGCCATTCCCTTTTTCGGGTTCTTGAAGTATCGCGGATCTATCGGCACCGGCTTTGCCCAGCCGATACCGAACAGGAGCATAGACACCGTTCCCATCGGGTCGAGATGCGACAGCGGATTAAACGTCAGACGGCCCATGTATTCTGCAGTCGGGTCGCCGAGCTTTTTCGCCATCCATCCGTGAGCAAGCTCGTGGATAACGAGCGATATAAGGACTACAGGAAAGGTAAGGAGTATCCAGAGGAAATCGTCGGCTGTTACTCCGTTCCTTAACAGATCGAAAATCATTTATCAGTTCTCCAAAAATTCAAAGAGCGTTTTCCAAAGCTCGTCTTTTCCGATACCCTTAAGCGAGGAGAACGGAATGACAGGGCCGAGCTTACTCAGCTCTTCCTTATTGGCGTTGAAATCCGTCTTATTTAATTTATCGCATTTGGTTGCGACGATGACGTAAGGCGTCTCGCTCTCGTCGAGCCAGTCGAGCATCATATAGTCGTCCTCTGTCGGACCTACCTTCATATCGATAAGCTGGAGTATAAGACGCTTTTGTGCGGGGCTTGAAAGGAAGTTATCGGTCAGCGCCGACCATCTTTTCTTGTCCTTGAAGTCTCTTTTCGCGTAGCCGTAGCCGGGGATATCGACGAACCATAGCTTCTTGTCGATATCGTAGAAGTTTACAGTTATCGTCTTGCCGGGTGCGGAGCTGACTCTTGCGAGGTTCTTTCTACCGAGAAGCGTATTTATAAGCGAGCTTTTTCCGACATTCGAGCGTCCCGAGAAAACTATCTGCGGACGGCTGTCACGCGGAAACTGAGAAACGAGCCCCGCAGTCAGCCCAAGAGAGGAATTTTGAATATTTATCTTCACTTACTTCACCGTTTATCTGATTATTGCCGCATTTAACACCTGGTCAACGCTTGAACAGGGGATAAATTCGAGCGATTCTTTAACGAGAGGATCGATATCGTTTAGATCCTTTTCATTTTCCTTCGGAATACATACCGTCTTCACTCCCGCCTTATACGCCGCCATCGTCTTTTCCTTAAGACCGCCGATCGGAAGCACGCGTCCGCGAAGGGTGACCTCGCCCGTCATCGCGAGATCGCGTCGGACGGGTCTGCCCGAAAGCTCCGACGCAAGCGCGGTCACGATAGTTACACCTGCAGATGGGCCGTCCTTCGGGATAGCGCCCTCGGGAACGTGAATATGTATATCCTTCGTCTTATAGAAGTCGGAATCGACACCGAGCTCTGAGGAATGTGAGCGGATATAGGTTATAGCCGCCTTTGCAGATTCCTTCATAACGTCGCCAAGCGAGCCGGTAAGCTCGACCTTGCCGTTACCCGGCATTGCCGCCGCCTCAACACGGAGCAGGTCTCCGCCGACCTCCGTATATGCTAGACCATTTACCACACCGACCTCGTCGTTTTCGTAAACTGCGTCGGGGGTTATCTTTCGCTGTCCGAGATAGTCCTTGAGGTTCTTCTCGGTTATCTTGACCGACTTCACCTCGGTCTCGACCATCTTCTTTGCGACCTTACGGCAAAGAGACGCAAGCTCTCTTTCAAGGTTACGCACGCCTGCTTCTCTCGTGTAGAAGTCGATAAGCTCGAACACCGCGCCGTCGCTTATCTTAAGCATACGCTTATTGAGACCGTGGCGCTTCATCTGCTTCGGTATAAGGTGATCCTTTGCGATAGCGAGCTTTTCGTGGCGCGTATAGATCTTAAGCTCGATGACCTCCATTCTGTCGAGAAGCGGACGCGGGATATTGTCGATATCGTTCGCAGTCGCTATGAACAGACAGTCGGAAAGGTCAATAGGAAGCTCGACAAAATGGTCGCGGAACGCCTTGTTCTGCTCGCTGTCAAGCACCTCAAGCAGCGCTGACGACGGGTCGCCGTGGCTGTCTCTTGTCAGCTTATCTATCTCGTCGAGAAGAATTACGGGATTGAGCGTCTGCGCCTGATTTATCGCGGTAACGATTCGTCCCGGCATCGCCGCAACGTAGGTCTTTCTGTGTCCTCTTATATCCGCCTCGTCACGCACGCCGCCGAGGGAAACTCTTACGTATTCGCGCTTCATCGCTCTTGCGATAGACGCGCAGATCGAGGTCTTACCCGTTCCGGGAGGGCCAATTAGGCAAAGTATCTGATTTTTAAGCTCGGGCGTCATCTGCTTAACGGCGATGAACTCGAGTATTCTTTCCTTTACCTTGGTAAGACCGTTATGGTCGTCGTCAAGGATCTTTCTTGCGACCTCAACATCGATACGGTCCTTGCTCTTTTTGCCCCAGGGAAGCTCGAGACAGAGGTCGAGATAGTTTCTCATTACCGAGCTTTCGGCGGAGGTATAAGGCATCTTCGCGAGCTTCTTAACTTCCTTCGTCAGCTTCTCGCGGACCTCTTTCGGAAGATCGGCTTCTGCGATAAGGTTGTTATACTCGACGATCTCCTCGTCGTCCTCCTCGTCGCCCTCTCCGAGCTCTTCCTTGATTACCTTTATCTGCTCCTTGAGATAATAGTCGCGCTGGTTGCGGTCAAGGCGCTCACGAACGCGCTTATGTATCTTCATCTCGGTACCGAGTACCTTGCTTTCTCTTTCCATAAGAAGACAAACGAGCTCTGCTCTCTTGAGCGGATTATACTCCTCAAGCACCGCCTGCTTATCCTTGAAATTGAGAAGCACGTTGCAGGCGATAAAGTCTGCAAGCATACCGGGGTTGGTTATCGACTTGAGCGCCGCCACCATTTCGGGCGCGAGCTTCGGAAGAAAGGAAGCAAGCTTCTCGAAGGCATCTCTCATTTCCATAACGAGTGCTTCGCCATTGATTCCGCCGTCGTTATCGGTCGTTACCGTCTTGCAGAGAAGGGACGCATAAAGACGTCTGTTTTCAAAATAGAATTCTTCAACGCTTGCGCGGCAGTATGCGGTCGCAAAGACCTTGAGCGAGCCCTCGGGCAGTCGCACGGTCTGCTTTATCTTCGCCGCACATCCGACCTTAAAAAGCGTCTCCGATGTCGGCTCGTCCTCCTTAAGATCGCTCTGCGAAACGAGGAAGATAAGTCCGTCGCCGTTCTCCGCCTCCTCACAAGCGCTCGCCGCCTTTTCGTCGGTAAGCTCGAAGCTCATAGGTACCGACGGAAACGGTATTATTCCTCTTAAAACTACTACCGGAAGGCGTACCGCCTCCACTTTTTCTATATATTTCTGCATTATTGTTTCCTTTTGCCGTTGTGTATAAATTATCCTATGTTTCTGCGCACAAGCTCGATGCCCGTGCATTTTTTGAGCCCGCGGTCATAGGTGAACACCGCGCCGTTTATCTCACATTCACCCTCGGGCGTTTCGAAGCGCACGGGAAGATGTGTTCGGAACTTCTCTACGACCCTTGAAACGTCAACGCCGAGTATCGAGTCTATCGGTCCGCACATTCCGAGGTCGGTAAGATACGCCGTCCCCTTCGGGAAGAAGCGCGTGTCTGATGTCTGAACGTGTGTATGAGTTCCGAAGATTATATCGATTTTGCCATCGAAATAGTTTGCAATCGCAAGCTTTTCAGACGTTGCCTCGGCGTGAACGTCGAGGATCGAAATATCGTACTGACCATCGTTTTCACGAAGCATTTTTTCGACTGCCTCAAACGGACACGAAAGCGGATCGAGATACGTCGTTCCAAGCACGTTCATAACGAGAATGCGAAGCCCGAAGCTCTCGAATATAAAGCTTCCCTTTCCCGGTGTACCGCACGGATAATTGCCCGGGCGTATTATATAGGGATTCTCGTCAATATAGGTCAGCATCTCGCGCTTTTGGAATATGTGATTTCCCGAGGTAAGCACGTCGATACCGCCTCCGAGGAGCATCTCTGCAGTCGAGCGGTCAAGCCCGTTATGAGAAGCGGCATTTTCGCCGTTTGCGACCGTAAAATCTATTCCGTATTCACTTTTCAACTTGCTTAAATATCGGCAGACTTTCTCACAAGCCGACACGCCCGTGATGTCTCCGAGAGCAAGAATTTTAACCGTATTTGTCTTCAAAGGGCAAATTTCCCCCATTGTATTGTATAATTATGATTATTATACTATATTTGAGTGAAAATGTCAAGGAAATTGAGAATCAAAAAAGCCCCCTTTTATGGGGGGCTGAACAACGTTCATTCTATTCGCTTTCTTCTGCTCAAAAGAATATTTATCCCCGCGCCGACAAGCAAAATCTCCATGCAGAAATAGAGCCACAGCATAACGACGATTATCGACGCCAAGCTTCCGTAAACGTATGAATAACGCCCGAAATGCTCGACGTAATATTCGAAAAGCGCCGAAAAAAGGAACCACGCCGCCGCGCTCAGAAATGCGCCCGGCGCCTCCCTTATTTCCCTGCTCCTTTGACCGCCGAAAACGCGGTAAGTAAGCATAAACACTGCACTGAGAAGAAGAAAAAGCGCCGCGCTGTTAAGCACCTTCAGCGCACCCACGTGCCGCCAATTCGGCACCGCCTTAAGGATCATATCGCCGAATACCCAGACGATAAGCGCAAGTATGACCGAGCAGATATAAAGGAGCGTTATACCGATGCTTTTCAGAATGAAAAGGACGTAGCTTTTGTCCTTTTCCCCGCCGTAAACGTTCCTTATTCCCGCGCCGATCCCGCGTATTCCGCTCGACGCCGACCAGAGGAGAGTGAATGCACTCACGGAAAGGAGCGGAATATTCGATTTTTCGTTTATTTCGGATAAAATGCGCATCGCGTAAGGCGTAAGTCCCTCGGGAAACACCTCCGCAATATACGAATACATTTCTTCCCCGTTCGGCATAAAATATCCGAAGAAGGAAAGGACGAAAATCAGCATCGGCACCGCTGAAATTATTATAAAAAAAGCGGCTTGGGAAGCATACACCCGAATACGGTGCTCCTCAAGCCACTTGTTTATCCGTTTTACTGCCAAATATATTGCGCGGATAAGCATCTCTTGCTTTGACATATATACTCCGTTTCGGTTTCATGAAAGAAGTATATGCAAAAGATCAGATCAGTATTCTGACCGCTCCGTTCAGACATTCCGCGTCGACTGATGCATGGTTGCCCGCAAACTCTCCGTCGGTGCACCATGCAGGTGCTTCCTCGCATTCGATATGCACCTTCGCGGTATGAAGAAGCGTAACTCTGTCTCCGTCCGTCTTCTTCGCGAGGAGAAGCTTTGCGGTCTCGGCGAGGTCCTTCGCGCTCTTGATGCCCTTTATAAGAAGGACCTCAAAGAGTCCGTCAGACAAGCTTACGTCGTCCTTCGAAAGCTTCAGAACGCCGCCCGCGGAGGTCGAATTCGTTACTCCGACAAGCGCGAAATCGCCCTCGATCTCGCCGTCGTCGTAAACGACCTTCGTATGATACGACTTACCGATCGTCGGAAGCTCCTTTGCGCCCTCAAGCACGTATGCGAAGTGTCCGAAAAGGTTCTTGACCTTCTGCGGCGCGGAATAGGACGCCTTTACGAATATACCGAACGACGCGATATAAGAGAAATTCAGCTCGTTATTGAACATACCGATATCGAGCTCCATCACCTCGCGGTTTTCGATGTCGCTCGTCGCGTCGACGGGATTTCTTGCCAATCCCAGCGTCGATGCAAAATCGTTCGTGCTTCCGCAGGGATAGTAAAGAAGGAGCGGCTTTTCATCTATCTTAAGCAGACCGCTTATGACCTCGTTGAGCGTTCCGTCGCCGCCGCAGCAAACGATGAGATCGCGCGTACGTCCGAACTTCTCCGCCACCTTCGCCGCGTCACCGCGCGCCTTGGTTATATAGACCTTCGTTTCGTAATCCTGACTCTTCAGCATTACGAGCATATTCGGCAGGTCTTCCTTTATCTTCATTTTTCCCGCAACGGGATTTACGATTATGATCGCTTTCTTTGACATTTTAATGCCCTCGCATAAAATTTCGTTTCCTTTATTTTACACCATATCGACCTTTTTTTCAATAGTATTTTCAATTTTTCAAAAAACTATGGACAATTTCGCTTTAATATAGTAGAATATAAAAAGATTTTATTTATTGGAGCGTACTATGAGCGTTTACATTCCGGACGGCTACAAATCAATACTCAATCCGCGTCAGACGCAGATGGCGATAAAAAAGGTGAAGGACTTTTTCGAGCGTGACCTCGCGATCCAGCTCGATCTCATAAGAGTTTCAGCACCTCTTTTCGTCACGTCAAGCTCGGGTCTTAACGACGACCTGAACGGCGTTGAACGCGCAGTAAAATTTGATATAAAGGGCGTTGAGAGCGACGCAGAGATCGTTCATTCGCTCGCGAAATGGAAGCGTAATGCACTCAAGGAATACGGCTTCGGACGCGACGAGGGTCTTTATACAGATATGAACGCCATCCGCCGTGACGAGGATACCGATAATATTCATTCGGTATTCGTCGACCAGTGGGACTGGGAGAGAATAATCTCGAAGGAAGAAAGAACCGTCGAGACCCTCAAATCGACCGTCAAAAAGATATACGCGGCGCTTCGACACACCGAAAAGCACGTAGCGGACGACTATGCGTTCGCAAAACGCCTGCTTCCCGAAAAGATCACCTTCGTGACCTCGCAAGAGCTTGAGGATAAGTATCCCGATCTCACCGCAAAGGAGCGTGAATACAAGGCGGCAAAGGAGCACGGCGCTATCTTCCTTATGCAGATAGGCGGCGCACTTAAGTCGGGCAAGCCGCACGACGGACGCGCTCCCGACTACGACGACTGGTCGCTTAACGGCGATATTATCGTTTATTACGAGCTTCTCGACATCGCCCTCGAGCTTTCCTCCATGGGTATTCGTGTTGACGAGGAAGCGCTGATGCGTCAGCTTAAAATAAAGGGCTGTGAAGAAAGAGCCGAGCTTCCCTTCCACCGCGCACTTCTCAACGGCGAGCTTCCCTATACGATAGGCGGCGGTATCGGTCAGTCGAGAATGTGTATGTTCTTCCTGCATAAGGCACACATAGGCGAGGTACAGTCCTCGGTTTGGGACGACGAAACGATCCGCGTTTGTAACGACGCGGGAATAACTCTTCTCTGATATGAAAAAGAAAGCAATACTTTTCGACCTCGACGATACACTTCTTGATTTCCACCGTTCGGAGGACGTCGCACTGCGTAAAACGCTGTCGGAAAACGGCGTCACGCCGACAGACGAGATGATAAAGCACTACTCGAAGGTCAACCTTTCACAGTGGAAGCTGCTCGAGAAGGGCGAGCTTACGCGTGAACAGGTGCTTTACCGCCGTTTTGAGATATTCTTCTCCGATCTCGGTCTTACCTGCGATCCCGTAAAGGTGCAAAGCGGTTACGAAAACGCCCTCTCGCAAAGCTGGTTCTACCTCGACGGCGCCGAGGAATTGCTCGACGAAATGTCGCAAAAATACCGCCTTTTCGTCGTTTCACACGGCACAGCAAAGGTGCAGGACGGAAGAATCAGCTTAAGCGGCATCGGCAAATATTTTGAGCAGATATTTATCTCTCAAAGAGTCGGCTACGATAAGCCAAACCCGAAGTTTTTTGATAAATGCTTCGAGCTTATCGGCGACCTCGACCGTTCCGACTGCTTCATCGTCGGCGACAGTCTCACCTCAGATATTCAGGGCGGCAAAAACGCAGGCATCACAACCGTTTGGTATAACCTTCGCGGCTACGAACGCGACCCCGAGATAGTGCCGGATTATGAAATTCCGTCACTCGATATGCTGCCGATCGTCGCGGAAATGATATTGGGAGAATAAAACAGTAAAAAATCCACCCGATGAGGGTGGATTTTTGTTGTGTAATTTAATTTTCCGGATGAGTAACTGTGTGGGATCTTATCAGATAATTTCCGTCAACAAGCTCGACTATTATCTTGCCGGTGATGTCGTTGTCAATTCTGTCTATTACAATATCGTCATCATCATAAACCAGTTTTACGTAATGATAGCAGATCTCAAATTTGCCTTGTTCGACTTCAACGTAATTATCATATTCAAACTCGTATTCAGGAAAAAATCCGCCTGCACCGATGTCTTCCGCAATGATTTCTCCGTTTTTCACAATGTAATGAAAGCGGCTATAAGGCGGTAATATGTAATCGAAATCGACATCGATTTCTTCTTGCACATCTCCAATTCCAGAATAATCGTACGTTTGTCCGAAAACACTTAATGTGTATTTATCGAGATCGGATACAGCATATACATCGCAATATAATAACCATATATCTAAATCAGGATCATAGTATTCTTCTGATATCACTCTACACGGTGACACACCTCGTAGCATAACGATTCTGTATTCGGCGATCTCATTCGGAGAAGAAAACTCGTCTAAATAATAGAAGCATTTATAAGCGTAGTCTTTGAATATCGCAGTCTTGCTCGGCTTTATATTTGTTAGTACAGTGTTTCCGGGCTGTATATCTATTGCTTCCCATTGTTTATTGGAACCGTCGTAATTAACTGTCGTGAGGTTATAGCATCCACCGAAGGCAGATTCACCGATTGTCGTTACACTGTTGGGAATATTTATGCTTATTAAGCTTTCGCACCAAGAAAAAGCACGTTCACCGATTGTCGTTACACTGTTGGGAATATTTATGCTTGTTAAGCTATAGCAGCTCGAAAAAGCATATTCACCAATACTTGTAACGCTGTCCGGGATGTTTATGCTTGTTAATTTTTCACATCCGAAAAAGGCATCGTCACCGATATTCGTTACCCTATATCCGTCTATGTATTCACCTATGACGACAGTTTTATCCGTGCAGGTACCGATACCCGTAATCGTACAAGTCTTACCGTCTGAATTGACCTTGTATTCCAAACCTGCAGAGCCCTTTGCCGGAATTACCTCTTCTTTGAGCGTTGTCCCACAAACGGAACAGATCTGTCGGCGCTTGCCGTCTTCGGTATTTGTCGCTTCTTTATCGGTGACCCACTTGCCTTCCGTATGACCTTTTGCTTTTACAATGTTCTGTGCAACCGTGACAGCACCGCATACAGAGCAATGTTTACCTTCAGTCTTGCCGTCCGTCGTACAAGTTGCGGCTACTGCCTTATCGGTAACTACCGTATGACCCTTTGCTTTTATGACCTTCTGTGCTACAAGAATCTCACCGCACGTTGAACAATGCTTACCCTCAGTCTTGCCGTCCGTCATACAAGTTGCGGCAACTGCTTTGTCTGTAACCTCGGTATGAACGTGCGGCGTTGGCTCGTCGGGGATTGTGGTTTGATCAGGCGACGTGGTCTCAACAGAAGATGTAGTTTCACCAGACGACGTGGTCTCGTCAGTTGAACTCGTATCGTCTGCGATCGTGGTGTCGTCGGTCGAAGTAGTTTCATCTCCCGTCGTGGTTTCGCCTGCCGTCGTGGTTTCGTCAACAGTAGTTGTAACGTCTCCCGAGGAAGTGACTTCGGAATTGTTCTTGTCATCGTCGCACGAGCTTAAACTCAATGAAAGCATCATTGCAAGAATGAGGATGAGCATGACAATTAATACACGCCCGAGCTTTATTGTCCTTTGCATTTTCTTTTCCTCCAAAAATTAAAAAGTGCGCCAGCCGAAGCTGACGCACAAAAACGCAAACTCCGGTTGTCGCCAAACAAACTTATACAGAAAGAGTACTCGCATACCTAAATCTGTGGAATTTGCATTTTATCAAATTCGATAATTTAGATATGCGCAAAAAAGACACAATTATCCCACAAAAAAGATAAAAGTACCCCTTGATTTCTGTATATTAAGTTCGTTTGGCAATTTCATTTTATCACGGTGAAGCGTCTTTGTCAATAGCGGATTGTCGATTATTGCCTCCAACTCCAGAGTAGTTTGCTACGCAACCTACGGGAGGTGGATTTTTGCGAAGCAAAAAGACGGAAGGAGCCCGCGATGCAAAAAATCTTGCGGATATGCCCTTCTCATTGGGGCGGTTCCATAAATAATCTATTATCGAGCGTTTCTCGCCCGATGTCTCCTCCACCGCTTCGCGGAGCCCCCTCCCGGAGGGAGCCAAACAAAAAAGAGCCCGTGGGCTCTTTTTTAGCATCCGCGTTTATCGGCGGGGTTGAAATAGTAGAAGTTCTTGCTGTCAAGCTGATCCTGTACCATTCCGAGTGCTTCTCCGAAGCGCTGAAAATGCACGATCTCGCGCTGACGCAGGAAGCGTATAGGCGCGATCACGTCGGGATCGTCGACGAGCTTCAAGATGTTGTCGTAGGTCGTTCTCGCCTTCTGCTCTGCGCCCATGTCCTCGGTCAGATCCGTTATCGGATCGCCCTTCGACTGCAGGTACGCCGCCGTGAAAGGCACGCCTGCCGCAGATGCGGGATAAACGCCGAGTGTGTGGTCGACGTAGAAGGCGTCGAAGCCCTGACGTATGATCTCGTCTGTCGACAGATTCTTCGTAAGCTGCTGAACTATCGTTCCGACCATTTCAAGGTGCGCAAGCTCCTCGGTCGCGATGTCGTTGAGCAGTCCCGCTACGCGCGGATACGGCATCGCAAACTTCTGCGAGAAATAGCGAAGTGACGCACCAAGCTCGCCGTCGGGGCCGCCGTACTGACTCAAAATCACCTTTGCCGCCCGTGCGTTCGGCGTCTTGATGTTCACGGGAAACTGTAATCTTTTTTCGTAACTAAACATATCAGTTCATTTCACTCCCTTCAAGCCATCCGTTCTTGTTCCAAACCCAGGTGTCGGCTTCGTTCGGTCCGTAGGACGAAAGCGCACCGTAGCTCTTTTCGTACTGATTCACGAGCGCTTCGCGCCTGTTCTGATATTCCTTGAACATAGCGAGCGCCTCGGGGCAGTCGGGGTGTGTGTCGAGATAAAGTCGGAGGTCGTCAAGGACGAAGCTCGTTTCGCCTATTGCGTGGAGAAGCTCTCTTTTACTTACACGGTTGTCATTCATCGTCTCATTCCTCCCGCACAGTAGGGCTTATCAAGATCCGGGAATATCGTTCCTATCCGCCAGCCGTCACACGGCG
The DNA here is from genome assembly GCA_017466625.1 of Clostridia bacterium. Taxonomy (GTDB): domain Bacteria; phylum Bacillota; class Clostridia; order Oscillospirales; family CAG-272; genus Colimorpha_A. Next base: position 52,209 of record JAFTTT010000002.1, read on the forward strand.
AATAAAGCTTCCCGAAGGTCTGTTTTTTCGTATACGATATGCCAAGCGAGATCGGCTGGCTGACGCAGAGACAGTTGTCGCTCGGACTATCCACTGCACGGTTTTCCTGCCGCGGCATCGGGCACGACTGCCCTCTGCGAGGGTATCTGTTTCTTTCCATACTCTTTTTCCTTTAATATATTTGCGGTTGACCGCTGTTATTATCTTATGCGAAAAGGAAATATTAGTGAGCGAAAACCGTATTGACAAAAACGATATTATAGTGTAAAATGTATCAGTAATCGGGATGTAGCGCAGTTGGTAGCGCGCCTGCTTTGGGACTGTGAGATAGGTAATTCAAGTAAAATCCAAGACACCTCAAAAAAGCCTTTAATACTGCGGTTTTTCCGCTTTCTTATTTTGGAGAAATATGCTATAATAGGCTTACGACCACATAGTGTCCCACAGTTGCGGAATTTCTGTAAAAATCCGAGCAAAAAACTTAATAAATCGGGGTGTGGCGCAGTTGGTAGCGCGCGACATTTGGGATGTCGATGCCGCAGGTTCGAACCCTGTCACTCCGACCAAATTTTGACCGAAAATAGAGGTTTTACCTCCACTTTCGGTCAATTTTTTATGCATTTTAAGTGTTTTGCCGCCACTTTTGCAAAAATCGTGTTTTTTACGAACACATAATCAAATGTGGCCTGCAAAATCTCTTTTTCTTTGATTACTGCAGCTCAGATTTTGAGCATCATTATTACAAAAAAACATATAAGCCGCTAAGTGAAGTTCAAACAAAAATTGCTAATAATTAAAGAACGGCGACAGGGAGATTAACTTCTCTCTGCCGCCGCTTTCTTATTTATTTTCTTTCTTCAATCTCGCCTTCAATCCACCGGTTCAACATCTCATGGAATATGGGGATTCGAACTGGTCGGATATGGAGTTCGATGATGCTAGTGCCAGGGACAAGGTTTTCTCCAAGGAGATGTCC
>JAFTTT010000003.1 GCA_017466625.1 Clostridia bacterium
CGCAAAAATCCACCTCCCTCCCGGAGGGAGGCAATGAAACGTCCCTGAACCCGTTTACGGGTAGCAAGTATCCAATGTATGGCTGGCAGGTGGGACTAAAGCGCACTTGTGCGCAGCCACAAGGATTAGGGCTACGCCCGAAAATGAAATACCCCCCGCTATGCGGGGGGATATTTATTGTTTGTGAAATTACGGCTTATATTCCATTATATCTTCGATCTTGCAATTAAGTGCAGCGCAAAGCTTGTCAAGCGTCTTGGTCTCAATATTCTCATTGGCTTTAAGACGGCGAACCGTCTTGCTGTCAATGCCGCACGTTTCACGAAGCTTGTAGGTCGATACGCCCTTTTCCTTCATGGTTTTCCAAAGTTTGTCGAATACTATCATTATAAATCCTCCATAACTTGACATTTATTATTATGGGGGTTATAATCTAAATTATTAAGGGGATATAATCCCCATAAACGAAGGTGAGGGAGTTATTTTTGAAATTGTGGCAAGCAATTCTTGATAATGTATCAAAAAAGTATAACAAGGAAATAATTACAGGGGCAGATGTGGAATTGCTTTTTGAAAAAGAATGTTACATAGTATTAGAATGGATAAAGGCAATATTAAATGATGAAACCTTGGATGACAAAGAATGCTTTGAGAAAATCGAAAAAATCGTATGCTTATTTGAAGAAATAGGAAGCGGCTGCGGAACAAGGCACGATTTCGGTTAAGAAAAATAAAAAGCACCCATTCGGGTGCTTTTTTGTTGCTTTATACTTTGACAGGTCCGTTTTTACTGTCCGTCGGGAGTTGCCGGCCAGGCAACGATGTTGACGAATCTTACCTCTGCCATTTGCTGCTTGGATTTCGGTTTATCGTTCTTTCCCGTCTTGACGGACGCGATCTTGTCAAGAACGTCGTAGCCGGCGAGGAGCTTGCCGAAGGCGGCGTACATTCCGTCGAGGGACTCGGTATTTGGGATCGACGTTTCGTGAACGATAAAGAACTGCGTCGACGCACTGTTGTAATCATTACCGAGGCGCGCCATCGAAATGACACCGCGCACGTGCTTTATCGAGTTCATAACTCCGTTTGCGCGGAACTCGCCCTTAATTGTCGGACGGTCGCCGTTTGATCTTCCGTCGCCGTTGGGGTCGCCGCCCTGGATAACGAATCCGGGAACGACGCGGTGGAAAATTATACCGTCGTAATACTTTTCGGCAACGAGCTTTTTGAAATTGGCAACCGTTTCGGGCGCCTCCTCGGGGTCAAGCTCAAGAAGCATCGCGTCACCGTTTTTCATAACGATGCGGACGAAGTTTGTCGGAAGCTCGCTTTCCTCGACGGTAAAGCCGTCGATCTCGGTGACGTCATAGGCGGCCTTTTCTCCGCAGGAGAAGAGCGAAAGCATCATAAGGGATGCCAAAACGATCAAAAATATTCTTTTCATAATTACCTCTAAATAAGTTACTGTGACCATTTTACCACATGCCAAAGAAAAAATCAATTGCCGCAGGTGAATTTAGAGCGTATTTGCGGTGTATAATTTTATTAACGAAAATATCGAGGTGCATTATGGATCTGCCGCCAAAGGGTTATAGAAGAAATCTCGTGTTGAGCGCGTACGCGATCATTGCGGCGCTCGGCGCATACGTTTTCATAAAATTTCTGCTTGCACCGCTTCTTCCGTTTATAATCGCATACACGGTGGCGCTGTTTTTGCGCCCCGCGATAGACAAAATATGCCATAGGACCCACATTCCGAAAAAGGCGGCGGCGTTTGGCGCGGTCGGCTTCGTTTTTACCATAATATTCGCCGCGTCGTGGGCGTTTTTGGGGCGGATGGCGTCGGAGCTGACCGAGATGGCGGAGGGCTTTACCGACGGCGGAGCCGATTTTATCGAGGATATGATCCGCTCGGGTGACGGAGTGATGAAAAAGCTTCCGATACTGTCAAAGATAGAGAGCGAAAAGGTGCTCGATATCGTTCAGCACGCCACGGTCAATATGCTTGAAAGCGCGCTCACGTCCTTTTCCGCGAAGATACCCGACGCGATAATGGGCTTCGTTTCGTCGCTTCCGGGAATACTTCTTTTCCTGATAACGCTTGTCGTCGCGACCTTTTACCTCGGCGCCGACGTGTCAAACGTCAACTGCTTTATCGTCAGATTCGTGCCGAAGGAAAGCCGTCCGCGGCTCTTCAAAATTAAGAAAAAGCTTATGCACGCGGCGAAAAAATATATAAGAGCGTACGCGGTCATACTGACCATCACGGGCGTGCAGTTGTTCATCGGCTTTCTGATACTGAAGATCCCGTACGCGCTTACGCTGTCGGTGCTTATCGCGCTTATCGACATTCTTCCCGTTCTCGGAGTCGGAACCGTGCTCGTACCTTGGGCGGTCATTCTCTATATGACGGGCGACAGCTATACGGCGACGGGACTGCTGATAATCTTCGGAATAATCTGGCTCGTTCGCCAGGTGAGCGAGCCGAAGATCGTAGGCGAAAGCGTCGGCGTTTCGCCGCTTATCACCCTTGCGGCTATGTATATCGGCTTTAAGCTTATCGGCTTTTCGGGACTTTTCGTTTTCCCGATCGGCGCGATAATCGTAAAAAGCATCGCTGATGCGGTGAGGGATAAGGATTAAATTCGAATCGTTCGCCGCGTTATGCGTTATTTGCAGGATGCGATGTCAATACGGGCGAGCATTGCCCGCTCGCATAAATAGTAAAAAAACAGACGGTCTCCCGTCTGTTTTTTCTTTTAATAGTTAAGCGTTTCTCCCGCTTTTACGCAGTGCGTTTTGCCCTTGCAGGCAAACCAGAGGTCAAACGACGTCGGGTTATACACGCAGGTGTTTGCGGTGTTGAATACGAGCGACTCGAACGCCTTCGAATACCGGTAGATCTCGATGTTCGTCGCGTACCAGGTGTCGTCTTTTCCCGATAGGATACGGCAAAGCTCGGTAAAGTGATCCCAGTTACCGTTGCTGTCAAATTCGTAGCTGTGTCCCCACATATAGAAAAGACGCGGCTGATGTCTTGAAACGTAGAGCTCATCGACGTTAAGGCCTACGAACTGACGCGCATATTCGAGGGAATTGGGATTATCGTGATGGATGGTCGGCATCCAGGCAAGCCAGTCGGCGGGAAGCTCGAAGCCGTTGTTGTCGCCTCCGAGCGTTCTTGAATAGGAGATGCCGAGCGAAAGAAGAAGCGTTCTTATCTCCTCGTAACGGCGCGCGCCCGCGCGCTCGATCTCGCAGTCGGGGTACGCCATTCCGGTAACGACCGTTCCGAGCACCTCCTCAAGCTTCTCGCGGCAGGTGAGGACCTCCTTTATTATCTCCATATCGGTCGAGACCGACGGAGACTTGTGCTCGTGGCCGTGGACGGCGATCTCGTGTCCGCGGCCCACAAGGTCGCGAAGCTCGTTTTCGGTAAGACGCCATTCGCCGTCTCTTTCCGCGATAAGCGTACTGCAGACGTTGAAGGTCGCCTTAAGCCCGTATTCGTCGCAGATCTCGGCAAGACGAAGATCGGTGCGGACGCCGTCGTCGTAGCTGAGGGTGACTGCCTTGGTCTTTCCCCCGGGAAATCTCATGAAGCGGTATGGCATAATTGTTCCTCCGTTATTTTCTTATATAAGTATAGCACGCAAAGCTTTGAATGTCCATATCATTTGCGCGATTTGAATACAGCGATTACGAGCGCAAGCTCGAATGCGGCGGAATATTCACTTTCGGTAAAGGAATAGGGAGCGACGGCGGCAAGGACCGAGGAACGCAGGCGCCACACCTCGTATCCGTAAAGCGACATCGAGAGGGTGCCTTCCGAAAATGATATCAGAATTGGCGGCTCCGAAAGCTCGGTCGCATCGCGGAAGTCAAGCTCGCCCACCATCCGACCGAAAGCGCCGAACGACGCCTCGGCGTTGATAAGACCGTCGCCGTCGAGGATCTTCTTTACGGTGTCCTCGGAAAAGCAAAGCGTTGCCGCGACGGAGCATATCCTCGCAAAGGAGGAAGCGGTCAGCTCGTTTTTCGGAAAAAGCTTGGAGGAGACCGAAGAAAGCACCTCGGACAGCTCCGCGCCCGAGACGTCGAGAGTGAAAGGGTCACTCGGGATCGCCCCGACGTTTTCGAGCATCGGAAGATACATAAAGAAAAGATATCCGAAGCGCCTGTAAACGAGCGCCGCGCCGTTCTTCGGCGCCTTGAATCTTACCGCAACGGCGGCCTTTTCGGAAAGATCAAGCACGCGCTCCTTTGTCCTTTTGTCAAGGGACGCAAGCGGACGCGTACGCGAAAGGAATCTTGCGCGTTTGGCTGCGGAGTTGCGCAAAACGGTACCGTCAGCGTCAATTATTATCGGGAAGCAATATCTTTCTGCTTCGTTTTGCACCATTTCAAACACCCTAATACCCCCTATAACGTTTTAATCATTATACCACGCTTTATAAGGAAAATCAACGCTCGCGCATAACTTGACCGCCGCACTCATATTTATTGAAAAAAAGGAGTTGAAAGATCATGAATTTAAGACGAAAGCTGACGGCGATAGCGCTCATAGTAATTTGCGTGTTTACGGTAACCGTACCGCTCGTATCGGTCGCGACCGCGACGGACACCGAGGAAGAAACCGCATCTCCGCCCGAAACGACGGAGCTTCCCGAAACGACGGAGGCAGAAGAGACCGACACCGTAACGACAGAGCCCGACGTAACGGAGCCGGAAAGAACGGCGGCCGAGCTGCGCGTTTATATCGCGAAGGAGGACAAGACCGTAACGATGCCGCTCGAGGAATACATAGTCTGCGTCGTCGCGGCGGAAATGCCCTATACCTTCCATACCGAGGCGTTGAAGGCGCAGGCGGTCGCGGCGCGCTCCTACTGTCTGAACAAGCTCGGAAGCGGCTCGCACAAGGACGGTGCCGACGTTTGTACCGACTATTCGCACTGTCAGTCCTACGTGTCGGAGGAGGAGCTTATTTCGCGTTACGGTAAAACGACGACTAACAGCATAATGACAAAGATAAGGAACGCGGTCAAGGAGACCGCGGGGCAGATAATAACCTGGGAGGGCAAGGCGGCACTCGCGGTCTTCCACTCAAGCTCGTATAAGAAGACGGAATCGTCGGAGAACGTATGGGGCGGCAAGGTGCCGTACCTTACCTCGGTCAGCACGCCCGAAAGCGACCGAGTTTCCACAGTGACGCTGACCGACAGCGACATAGCGTCGCTTTTCGCTTCCGACAGTGCGGTAAAGGTCAACTCGGGAGGCAAAAAAGGCATTTACATAACCGAGACCGACAGCGGCAGAGCGGAGTATATCTGCCTTTCGGGTGTCGCGGTAAACGCAAAGCTTCTTCGGCAGAAATACGGCTTCAGATCGCTCGATTTTGAGTTCGAGGAGATCGAGGGCGGCTGGAGATTTACCGTCCACGGCTACGGTCACGGCGTCGGAATGAGCCAATACGGAGCAAACGAAATGGCAAAAAGCGGAAAGACGTATGATGAGATTCTTTTGCATTACTATACCGGCGTAAGCATTGAAACGATTTAGGAATAAATCACTTAAAAAATTTGTGCAACGCCCACTTGCCTTCCCCTCAGGGGAAGGTGGCTGCGACGAAGGAGCAGACGGATGAGGTGTTCCAAAGGCGAAGCATTATTTTTTTACCGCGATTATGTATTTCAAGTTATAACGCCTCATCCGTCTGTGGCTTGTTCGCCCTACGTTTATAAAATTTTCCGTCCTCCATTCTCCCCGTTTCGACCTTATTCTACAACGCTTTGTGCAATTTGGTAAAAATTGCCAACCAAACTTTGGCAAACTTTTTAGATTTCCATATATTGCATTATTTGGTAATTTATGGTATCATTGTTGTGTAAATCAAATATCAAAATTACGGAGAGTGACAAATAATGGAACAAAGCATCAAAATACTCATAGCAGACGAAAACAGTGATTTCAGGAGAAGCTGCCGCTCGAACCTGATCGGGCTCGGCTACAAGCGCATAGAGGAGGCGTCAAACGGCGAGGACGCGCTCTACAAGATCGACAAATTTCACCCCGACGTGGTGCTTACCGACGTATGGCTCTCGAAGCTCGACTGCACGCAAGTCATACGCGGCACGTCTCTTCTCGATTTCGGAGCGGACACACCTCCGTCGTTTATCGTTTATTCCGTGGTGAATAACGGTGCGATGTTTGCCGAGGCGACCGAGGCGGGCGCCGATTACTGTATGCTCCGCCCCTTTGACTATAAGCAGCTGCACGAGCGCATTCAGCGTCTCTCCTCGTCGCGCAGAAAGCCGGGCGGCGAACGCCGTAAGGACGTCGACATCGAAACCCAGGTCACGAAGGTCATCCATCAGATCGGCGTTCCGGCACACATAAAGGGCTATCAGTATCTCCGCACCGCGATAATGATGACCGTCGAGGACTCCGATATCATAAATTCCGTGACGAAGATACTCTATCCGTCGGTTGCGAAGAAGTACGCGACGACCTCCTCGCGCGTCGAGCGCGCAATCCGCCACGCGATAGAGGTCGCGTGGGACCGCGGCGACGTTGAAACGCTCAATTCCTATTTCGGATATACCATCCAGAACAACCGCGGAAAGCCGACAAATAGCGAATTTATCGCTATGATAGCCGATAATTTGCGGCTGTCAAATAAGCTGTCGTGAATAGAAAAAGCAAGGGCAAACGCCCTTGCTTTTTTGATGTGGCTTACACTATTACGGTCTGGCACTTTTTCCCGACCTTTTCGGCGTATTTTATGACCGACAGAGTTCCCCTCGAGCGTCCGTCCCAAAACGCGATCACCTTGTCCGCGTGATCCACTATCCGCTTGTTTCTGACTATTGGCGCACCTTTTCCGTAACGCTCGTATTCAGGCAGAAACACGGTGATCTTCAAGCCGTTTGCTCTCGCGTATTCCTCGGCACAGGCGTCGACTCCGACCGCACCGCCCGATATTATTTCGTCTGAATCCGTAACGTATTTGCCGACGTCGATGTCGGTAATGCCCCTTGAGCCGATAATTGCAATTTTCATAATAGCCCCCTTTGAAAAATATAGTATACTTAAATCGAGTATACCAACAACATTATATCACAAAATAATCTTAAAATATACTTAAAATAAGATTTTTTGAGGATAATTATGAGAAACAAAAACAATAAGCACCTCGGAATAGAGATCGATCCCGAGCTTCACTATAAGCTACACTATATTTCGAAGTATTACGGACGCTCCGCAAACGGCGAAATTCTGTATCTTATCCGTCAGGAGATCAAGGCGTTTGAAAAGACAGAGGGAGAGATAGAGATTCCCGAGACTCCAAAAGAAAACTGACCCTATTGGAAAATGTTGTAGATATACTGTGTATCTATATATAACATTATAGCACACTTTTTGAATAAAATAAATATACAATATGTTTATTTTGGAGTGTAATTATGGCTATCAAGAGTGTGTCTATACGAATCGAAGAAGAAATGCTTGAAAAACTCGCGTATGTCGCCGATTACGAGGGCAGAAGCGTGAATAGCCACGTTCTCGTTCTGATAAGAGACAGCATTAAGAAATTCGAGGAGAAAAACGGAGAGATCGAGGGCGAGGTCAAGCCCGATCTGAACGTAAAACCGACAAGAAAATAA
>JAFTTT010000019.1 GCA_017466625.1 Clostridia bacterium
AGGAACAGATCGCCGTTTTTGTCAAAGTCGATGTTGAACAGAGCATACTGATAGCCGACTGTGTTTTCGATCTTCTCTACAACGAATGCTTCGTCCATAGTGGTCGTAGGTCCGACAACAGTAATGTCAGCGGTGCCGCCGTTAAGAATGTTGTTGATAGCATTCTCAACGTCCTCGGTCTCTACTTCTACGGTCTTGTCATATCCGCAGTTATCGCAGATATTGTCGTTTCCGTATACGCAGTCGCCGTCGGGAGCTTCGGTGCCGCAGCACTTGTATGCTACCTTATGAGTTACGCCGTCGATTTCGGTGTAGGTGAATTCGTTCGAAACGTGGTTAGTCGGATTCTTATAGGTGTATCCGCACGTCTCGCAAACTGCGTCTGCCTGGCAGTTAGCGTCGTTCTCGGTTACGGTGTGAGTACAGCCGAGTCCGCAGTTCGTGCAAGCGCCGGTCTCTGCGTCCCAAGTATGTACGCACTCGTATTCACATACGGTACAAGCGCCGTTTGCCCAATTGTGTGCTTCGCGAACGATCTCGGTGCCGCAAGAGTTATTGCAGTACTTGTAGTGCTCGGTCTGGCTGGTTCCCCACGTTTCGGGAGTTACGTGATCTTCCTTCGGGATTACAACGTCGCCGTCAAATACGGTAGTTGCATTCTCGTCAACGTAGTTAACGCCGCAAGTACATGCATAGTGTGCCTTGTAGCCGGACTGCATGCAGGAAGCGTCTGCTTCAACATACTTAACGGAGTTAGCACAAACGTGGTCAACCTCTTTGATCGTAATAACAGCACTTCCGTTAGCCGAAACGTTAAGCTGAGTAGAAGTCGCGTTAGGGGTCTTGAGGATAATTACCTGCTCGCCCTTTTCAAGCCATACTGCCGTGTCAACGGTATTAACGTAGTTGTTGCTCTTGCCAACGTTATTGCTGGAAGCAAGAACCGTTCCATCACCCTTCTTAATGGTGTAGTCGTGATAACGAGTATCTGATCCGGAGGTAGTATATCCGGTTCCGAGAGCTGCCTTGATATAGAAGCAACCATCGTTAGGAGCGGTAAATACGAGTGCAGCGCCGCCGGTCTTGTTCTCGTGTGCGCCGCCTACGCCGGTGATAGCACCGTCATACTCGCCGACCCAAAGATGAGCAAAGTATTCTTTTTCATTCCACGAGGTGTTACTATTATCCCAACCGTTCTTTGCATTGGGGTCAACTGCAAGCCAAAGATCCTCATCAGGATTGGGATGTGCCTTCATTACTACATCATAAAGGGTATCGGTGGTCATGTCGTAGCCCTTCATAGCAACGAGTCCGGAAGTCGAAGTATCGGAATATCCGGTAAATACGGGAGTAAGATCGTTTACACCCTTGTAGGTTTCGGGAAGCTCGGAAGAAAGCTGCTCAACAACAACGTTAGTAAGCTTCAAGCAGTTAGGGTCGTTCGAGCTATGTACGGATCTACTGTTGAAATTGTAATTGGTGTTCTGCTGGAAAGCGAACATAAGAACGTCGTCCTTTTTAAGAACAACAGATCCGGTAAGGGTAGCGGTCTCGTTCTTGGTCTCAGGAGTAAACGTTGCGAGAATCGTGCCGTTTCTTCTTACCGTAGCGGTAAACGACGGTACAAGATCGAGAGACGTCTTTTCAAGCAGAAGCTCTACTGTCTCGGTGAAGGAGTACACGCCATCTGAAGGTGCAGTAAAGGTTACAGCACCTGCTTTGCCACCGTGAGCAATAACATACATAGCTTCGGTTGCACCCTGGAAAATCTTGCCGTTCCAACGATAATCGTAGTTTGCATACCAACCAGCAGGACCATATCCGCTAGCACTGGCATTAAACTGCTTTTCGTTCGGCAATGTTGCGAGGTAAGGATAGGGAGTTGTAAATTTGCTGTATCCTTCGGCACCCGCAGTTATGATGTTTTCGTCAGGATTAACAACGGCAGTAGCGGTATCGAGATTGCTATATCCGCTAAGTTTCCATTGTCCCTGGACAGCTTTATCCCATCCCATATATGTTTCAACTGCGCCATTAGACCAGTCATACGGCATTGTCCACGTTTCAATTGCCTCGTTTTCAACCGCATGTACATCTACAACGGGTCTCGAGATTATGAAAGTAGACACGACCATGAAACACGCTAAGAGAAGTGATAGTACGCGTTTTTTCATAAAAATTTTCCTCCTTTTAGATTTTGTTTTTTAGGGGTATTTGCGAAATTTTCATGAAAATTTCTATAAAACTCTCCTCATCGATCAAAGGGTGACCGGGCCTTTTTTCGGCTTGGAAAGATTATAGCAATGCCAAATAGACGGCCTTTCGCCCGTCTTTTTTGAGATATTGATCCATTGTCCATGTAATTATCTCATATTTTGTGCAAAATGTCAAGAGTTTTTTGCAAAATCCATCTATTGTATTGTAAACTTTACTCGACAGCCCGTCGGCCCCCTTGGTGGAGCCAAGAGAGCGCCCATCCGTTCAAGCAAAAAACAAGAACGGTTTCCCGTTCTTGTTTGATCTCATATTTCATTATTTCCAAGGCATCTTGGTAGGAAGATAGGTTCTCGGGTTAACGGGCTTACCGTTAATGCGGATCTCAAAATGGAGATGCGGTCCGGTTACGCGTCCCGTAATACCCATCGTTCCGATCTGCTGACCCTTGTATACCTTGTCTCCGACCTTGACGTCAATTCTGTCAAGATGCGCATATCTCGTCTCGACGCCGCTTTCGTGAGTGATCTTGATAAGAAGTCCGTAAGTGTCGTACTCCGCAGCGAACGTTACGACGCCGCCGTCGGCAGCATAGATCGGAGTTCCGCGGTCAGTCGCGATATCAAGCGCCTGATGGTATTTTCCTTCCTCGTCAAGTCCGTTACGGTTGACACCGAACTCACTCGTTATAACGAACCATTCCTGAACAGGCCACATAAAGGAGCCGGTAGGAGTAGCGGTGGGAAGCTTATTGGTACCGACGAGTTTGACGCAAGCGGTCGGCTCGGTGATCACCTTTGAGGAAACGAGCGTTCTCGAGACCTCAACTCCGTCAACGTACGCTATCTGATATACGTTCTCGGCAATTCCGCTCTCACCCTCTACGTCTATCTTGGTCTGGCCGATCTGAAGCGTATCGGTCTCAACGGTGATAGTCTCAAAGGGAATAATCTCGGAATAAGTCTCGTTAACTATAGTCTTATATTCTATCGAGGAATTAAGCTCGCCGAGGTTAAACGAGAAGTCGTACTTCGGAAGCTCTACCTCCGCCTCGTTCTTAAGCATACCGAAGGCGAAGTTCTTATCGGCGTAAAGGAACTCGTGAGCGCCGCCCGCAGTAACTCTGTTCGAAGCGTCGCCGCCGTCAAGCGTCTCGTCGTGGTCATCGACGTTAAGCATCGTACGGCAAAGCTTTTCGGGCTCTGTTACTCTGTCAAATCGGCAGATCTTCGACGAGATCACGAAGTCGGTCGTAAGCTCAACGAATTCAGCCGTATCGTCCTTATCAAGGACGCTGTTTATAATATGCTCTCTGAAATGCTCAACGACCTGCTCTGCCTCGGAATATGTAGCGCAGAAGCCGATCTCGATGCCCTTCAGCGAAATGCAGTACGCACGGACGTAGTCGCTCAAGCATTCCTTATAAAGAAGCTCTGCGCAGTCGTCAGCGCTCACCTTTTTAACACTCGATAGCGTAAAGGTGCAGGTTATCTTCTTGTCCGTTCTGTCGGAAACGTTGTTTTCAACGTGAAGCTTTTCAAGGATCGCAAGAGCACGGTTGAACTCGCTCTTACTGTCCACCTTGCACACCGCCTTGCCGTCGATATAGACGACGCCCGACGTGCTTGCCGAAACAACGGCAACGGTTGAAGCGAGAAGAATAGCGATAGCAGATACCGCCGCTATGATCTTCGCGTTGCGCTTTTTCATCACTTCACGCACGCCGTTCAGCTTTATATTCAGCTTTTCGAGTGTGGCACGAAAGCCCATTTCGGTGGCTCTCCTTTCGTTAAAAATCGTTTTCGCCAAATAACCCAAATAACATCTTATCACAAATATTGCAAAAAATCAAGCGTTTTTTGTGATTTCTGCTGATTTGTCAGTATTTAACAACCCAATTTGACGCTTTTTATGCGTTTTGTTGAAAGTTTTGTTGCGTTTTTGAGCCAAAAACGAATTTCAGACGTCAGCGGAATTGCACAGCATTTATATAGTATGCGGCTTTTCTGTGCGCGTCACCATGGCGCTTTTGCCGCCCGCGAAAAGCAATGTTGATCCCCGTTGAAACGGGCGACCAATGGTCGCCCGTGTAAAACAATATATCATCGCAATAAAAACGGCGGATCGCTCCGCCGTTTTTCATTTATTCTCGTAATTCAGAAATTCCTTATATACCGCGTTCTTCGGCAGACCTCTGTCCTTTGCCGCCGCCTTGACGGCAGACATCTTGTCAAGCCCCATTTTCTCAACGTAATATATAACGTGCTCGGGCAGCGACATATCGAGCCAGAACGCGTCGCCGCTATCTTTTCTGCCGTCGACGACGAGAACGAACTCGCCCTTCGGCTCGGCCTTGGAAAAATGCTCCGTAGCATCACCGAGCGTGAAACGCAGAACCTCCTCGTTGCGCTTCGTAAGCTCGCGGCAGACGGCGATTCTTCGATCGGATCCGAACGCATCCGCCATCATTGAAAGTGTCTCGCGCAGACGGTGAGGCGCTTCGTAAAATATGACGCTTCTGTCCTCGCCCGCAAGCGTGTTAAGACGCTCTTTTTTTGCGTTATCCTTGCCCTCAAGGAAGCCCTCGAAGACGAAGCGGCGCGTCGAAAGACCCGAAAGCGCAAGCGCGTTTACAGCCGCGCAAGCGCCGGGAACCGCAACTACGTTTATCCCGTTTTCGGCGCAAAGACGCACGAGATCCTCGCCGGGGTCGCTGATGGCAGGCGTTCCCGCATCGGTCACCAGCGCACAGCTTTCGCCGCCCTTAAGGCGTGACAGTATCATTTCGCCCGCAGATCTTTTCGAATGCTCCTCGTAGGTTACACAGGATTTCTTGATCCCATATGCGGAAAGAAGCTTCGCCGTCACTCTCGTATCCTCTGCGGCGATAAAATCACATTCCGTCAAGGTCTTGACGGCGCGATAGGTCATATCGTCGAGGTTTCCTATCGGCGTTGCGACAAGATAGAGCGTCGACGGTAAGATTTTGTTCTTCTCGGTATCGGACATATCTTTATCCTTTCATCCAATTTCCGTTGTCGTAAATGTATTTGCAGTCCTCTGATTCGCTTCCGCTTTCATCGGTCAGAATAAGGGGCTTCATCACGTTAACCCCGCTTTTCCCGCCCTTTTTGGCAGAGACGAGAACGAGACATGGCGCGTGGGCAGCGCTTTGAAGCACGAAGCAGATGCTTTTCGGCTCGAGCTTGTTCTCGCGTAGCGCGCAAATAAGATCGGTCAGACGATCCGGACGGTAAACGACGTAGGCGTCGCCGCCGTATTTCAGCATCCCCGACGCCGCACGGCAAAGCTCCGAAATGTCACCGTTCAGCTCGTGACGCGCGGCGTATTTGCCGTCGTCCTCATTGCGCTTTCCGTCGCCGACCTTCATGTAAGGCGGATTCATAAATACCGTATCACACTCAGTCTTAAAATCTCTTGCGTCGGTGCACACCGCCTCTATAACCCCGTCAAGACCGTTAAGAGCGGCGTTGCGTGCGGTCAAAGACGCGTAATACTCCTGCACCTCAAGAGCAAATATTTTCCCAAACTTCCCTCTCTCTGCAAGCAGAAGCGAGATTATACCGCTTCCCGACCCTATTTCGGCGGCAATACCCGTCCTTTTGCCCTTTATAAAAGCAGAAAGAAGGTAAGCGTCGGTGCCGTAGGTAAGTCCTTTTTTGTTCTGAATGAGCTTGATCCCGTCGTTTACCTCGGTCAAGCTCTCGTTTTCAAAAAGCTCTGTCATTGAAAGAGGTCTATTGCACGTCCGAAGGCGGGAAGCGAGCGCCTTACGGTATTTTCGGAAACGCAGTAAGAAATGCGCAGATATCCGGGACATCCAAAGCCGTCACCGGATACAAGCAGAAGCCCAAGCTCCTTTGCCTTCTCGCTGAATTTAACGGCATCTCCGCCGGGTGCCTTCACAAACAGATAGAACGCACCGTCGGGAACGACACAGCTATAACCCATAACTGTAAGCGCTGCGTAAAGATCGTCGCGGTTTTTTCTGTAAACGCTAAGATCGCTTACCTGACCCGTGCAGGAGGCCACTATCTTCTGCATAAAGGTCGGAGCGCAAACGTAACCGAGCGATCTGCCTGCTCCGCATATAGCGTAGTAAAGCTCGTCAATATCGCTCACGCCATCGGGAAGCGCGATATAACCGATTCGCTCACCGGGGAGCGAAAGCGACTTCGAATAGGAGTAGCAAATGACCGTATCGGGGTAAATATCGGGAATATACGGGACCCTCTTGCCGTAGGTAAGCTCGCGGTAGGGCTCGTCTGAAACGATGTAAATGGGATGTCCGTATTCATTCGACTTTTCATTCAGAAGCGAAGCGAGCTCGTTAAGCGACTTTTCGCCGTAAATAACGCCCGAGGGATTGTTCGGAGAATTGATGATGATTCCCTGCGTCCTCTCGTTTATCAGCTTCTTTATTTCGGAAATATTGAGCTCGAAAGTTTCGGTGTCTGCCTCGGCAACGAGAAGCTTCCCGCCGTTGTTTTCGACAAAGACCTTATATTCGGGGAAGAACGGTGCCTGAACGATAAACTCGTTATTTTCTCCGCTCACGAGCGCGCGGACGGTAATACAAAGAGAAGCCGCCGCACCGCAGGTCATGTATATCTTATCGGGCGAGATCCTCGCACCGTAACGGGCGGAAAGATCGTCCGCTATCGCCTTTCGTGCAGCAATATCACCCTGCGCCGACGAATAACCGTGCAAAGCGCACGGCTCGCTCTCGGAAATTATCCTTTCCATTTCGGAAAGAACCGCCTTTGGAGGAGGCGTCGAGGGATTTCCCAAGCTGAAATCGAAAACGTTATCTTCTCCGATCTCATTTTTCAATCTTTTGCCGTATTCAAAAAGCTCTCTTATGGCCGACGGCGCCGACCCGAGACGATACATTTCGGAATTTATCATAAAAACCGCCTAAATCACTTGATAAAACCATAATAACACTTTTTTTGCATTCCGTCAATAAAAATTGCTATATACTATTGAAATTACTTGACGATTGTTATATAATACAATATTATAGATAAATTTTTCCAAAAATAACCTATCGGAGCAAAAGATGAGCGATCTTACAAACGCAAGAAAAGAAATAAATCTTATCGACAAGGAAATGGCAGAGCTGTTTGAGCGCCGCATGAAGGCGGTGGAAGCCGTCGCGGCACACAAAAAAACAGTCGGCATGCCGATACACGACGAAAAGCGCGAGCGCGAGGTCGTCGCGCGCAACTGCGAATACGTATCCGACCCCGTCATAAGAGAATACTACGTCAATTTCATAAACGAAACGATGAAGCTCTCGTCGTCCTATCAGGCACGTCTTAACGGCGGAATGAAGATAGCGTATTCCGGCACAGTCGGCGCATTTGCGCATATCGCCGCAGGTAAGATCTTCAACGCAGGAGAAAGAATACCGCACGGAAACTTCACCGAAGCGTATAACTCGGTCGTAAACGGCGAATGCGACTGCGCAGTTCTCCCGATCGAAAACAGCTACGCAGGCGACGTCGGACAGGTCATCGACATGCTCTTCTCGGGACCGCTTTACGTAAGCGGCGTATACGATCTTCCCGTCGTACACGATCTCGTCGCGATCCCCGGAGCTGTCAAGGGAGATATCAAAAAGGTAATAAGCCATCCGCAGGCGCTCAGCCAGTGTGCAAATTACATAAGAGACAACGGCTTCGAGCAGGTACAGTACGAAAACACCGCAATGGCGGCAAAGGCAGTTTCCGAGATGAACGATAAGACCGTCGGCGCTATCTGCTCCGAAGAATGCGCAAAGATATTCGGGCTCACCGTGCTCGAACGTCACATAAACGAAAGCCGTTCAAACACGACGCGCTTCGGAGTGTTCACACGCGCGCCGATAAACCACGGCATGAAGGAAGCGCCCGAAAACCGCTTTATTCTGATGTTCACCGTCCGCAACGAAGCGGGCTCGCTCTCCGAGGCGATAAACATAATCGGCCGCCACGGATATAACATGACGACGCTCCGTTCGCGCCCGATGAAGGAGCTTCTCTGGAGCTACTATTTCTACGTCGAATGTGAAGGCACGCTCACCGAAGCCGAAGCAAAGCTTCTGAAGGACGAGCTGTCCTGCTGCTGCGACCGTCTCAAGATCGCAGGCGCATACCAGACTAAAACACTTTAAGGATAAATTATGAAAACCGTAAAAGTAGACCTCAGTGAAAACAGCTACGGCGTCCATATCGGACGCGGACTGATAAACGAGGCAAAAAAGCTTTTTAACCTTGACCGCAAGGTGCTGATCGTAACAGACGACGGAGTCCCATCCGAATACGCGAAGACAGTAGCCGAGCAGTGCAAGGAAGCATATACAGTGACCGTACCGCAGGGCGAGTCAAGTAAGGGGCTCGAAACGCTTTCCCTTCTCCTCTCCGAAATGCTGAATAACGGCTTCAACAGAAACGACTGCGCAGTCGCCGTAGGCGGCGGTGTCGTCGGAGACCTCACGGGCTTCGCCGCATCCTGCTATATGAGAGGGATCGACTTTTACAATATCCCGACGACAGTCCTCTCTCAGGTCGACTCGTCGGTCGGCGGAAAAACGGGAATCAACTTCGGCGGAGTAAAGAACACAGTCGGCGCCTTCAAGCAGCCGAAGGGAGTCATCGCAGATATAGACGCCCTGTCAACGCTCCCCGACCGCCAAGTTTCAAACGGACTTTGCGAAGCACTCAAAATGGCGGCCACCTTCGACGCCGAGCTTTTTGAGATATTCGAAAACGAGATTCCTACCGAGCAGCTTGAAAAGATAATCGCAAAAAGCATCGAAATAAAGGTAAAGGTCGTCGAAGAGGACGAAAAGGAATCGGGACTGCGCCGCGTGCTGAATTTCGGACACACGGTAGGACACGGGATCGAATCGCTCGGACTCGGATATTACCACGGCGAGTGCGTCGCACTCGGAATGATACCGATGTGTAGCGAGAACGTAAGAGAGCGCCTCATACCGATACTCAAAAAGCTTAATCTACCGACAGGATCGGACTTCGATATCGACAAAGCGTTTGAAGCAGTCTCGCACGATAAAAAATCGACCTCCTCGGGAATAAACGCAGTCTTCTGCGAAAAGATCGGTACGTATACGGTAAAAAAAGTAACTCTAAATGAGCTGAAAGAGCTTACAGAAAACGCTAAAATTTATTGAAGCACAAAACACCTTCTCCTGAGGGAGAAGGGGGACCACGAAGTGGTGGATGAGGAGTAAATTCCCTTTTTAGACACCTCATCCGTCAACCTTCGGTTGACACCTTCTCCCGCTGGAGAAGGCGGCGGGAGCAAGCCCCCGCCCTACTGTGAAGCTTCTAACCATCTCCGATAAAAAGGACCAAAGCCATGAAAAACACATTTGGAAACAACCTGCATATAACCCTCGGCGGCGAAAGCCACGGTGACTCGCTCTTCGCAGTCCTCGACGGTCTGCGTCCGGGAACGGTAGTCGACGAAAGCTATATCGCATCGCGTCTCACACTCCGCCGTCCGTCGGGCAATATATCAACTCCCCGTAAGGAAGCAGACGAATTTAAGATAATCAGCGGCGTGTACGAGGGTAAGGCAACGGGAACGCCCCTCTGCATACTTATCCCGAATACCGCGAAGAAAAGCGCAGATTATGATGAAACGCGCTATCTTCCCCGCCCCTCTCACGCAGACTATTCCGCATTCTTAAAGTACGGCGGCTATCAGGACCACCGCGGAGGCGGACACTTCTCGGGCAGAGTAACGGCGGCGCTCGTCGCGGCAGGCGCTATAGCACAGCTTGCGCTTGAAAACGAGGGAATAAAGATCGGTACACACATAAAGAATATCGGTCCCGTCGCCGACCGCGGCTTTGAAAACCTCGAAAACGATATAACCTACCTTTCCGACAAGACCTTCCCCGTGCTCTCCGAAGAATCGGGCGAAGAAATGATAAACGAGATCGAAAAAGCAAGAAACGACCTCGACAGCATCGGCGGAACGCTCGAGACTGCCGTCATCGGAATGAACGGCGGCTACGGCGAGCCGTGGTTCGACACCTGCGAGGGTATGCTCTCTCACGCGCTCTTCTCGATCCCCGGAGTAAAAGCCGTCGGCTTCGGGCTGGGTGAAAAATTCGGCAATATACGCGGAAGCGAAGCAAACGATGCCTTTACCTACGAAAACGGCAAGGTCGTAACCAAGACGAACAACAACGGCGGAATCAACGGCGGTATCACAAACGGTATGCCGATAACCTTCACAGTCACAGTCAAGCCGACGCCGTCAATAGCAAAAGAGCAGTCGACGGTCGACCTTAAAAACTGCGAGAGCAAAGCTATCTCTGTTCACGGCAGACACGACCCCTGCATCGTACACCGCGCGGCGGCAGTAGTAAACGCCGTCACAGCGCTCACGCTCCTCGACTTAATCTATACGCGCGACGGAAACGCGCCGAAAGGAACTATATGAAATACGGACTTATAGGCGAAAAACTCACACACAGCTTTTCCCCCGAGATCCACGAAAAGATCGGTGACTACCCCTACGAGCTTATCGAGCTTCGTAAGGAGGAGTTAAGCAGGTTTATGACCGAAAAGGACTTTTCGGGTATAAACGTAACGATCCCCTATAAAAAGGACGTCATTCCCTACCTCGACGAAATCAGCGAGGAAGCAAAAAAAATAGGCGCAGTCAATACCGTAGTAAACCGCAACGGAAAGCTTTACGGCTATAATACCGATTACATAGGAATGTCGCGCCTCATTATGCGCGTTACATACGGCAAAAACCTCAGCGGAAAGGTGCTCGTTCTCGGCACGGGCGGCACGGCAGTCACGGCAAAGGTCGTTGCGCGCGACCTCGGTGCCGACGAGATCATTACCGTCAGCCGTACTAAAACCGAAGAGACAGTTACCTACGACGAAGCAGTCGAGCTTCACAACGACGCATCGTTTATCATCAACTGTACGCCCGTCGGAATGTACCCGAACGATTTCGAAAGCCCGATAGACCTGACATCCTTTACTCAGCTTTCGGGCGTCATCGACGCAATATATAATCCCCTCCGCACACCTCTTATCCGTCAGGCAAAGAAGCTATGTGTACCCGCCGAGGGCGGTCTGTATATGCTTGTTTCACAGGCGGTTGCCGCTTACGGATATTTCTTCGATACCGAAGCGCCGACGGAGCTTTGCGACCGCATTTATAACGAGGTGCTTCTCGAAAAAGAGAATATCGTCCTCGTCGGAATGCCCTCCTGCGGAAAATCAAGCATAGGCAAGGCTCTCTCCGTGACTCTGCGCCGTCACTTCTACGACAGCGACGAGCCGATAGCGGAGGAAGCGAAAATGTCTATCCCCGAGATCTTTTTGCGCTACGGAGAGGCACATTTCCGTTACCTTGAAACAAAATCAATAAAGAAGCTGTCAAGCGGAATATGGAACTCCGTCATCGCAACGGGAGGCGGAGCAGTACTGCGCGAGGAAAACGTCGATATGCTGAAGGCAAACGGACGCCTCATATTCCTTGACCGCGACCTTAATAACCTCATTCCGACCTCGGACAGACCTCTGTCAAACGATATCGAGGCACTCACGATGCGCTATGAGGAGCGCCACCCGATATACCTGTCGGTCTGTGACGACGTCGTGGACGGAAACGGCAGCATAGCCGAGGTAGCATCGAGTATAATAAAGCTCCTGAAAGACAAACAATGAAAATACAGATAGAAAAAACGACCTACTCGGGTGAGATTACGGCACCTCCCTCAAAAAGCGCCGCACACAGACGGCTCATCTGCGCAGCCCTCGCAAACGGAAAGAGCGTCATTCGCGGCATTTCCGAATCGGAGGATATGAAGGCAACCATCGACTGTATAAAGGCGCTCGGCGCAACGGTCGAAAAGAACGGCGACACAGTTACCGTCATCGGATGCGACCCTAAAAGCCGCGAAAAAGCGATCCTTAACTGCCGCGAAAGCGGAAGCACCCTTCGCTTCTTCGTTCCGATATGTCTGCTGTCCGATAAGGAAGCGACTCTAAAAGGAAGCGAACGGCTGATGTCGCGCCCCCTCGAGCCGTACGAAGAAATATGCGTCGCCCAGGGAATGGACTATGTTCTTACAGAAAAAGACCTGACCGTCAAAGGTCCGATAACGAGTGGACATTTCCGCCTGCGCGGCGACGTGTCAAGTCAGTTTATAAGCGGACTTATGTTCGCACTTCCCCTCTGTGACGGCTTCAGCGTAATTGAGCTGATCCCGCCCGTTATGTCGGCGTCGTATATCGCAATGACGGTCGAGGCGCTGAAGGAATTCGGCGTCCGCGTCGAGATCACCGAGGACGATAGAATAATAATCCCCGGCGGTCAGAAATATAAGCCGATAGAAACCACAGTCGAGGGCGACTGGTCAAACGCCGCCTTCTTCCTCGCGCTTAACACGCTCGGCTCCGATATCGAGATAAACGGCCTGCGCCGTCATTCGCTTCAGGGTGACGAAACGATAATAAAGCTCCTCGGCAAGCTCTCGCGCACCTGCCCGACTATAGACATCGCCGACTGCCCCGACCTCGCCCCCATACTTATGGCAACGGCATCGGCTCTTAACGGCGTACATCTCATAAATACCGACCGCCTGAAGATCAAGGAATCGGACCGCGGCGAAGCAATGGCAACCGAACTGCGTAAGCTCGGCGTCACAGTCACGGTCGGCGATAACGAAATAACAGTCACCGCCCCAGATTCGCTTGCCGCACCGAAAGAACCGCTCTGCGGACATAACGATCATCGAATCGTTATGGCGTCCGCCGTAATCCTCTCCCTTACCGGCGGTGAGATCGACGGCTGCGAGGCAGTAAGTAAATCCTTCCCCGATTTCTTTGAAATTCTCGATACCATAAAGTAACTGTCAAAAACGCATCAAAATTTCCAGTATACCCGAAAGGGGTATCCAAAGGGGAAAACGTGTGCAGAATTTTGCGAAGGCAAAATTCAAACGGTTTGCCCCTTGGCGTATTTCTTTGCGAGCGTTTCTTTGTACGAACAAAGAAATGCGAAAAAACAACAGGTAATCATGAAACTCACGAAAAACACAAACATTCTTATAATCGGTCTCGGACTTATGGGCGGATGCTACGCAATAGGTCTTAAGAAAAACGGCTATAAAATATCCGCAATAACACGCTCACAGTCCTCTATCGACTACGCACTTGAAAACGGCATCATAGACCACGGAACAACAAAGATCGACCCCGAGCTTGTCGGCAACGCCGACCTCATCGTATTCGGTCTCTATCCCGCCGTCTTTATCGACTGGATAAAGGAAAATCAGCACCTTCTCAAAGAGGGCGCGCTCATTACCGACGTAACGGGTGTAAAGACCTCAATAGTCTACGAGATCCAAAGCATCCTCCGCCCCGACGTAGAATTCGTCCCCGCGCACCCGATGGCAGGACGCGAGGTCTACGGCGTGCAAAATTCGGCAGGAGTCAACGTCTCGGAGGCAAACTTCATCGTCACCCCGACGGACAAAAACACCGAAGAAAATATCGAAACGGTAAAAAAACTCGGAGAAGAGATCGGCTTCGCAAAAATCTCGACACTCACGCCCGAAGCGCACGACGAAATGATCGCGTTCCTATCCCAGCTCGCGCATTGTCTCGCTGTCGTCCTTATGACCTGTAACGACCTCAATAACCTCGAAGACTATACGGGTAACTCCTTCCGCGACCTCACCCGTATCGCACACATAAACGAAAATATGTGGAGCGAGCTTTTCATGATGAATAAAGAAGCTCTGCTCAACCAAATGAACCTCTTTTCAAAGCAGTTCGACAAGCTTAAAAAACAGCTTGAGAATGGCGACACGGACGGCATGAAGGAAATGATGAGAAGATCGACTGTCCGCCGCGATAAATTCGACAAAAAGTAAACCCCAGGCAAGAAAGGAAACCCACAGCCATGAATATGGAATTCTACCGCAAATTACCGATACCGAAGGACATAAAGGAGCAGTACCCGCTCACCCCCGACCTCGCCGCACTCAAGGATGCAGAGGATAAGGAGATACGCGGTATATTCGAGGGAACTTCAAACAAGTTTCTTCTCGTAATAGGCCCCTGCTCTGCCGACAACGAGGATTCGGTGATCGATTATATATCGCGCCTGCGCACAGTACAGGACAAGGTCTCGGACAAGATCGTGATCGTACCGAGAATATATACGAATAAACCGAGAACGACGGGCGAAGGATATAAGGGAATGCTCCATCAGCCGAACC
>JAFTTT010000020.1 GCA_017466625.1 Clostridia bacterium
ACTCTGTTATTCCGTAGCCGTTAAGGGTTGAGATTCCAAGTCCTTCAAAGAAGTGAAGAATATCGGGGTTGATGGGAGCGCCGCCCGAGATTATCATCTTGACCTCGCCACCGAATGCCGCGCGTATTGCGCTAAAGAGCTTTGCACGCAGATCGATACCGACCTTGAGCATACCGTTCGATACCTTCATCATATTGGAAACGAGCTTTTCCTTGCCCTGCTCCTTTATGTTCGCCTTGATCTTGCGGTAGAAGGTCTCAAGATAGAGAGGTACGAGGCAAAGGTGTCCAGGCTTCTGCTCCTTAAGCTCCTTCGTTATGTAGCGGATACCCGATGAAATATAGATCTCGGCTCCGATCATTGCGTGACCTATAAGCATCACAGACGAGCCGTATGTATGATGAGGCGGTAGAACACCGACCGTCTTCTGCGAGAAGTCAATATACGGAATTATCGACGCAAGGTCGGAAAGAACCGCCTTCTGGCTAAGCATAACGCCCTTTCCCTTACCCGTAGTTCCCGACGTGAATACGAGAAGCGCGAGCTTATCGGGGTCGAGAACGGTGTCGAAGTAAGGATCGGAATCTGCTTCAAATATCTTTTTGCCCTCTTCCTTAAGCGCGGCGAGAGAATTTTCGCCCTCGGCAAGAAGATATATCGGAGCGTTATTTACACCGCCGTTTTCGCAGATATACTGTCCCTTTTCAGCGATATCGCTGTCGCAGAACACGAACGATGCGTCGGCTCTTACCGCAGTCTCGCACAGATCCTTTTCTGTCCAGTCGCGGTCAAGCGGAACGAGTATGCCGCCCGACGAGAGCACGGAAAAATAGGTTACGACCCAGTCGTAGCTGAATTTTCCGATAAGTGCGCAGTGCTTGCCGGTCACACCCATTTTAAGTAGCTTTGACGAAAGCGCACGAACGTCGTCGCGAAGACCCGTAAAGGTCACAGTCTGTATCTCCTTATCCATCGGCTTGATTCTGTACGAATATGCGTTACGCGTCGGGAAGGTGTCTGCAGCCCATTCAACGAGATGTCTTATGTCTGTCCAGGACTGTTTTTCATGTAGCTGTTCTTTCTTCATTGCGATTTCCTCTTTCATTTATTACTTTTTAAGTCCTTCGATCACGAAGGAAAATGAGTATCTGAAGTTTGCCATTGCTTCTTCTTTAGGGATATTCTGCGCGATAACGTCTGCGTTATAGCCGCGGCAGAAGCACCATATCGAATGGCTCAAAACGTCGGAGTCGACCTTTTTAATGTAATTTTTATCGATGGCGTAGTCGATCATCTTTTTGATCTCGGAGGTCCACCAGCGGCGGTTTTCGGTCTCGTTTGAATCGGTCTCGAAAACGAAGCTGCTCATTTGCTTACGGCTGTCGTACGACATCGAGATTATCTCCGAAACGAGATCGTAAACGTTCTCAAAGAAATCCTTCTTTGCGTCCGAGCGCGCCATTATGCAGTTTCGCGCCTTCAGTACAGTCTTTTCATAGACCTTCTCAAGCACTTCTCCGATATTGTGGAAACGGTTATAGAACACTCTGTTTGTTATGCCGAGCGAGCGGAGGATCTTTCTGACGGTCAGGTCTTCCGTTCCGCTTTCGACAGCAAGCTCTTCCGCCGTGTCTATTATTTTGTCCGACATTTCGTCGCGGATGAGGCCGCTTTTATCGTTTCGCGTCATAGTTTTCCTCCTTTCAGCACACTGTGTGCCGAAGGAGATTATAGCACACCGTGTGCTGAATGTCAAGGGCTTTTCGACAAAAAAACAATTCCCTTGCCCTAAGACACAGAGAATTGTTTTTGTATTTTTTATATTTATTCAGCTAACACTTCGACCTTATCGGTCTTAATTGACTCGGCTTTTCTCTTTTCAAGAATGCTGCCGATCTCGGACAGCGCGTTTCCTATCATAACGAACATAACGATCCATCCGATAATGATGACGCATACGATATGTACCAAGCTTCCGACCAGTCCGTCGCCGATCTTGATCGGCATATCCCATATAGCGTGAAGTGCGATTGGCATCCAGAATATCTTCCAAAACGCTTTTTTGCTAAAGAAATTCATGGTGTTTTTTCCGTTCTTCACGATCATTACCGCATATCCGGACATTGCTGCCCAAATAACGTGGCCACCGGGAGCAAGGACTGCGCGCAAGAGAATATTATCGATCATTTCGTCGTACGAAAAGGAAATATTACCCGAATACATAAAGCTGCCCATAAAGACGTTAAACGCGTATCCTGCCGATTCGAATGCGGCAAATCCCGCGCCGATGGCGGCACCGATAAGCAGACCGTTCAAGGCGTATTTTGCATTTTTGTTGGTCCAGATGATGATCGCAACGATAGCAAGCTTTCCAAGCTCCTCGATGATTCCGATGATAATTGCAAACAAATTCTCGTTGACATCAAACGAAAATATCTCAAACAGCAGAAGCGTAACCAGAAGCGAGGCACACCCTCCGACGAGGAAGTACTTCATTGTCGTAAAAAAGCTTATGTTTTTCGGGGTATTGAGTTCAAAGAAGAACACCATTATTGCAACCGGTATCATAAACGAACCGATGACCATGAGTCCCGGATACGCGTTAAGGTTTTCAAAAGCGTTGCAGCATATATGAAGAAGCACAAATGCGGCGATAAACGCAAGCAGTATCCTCGTCCAAAGCCAGGGATGCGGCCACGCATTGTCGTCGTCGGACAGCTCGGGGGTTGTGTTTTCGGTTCCGCAGATAAATATCTCGTCGGATTCCGTTTTCTTATGACGGCAAAGTATCTGGGAGAAGATAGTTTTTAGCGGAGGACGGATGACTTTGGCTCCGCCCGTCATTCTGCTGATCGAGAGGATCAGCCGTTCATACCATTTAAGTCCTGCCGCTTCCGGATCGTACATAAACGGAAGGTACGCCGGCTCGTCGACGAAGCCGTCGTCACAAACCACGGGCTTGGGCGGTTCCTTTACAAAGCTCTCATGAACCTGTTTGTCTTCTTGTTTTATCTCGACTTGCGGCGCCGAAGCGGCGTCCGTTCGCGGGGCGGAATTACTCTTTCTTCCGCATCCCGAGCAAAAGATATCGGTATCATTCAGCTGTTTTCCGCAGTATACGCAATATTTCATTGTTAACTCCTAATAAGCTTACTTAATAACAATACACAAAGAGGAGCCGCTGTGCTTGCTCCTCTTTGTCCCGGTAAATTATTCTTCGATGTCGGTAACTGCGATCGCAAGCTCGGAAAGTGCTTTAGGATCGGGATCGGAAGGACACTTCGTCATAAGCTCGGACGCGTTTTGAACCTTCGGGAACGCGATTACGTCTCTAATATCCTCAAGACCGAGGAGGAGAGTTACGAGTCGGTCAAGACCGAATGCAAGACCGCCGTGAGGAGGTGTGCCATACTTGAACGCTTCAAGCAGGAAGCCGAACTTTGCCTGTGCTTCCTCGGGCGTGAAGCCGAGTGCCTCGAACATCTTGTTCTGAATATCTCTGTCGTGGATACGGATCGAGCCGCCGCCCGCCTCTGTACCGTTGATCACGATATCGTAAGCGATCGAACGAACCTTTCCGGGGTCGGACGTGAGGTACTCGATATCCTCTGCAAAGGGCATCGTGAAGGGGTGGTGCTTCGCGTAGTAGCGACCGTCGTCCTCGTCGTACTCAAAGAGCGGGAACTCCGTTACCCAGAGGAGCTTATAGTCGTTAGGATCGAGAAGTCCCATTCTCTTTGCCACCTCGCAGCGGAGTGCGCCGAGAGAGTCGAACACGACCTTATTCTTATCGGCAACGATGAGTGCAAGGTCGCCCTCCTCGATTCCGAGAGTATTTACAACTGCCGCGTTTTCTTCGTCGGTCAGGAACTTCGCATAGGACGAGGAAATTTCGCCTGCGTTATTCTTATACCAAGCAAGTCCCTTTGCCTTATAGCTCTTAACGAACTCGGTAAGAGAGTCGATCTCCTTACGGGAGAACTTTGCGCCGCCATTGATATTGATACCGCGGACGCTTCCGCCGTTCTCAATAGCGCCGGCGAACACCTTGAAGCCGCATCCCGAAAGAACTGCCGACAGGTCGGTAAGCTCAAAGCCGAAACGAAGGTCGGGCTTGTCGGAGCCGAATCTGGTCATCGCTTCGTCGTAGGTGATGCGAAGGAGGGGCAATTCAAGATCAATACCCTTAAATTCCTTGAACACCTTCTTAAGGAAGCCCTCTGTTACCGAGATAACGTCGTCCTGGGTCACGAAGGACATTTCAAGGTCGATCTGCGTGAACTCGGGCTGACGGTCAGCACGAAGGTCCTCGTCGCGGAAGCAACGCGCGATCTGAATATAGCGGTCGAAGCCCGAAAGCATAAGAAGCTGCTTATAGAGCTGAGGCGACTGCGGAAGCGCGTAGAACTTTCCGTGATGAACGCGGGAAGGAACGAGATAGTCTCTTGCTCCCTCGGGAGTAGGAGCTATCAGGTTGGGCGTTTCGATATCAATAAAGCCCTGATCCGCAAAGTATTCTCTTGCGATACGGGTTATCTTTGCGCGGTCGATTATATGCTGCTGAAGATCGGGACGGCGAAGGTCAAGGTAACGGTGCTTCAGACGAAGCTCGGGCTTGACGGGGCTGTTCTCAACGATCTCAAAGGGAGGAGTCTGCGAAGCAGAAAGGATCTTTATCTCGTCAACTGCGATCTCTACGTGTCCTGTCGGAATAGTATCGTTCACCGACGAGCGCTCTCTTACGACACCCTTTGCACAAATGACGTATTCAGAGCGTACCGAGAACGCAAGGTCAAATACCTCTCGTGCGGTATTGTCGTCAAAAGCGAGCTGCACGATACCGGTACGGTCGCGCAGGTCGATAAAGATAAGACTGCCGAGGTCTCTTGCTCTCTGCACCCATCCCATAACGCAGGCGCGGGAGCCGACGTCACTCTCTCTGAACTGTCCGCAATATTTTGTTCTTTTGTCGTTAACTGTAAGTAGCTGTGACATATTTTTCACTCTTTCCGAAAATATTTATTCATCTTGGAATTATATCACATATTGCCGAAACTGTCAACATTTTTGACTCTTTTGAAAAATTATATTTCAGTATTGAAAACACTCTGTTTTTATGCTAAAATATTTTGCAGTGAGTTCGAAACCTTCCTCACTTAAATAAAAACTAAAGGAGCATATCCCAAAATGAAAAAAAGCAAAGCCCTATTCATCACCAAAGCGGCGGTAATTGCCGCGCTTTACGTCGTACTGACCGGGGTCAGCGCGATGTTCCATCTTGACTGCGGAATAATACAGCTTCGGCTCTCGGAGGCGCTTACGATCCTGCCGCTTTTCACGCCCGCTGCGATCCCCGGGCTCTTCTTCGGCTGTGCGCTCTCCAATTTCTTATACGGTGCACTTCCCCTTGACGTTCTTCTCGGAAGCGTCGCGACGCTTATCGGTGCTTTCGGCACTTATTATATCGGACGCGTTTCCAAATATCTGGCGCCCATACCGCCGATACTTGCAAACACAATAATTGTACCTCTCGTGCTCAAGTACGTCTACTGCTTTGAGGGCGGTATTCCCTACTTCGCGCTTACTGTATTTATCGGAGAGCTTCTCTCCTGCGGAGTGCTCGGTCTTCTGCTCGTAAAGGCAATGCCGAAGCATCTTAAGGAACAGTTGAAATAGTAAAAATGAGCGCCACTTCCGTGGCGCCCACCTGTTTTTATTTGCCGTAAACGAATTCCTGGACCTTTTTTCTCTGCTCGGCGAAGTCAATAGATATGACCTGAGCTCCGCCCTGTCCCCTGCCGACTTCCTGCTGCTTGCCGAAGTGGTAATAGATGCTCCAGTATTCGGTCGGGATCCTGTGTGAGCCGATGCTCATATTCGCGCCGTTCGACGCAACGCTCGCCGCAAGGTCGAGCATCTCGGAAAGCGGAATATTCGTCTGGAACATTTTTGAGTTAAAGGCGTTACGGATAAGGTCGTATATCTCGGTTATATCTCGGGACGACACGACCTGACGGAACAATGCCATCATAACGTTTCTCTGTCGGTTGGTACGGCTGACATCGGAGCCGCCGTATCTCTGACGCATGTGCATAAGCGCCGCCTCACCGTTAAGGTGATAGGTTCCGTCGCTGTTCTTTTTGACCTTGATATCAAAGCTCTCTATCCACTGTACCTCACCGGTCGGATTACCGGGCGTATCGGTAAGCTTGATATCAACGCCTCCGCAGGAATCGACGAGCTTCTCCGTTCCTTCGAAGTTTATGATAACGAATCTTTGTATATCAAGTCCGAAAAGCTGATTTATGGTATTGACCGTACAAGCAATTCCGCTGAGCGAGAAGGTAGCGTTCAGACGCTGCCAGAGGTCAGAACCGTTTTTACCGAGTCCCTCTATCGGAACGAGAGTATCTCTCATAAAGGATATAAGCTTTGCCTTACCCGTCCTCTTATTGTAAGAGCAGACTATCATGGTATCGGAACGGCCCTTGAGAGACGACATATTACGGCTGTCGGTACCGACGAGCAGAATATTCTCAATATCGGGGTCCTTTTGATTGACCTTATATATACCGTTTACGGTTACGGGCTTAGCATTTCCCGACGGCTTTCCGTTAGGTTCTTCGGTTACGGGGGGCGGCTCGGGGATTCCCACCGATACGTCCGCCTTTTCGCCGGTATCGTGGTCGCCTATCCACCAGTTTCCGTTAGATCCGACTACCGGCTCGTTAGCGATCGGAGTGAACTCTTCTCCGCTTTCATCGGTCTCTGTACTTCCGTATTCGACCTTGATACCTGTATCGTGGTCACCTATCCACCAGTTTCCGTTTTCTCCCGCGTAGGGCTTTCCGTCGGTATTACCCATGATAGGCGGAATTACGAAGGTATAGTCCGGAGGACGCGTGATGATCGGGACCTTGGTATAGCTGTGATTATATGCTTGCAGAAGCGGCGCAATTATCGCAATGCCTGCGCTCGTTATAATGAGAAGAAGCGATATGAGCGCAACGAGTATTATTTTAAGCGTTTTACGCGTACGTACTCTTCTCACCTTTGCTCCGAAGGCAGAGCCGAATCCTGCATTCCTTTTTTGATTATTCATTATAGATGCCTTTCTTTACGAACACGATCGTATAATCATACCGTCTTATGGTATCATTTTATTCGACAAATGTCAAGTATAATCGGTGTCAGAATTATTTATATATTGTAAAATTATATTAAAAACTCTTTTGGAGGTATTTATGAAAACAGTAGTTCTCGACGGCTTTGCGGTAAACCCCGGAGACCTGAATTGGGATTTTTTAGGTGAATTCGGAAGCTATACCGTATACGACAGAAGTAACGAGGACGAGGTCGCTTCGCGCATCGGAGACGCGGACATCGTCATTACCAACCGTATGCACATAACCGAAGACGTGCTTGACAAGTGTCCCAACCTTAAATTTATATCCGCCTTCGGCACGGGATATGACATGATAAACGTTCCTGCCTGCCGCGCACGCGGAATCGAGGTCTGCAATATTCCCGGATATTCGACCTCGTCGGTCTCGCAGTTTGCCTTTTCGCTGATGCTTGCGGTGTCGACCCGAACAGACCTTTTCAGAAAGGCGGTCCTTGACGGCACCTGGACGGGCAGAGCCGATTTTGCTTATCAGAACATTCCCTACGTCGAGCTTGAAAACAAGACGGTGGGCGTTTACGGCTGCGGTGCTATCGGTATGCGCTTCGCGAAGCTTTGCTCGGCCTTCGGAATGAGAGTTCTCGCTTACAGAAGAAGCGCTCAAGGCGGAAACGTCGACGGAATAGAATTCACCGACCGCGACACTCTTCTTCGCGAATCCGATTTCGTTTCTATCCACTGCCCTCTCACCGACGAAACGAGGGGACTTGTGAATTCCGAGTTTCTTTCGAAAATGAAGAAGGGCGCGTATCTTATCAACACCTCGCGCGGCGCCGTCATAAACGAAGCTGATCTTTATACTGCGCTGACCGACGGCACGCTTGCCGGTGCGGGAATCGACGTTATGGTAAGCGAGCCGCCGAAAAAGGATAACCCTCTCCTTAAGCTCGACAACTGCATCATCACTCCCCACGCCGCCTGGGTCTCTCGCGAGGCACGCCTTCGCCTCATCGACGTTCTTTGCAAGAACATAAGATCGTTCATCGACAGCGGCGAGGGTATAAATAAAGTATTTTAACATTTACTGTATATTTTTTTCAAAAGTATTGACAATTATTCCTATAGGTGTTATAATACAAGTGTCTCAAATGAGACACTTTGGAGAATGATATGTTTGATAACCTCGAACTTACCGCTTTGCTGAAAAAGCATCCCATATTCGGCTCGCTTTCGGACGAAAAGCTTACGATGATCGTATCTGATACGCGTTGTAAGATCGGAACTGCCGATAACGGTGAGGATATATCCGCAAACGGACTTGGGCTTTTCCTCATAACCTCGGGAAGCGTTCTCGTTTTCCGTAAAGGAACAGGTCTGCCCGTGCTTCTTCAGCGGCTCGGAAAAGGCAATGTGTTCGGCGCGGCTTCCCTTTTCGGAGGCGAAAACGAGGACGTAACTATACTGCGTTCCGAAAACGGCGCTTCGGTGTTCTTTATGCCGATCGAGCTTATAACAGAGCTTGTTCGCACAGACAGCGGATTTGCCATGTCGTACATCGCCTTTCTTTCGGGAAAAATACGCTTTCTCAACCGAAGGATGTCCGAGCTGTCGGCACCGTCGGTCACGCAAAAGCTTGCCGCCTTTCTTCTTCGCGAGGAAAACGGTATCGCGCAGACGAAGGTCAAGCTCGCTTCCGCTCTCGGCGTCGGTCGTGCTTCCCTTTACCGCGCGCTTGACGAGCTGACAGAGTCAGGGCTGATCTCTGTCGACGGAAAAAGCGTTACGGTTATCGATTCAGAGGGACTTTCAAACATCATTTGACCTAAAATATACTGTTGCAAAGGACAAACCACAATGAAAAAGGCAGTAAAAATTATTTCTTCGATCTTAGCTCTTTCCATGCTTCTCTTCGCTTTTGCTTCATGCTCGACTGAAAAGAACGGCGGCAGCGGCGACAACTATACTCTTAAGATCGGCACCATCAAGGGCCCGACGGGAATGGGTATGGGCAAGATCATAAACGATAATCTTACAGACGAAAAGTATGATTTCGAGCTCTTTAACGACGCAAGTGCGATCTCCGCAAAGCTTATAGGTCAGCAGCTTGATATTGCCGCAGTACCGGTCAACCTTGCCGCAGTCGTCAACAAGAAGACCGAGGGCGCGTACGTCGTTGCAGCCATCAACACTCTCGGCGTTCTCTATATCATGGAAAACGGCACTGCCGTAACCTCGGTAGCTGACCTTTCCGGCAAGACCATTCACGCTTACGGTCAGGGTGCAACTCCCGAATATATGCTTTCGTATATTCTCGAAAAGAACGGCGTAAAAGATAAGGTAAACGTTCAGTGGTATAATACGCCCGCGGAGCTTGCTACTCTCGCAGCGGAAAATAAGGTCGACCTCATCATGCTTCCCGAGCCGCAGATCACCGCATCGCTCACCAAAAACGCTAATCTCCGCGTTGCCCTCGATATAACGGCGGAATGGGACAAGGTCAGCGAAAACAAGGCAGTTCAGGGCTGTATCGTCGTTAAAAAGGAGATCGCAAAGAAATACCCCGAAAAGGTATCGCAGTTCCTTGACGAATACAAGGCGTCAGTCAAGTACGTAAACGAAAACCCCGCTGAAGCATCGGTAATAATTGCAGCAAACGAGATCATCCCCGCCGCACCTATTGCAGCGCTTGCGATCCCGAGATGTAATATAGTCTTTATTGAAGGCGACGAAATGGTTACTTACCTTAACGCCTTCTATACCGTTCTCTTTAACGCAGATCCCAAATCGGTCGGAGGAACGATGCCGAATGACTCGCTCTACTACAAGAGGTAATCTGTTAAGAAAAATCATATACGTTATTATAAGCGCCGTCTTCTGGACGGCGCTTTGGGACTTTCTTTCGTACAAGGTCGGAATGAAGTACGTTCTTCCCTCTCCCGCCGTTACATTCACGCGGCTGTATGAGATGATGCGCGAAAAGACCTTCTACGAATACGCCGGAAATTCGCTTTTGAGTATTTTCAAGGGATTTATCGGCGGTGCGCTTATCGGTACCGTTTTAGGAACGTTGAGCGCGTTTATCAAGGGCGCGGACATTCTTTTTTCGCCGCTTAACACGGTAATTAAGGCAACACCGGTTGCGTCGTTCATCATTCTCGCTTTTATCTGGATGGACAACTCCGATATTCCCGTGCTTATATCGGTACTTATGATAACGCCCATCGTTTGGAGCGCGCTCAAAAATGCACTCCAAAACGTTGACCGCGATCTTATCGAAATGGCAAATACGTACAGAATGCCCTTTTTCAAGCGCATTACTGCGTTATATCTGCCGTCTGTGCTTCCCTCGTACCTGACCGCACTCGTTACCGCTATGGGTCTCGGCTGGAAGGCGGGAATTGCCGCAGAGGTGCTTTGCGGCACAAACGACACGCTCGGAAACGGCCTGCTGACTGCGAAAACCTATCTTGAGACGGTTGATATGTTCGCTTATACGATTGCGATCATTATTCTGTCTCTGATAATGGAGCTGATCTTCTCGGCGGCGGTCAAGGGCATCTCCCGAAAGGAGGCACGATATGGTACTGCTTGAAAACGTTAAAAAGTCATTTTCGGGAAAGCTTCTTTTCAGTATTCCTCAGCTCTCGCTTGACCGCGGCTTCACTTGCCTTTCGGGCGCTTCGGGTTGCGGAAAAACCACGCTCGGCCGTATAATATGCGGCCTTGAAAAGCCCGATACCGGAATAATAAGCGGAGTTGACGGCTCTTCAGTCGTTCTCTTTCAGGAATCGCGGCTTCTGCCATCATTATCGGCTTATGACAATGCCGCGGTGATCTGCCGCACGGACGAAAGCAAGCGCCTGTCACGCGAGCTTCTGACTCGTCTGTTTTTCACCGAGGACGACATGAAGAAGCTCCCGAGCGAGCTCTCGGGCGGAATGGCGCGCAGAGTGTCGATAGTTCGCGCACTCGTTTTTGCATCCGAGAACAAGGGCACCTTTGCACTTCTCGACGAGCCGTTCACAGGCCTTGATCCCGAAACGAGAAAGGCAGCTTCCGATCTGATAAAAGAACATTTGTCAGAAAGAGCAGTTCTCGTGATCTCTCACGATGAGGAGGAGCATGAGCTTCTCGGCGGAAAAACGATCGCATTTTCTTCTCTTTTCGATCCAAACGGACAGATTTAATATTGCACTTTTTACTGAAATGTGCTATAATAAATACCGAGGGTATAATACCCTCGGTATTTTGTATTTGAAAGGAAGCTTTTATGAGCTTAACTACCGTTCTTACAGGTATTGCCGACAGAATAAACGGCGTTTATACAAAATATAATTCCGCCATTATCCTCGCAGGAGGAAGCTCAACGCGTATCGGCGGTAATAAGACGAAGCAGCTTATCCCGATACTCGGCGTTCCGACCGTGGTCAGAACCATCTCCGTTTTTGAAAAATGCAAGTTTATAAACGAGATAATCATCGTCGCGAAGGACGACGAGATGGATCTTTACGACCGTTGGAAAAAGGAATACGGCTGGAAAAAGGTAACGAAGGTCGTTCTCGGCGGCGCCGACCGACAAGCATCCGTTCTTAACGGCTTCAAGAGCATTTCGGACAAGTCCGAGTTCGTCTATATCCACGACGGCGCAAGATGCCTTATCACCGAAAAAATGATAAAGGACGTCGGTCACGCCGCCTGCGCACACGGTGCGGCGATCGCGGCGCAAAAGGCGACCGACACAGTAAAGATAGCCGACGGCAAGAAGCTTTCCACGCCCGACAGAAGCAACGTCTGGCTTGCGCAGACGCCGCAGGTATTTATGACCGAAATGTACCGCGCCGCCGCTTATACGGCAAAGAAAAACGGCACGGTTGCGACCGACGACGCGTCGCTCATCGAAGCGCTCGGATTTGAAGTATATCCCGTCGACTGCGGTAAGGAAAATATGAAGATCACCTCGCCCTGTGACTTTGCCATCGCAGAAGCGATACTCAAATTCCGCGAAAGTGAGGAGAAAAAATGAATTTTTCCGATATTCGCATAGGCCACGGCTACGACGTTCACCGTCTTACTGAAAACCGCGATCTCATAATCGGCGGTGTTAAGATCCCTTATGAAAAGGGTCTGCTCGGTCATTCCGACGCCGACGTGCTTGTCCACGCTATTCTCGATGCGGCGCTTGGCGCACTCGGCGAGGGCGACATCGGCAAGCATTTTCCCGATACCGATGACCGTTTCAAGGGCATAAACAGTATGCTTCTTGCAGAAAACGTAGCTTCTCTTCTCAAAAGCAAGAGCTACGAGGTCGGCAATATTGACGCGACAGTCGTTGCCCAGCGCCCGAAGCTTTCGCCTTATATTGAGGAAATGAGAGCAAATATCGCAAAGGTATTCAACGTAACGCCTGACAGAGTGAATATCAAGGCAACAACCGAGGAAAAGCTCGGTTTTACCGGAAGCGGTGAAGGCATCTCCGCTCACGCGGTCTGCCTTATAATAAGATCTGCCTGACGGCAGAGCCATCAGGCAGTATATTTGACGGCTCCCGTCTTACTCTTCCCTTTACTTCCTTTGTTTTGACGTCCCTTAAGACTTTCGCCGTCTTATTCTTCTTCCCGTTTCTTCGGGAAGTCAGACGGTCTTGCCGTCCTTTAATATTTTATGTCGCATTCGCCCGCTTGACACGCCGAGCGTCGGCTGATATATACGGCTAATTTCTCTTTGGGCAAACTAATTATGAAATATGACAAAAACAAATTGATTTTTTGAGGTCAGCTATGAAAAAAAATATTATCGTTTCCCCTTCCGTTCTCGCATGTGATTACGCTTATGCCGCAGACAGTCTTAAAGCTGTCGTTGACGCAGGTGCAGAGTATCTCCATCTCGACATTATGGACGGTGCGTTCGTGCCTAACCTTTCCTTTGGTCCCGACTTTATAAAGGCGCTCCGTCCTCACACCAAGGCGGTTTTCGATACCCACCTTATGATAAACGATCCGCTTCGTTTCATTGATGCTTTCGTCGACGCCGGATCTGATATTATTACCATTCACCTCGAAAGCTGCGATAACGTAAGAGAAACTCTCGAATACATCAAGAGTAAGGGTATCAAGTGCGGCGTCGTTATCAAGCCGAAAACTCCCGTTTCCGCAGTAAAGGAATATCTGCCTATCATTGACATGATCCTTATTATGTCTGTCGAGCCGGGATTTGGCGGTCAGTCCTTTATGCCGAGCGCGCTTGACAAGCTTCGCGAGGCAAGAGAAATGATAGATGCGTCGGGATACGATATCGATCTTGAGGTCGACGGCGGCGTTAATCTTAACAACGTAGCGTCGATCATCGAAGCAGGCGCAAACGTCATCGTTGCCGGCTCCGCCGTATTCCGCGCACCCGCTCCTTCTGCAGCCGTCAAGGCGCTCAAGGGCGAACAATAATAACTTTTCAGGAAAGAAAAATCGACAAAAATTTCGTTATTTTATCTATTTTTGCCAAACCGGATATTGACAATCTAAAATTTATATGGTAAAATAGTTAAGGTATATTTTTTACTTACCGAGGATTTCTATGAACAGTACGAGAATAATTATGGTCACCTCCTGCAAGGGCGGCGTAGGTAAGTCGACGGTTTCCGCCAATCTTGCCATAAAGCTCGCGCTCGGCGGTTGGAGAACGCTTCTTATCGATTGCGATTTCGGCGTTCGCTCGCTTGATCTTATTATGGGTCTTGAGGACCGTGTTATTTTTGATATTACCGATATTATTCTTCACGGCATTGCACCCGAGAAGGCAATTATCCAGGATTCCCGTTCCGAAAATCTATACTTCTGCGCCGCGCCGTACGATTACGAGACAGACCTCGATCACGATGAATTCAAAAAGGCAATACGTAATATCGGTGCGCAGATGAATTTTGATTACATCATCATTGACACTCCCGGAGATACGGGAAGTCCTCTTCGTCTCGCCGCTTCCGCGTCGGATGAAGCGCTCGTCGTTTCGACTTATCAGCCCGCTTCAATACGCGCAGCAGAGCGCACGGGAATTCTTCTTGAGGAATCGGGCGTAAAATCGAGAAAGCTTATTATAAACTGCTTCCATTCAGACGGAAAGGAGTTTCAAGGACAGCCGGGACTGCTTGAGGTTATCGACAAGACCTCTATACAGCTACTCGGTATCATTCCCTTTGATTCGCGTCTGTCGGACAAGCAGGCGCAGGGCGAGGACGTATTCACTATCCCCTCCTGCAACGCCGCAGAAGCGTTTACGAATATCGCTATCCGCTTGACGGGCAGAACGGTACCTCTCTTTACCGGATTCAAAAAGATCAAGAGAGCCGAGCTTATTAAAAAAATTCAGTGATCTGACCAAGGAAAGGACGGTTACACTATGGAAATAGCCATTATCGCAGGTGAAAGCAAAAAAGAACTCATGACACAGTTTTGTATCGCGTATTGCGGTATCTTAGCAAATCATAATCTCTGCGCTACAGGCACGACACACAAGCATATCACCGAAGCAACCGGACTTCGTATCGAAAAGCTCCTTTCGGGCTCGCACGGCGGTGTCGAACAGATAACCACCCGTATCGCTTACGACGAGATCGACCTCGTTCTCTTCTTCCGCGATTACGCCGAAACGGATTCCATGGCAGAAAGAAATAATCTTAATCTTCTTAAGCTCTGCGATATTCACAACGTTCCCGTTGCTACCAACATCGCCACCGCGGAGATCCTCGTTCGCGCTCTTGAGCGCGGTGACATTGACTGGCGTGAGATCGTTAATCCCCGTTCGGAGTACAATCTCCGCAAGAAGAGTCAGAACTACGGTAGATAAGCTAAAGTATCTCGGCGCGTATTGTGCCGAGATATTTTTGAGGAAGGATCATGAAAGTACACGGCATATACAATTTCTGCAGAACTCATCTGCTTGTCGAGCTTACTCTCGATATGACTCCCGACGAGATCGACTGGTTCGGCTTTTCGGTTCCCGAGGAGGGCGTTGACGAATTTGAGAGGATCGTGCCGCACATGGAGCAGTATCTGACCGAGGACGGTTTAGAGAAGCTCTGCGACACTTGGGACGAGCCCGAGGAGCAGTATTCTCCGACAAGAGTTGCGTTCTTTATACGTAAGAGCGATGCAACCTCTCTCGAAACGCCCTACGGCGATATCGACATTTCCGACCCGCAGAAAGCGCCCGACAGATTAAGAGAGATAATTGAATTTGAAAAGGAATAACAAAAAACGCGAAGACCCTTAAGGATATTTTTTGAGATTTAATAGAATCCATTACCAGCCGACAGTAAAATGACGAAGAATCATTATGATTCTTCGTCATTTTTTGTGGTCATCATTGGTCTTATCGGATCAAATTCGGGAAAACAAAGCAAATAGTAATCACATTCGTCGCAACAACACTCAAAACCTTGCTCTCCATTGCCGAGACAAACTGTTGGCTCTCCGGATATAAGTTTTACGCCGCTAATATCTATTGACTTCTTATGGATGCTCTTACTCATATATCCCCCTACAAGCATATAAAAAGGTGCGCAACCGAAGCTACGCACCCGAAAAAGCACAAGCTCCTATTGCTGCGAAACAAACCTTTGACAAATAGGAGAATATCCATATCCGCAAAGACGGAACTTGTACTTTTTACCAAATTCAA
This sequence comes from Clostridia bacterium, assembly GCA_017466625.1. Classification (GTDB taxonomy): domain Bacteria; phylum Bacillota; class Clostridia; order Oscillospirales; family CAG-272; genus Colimorpha_A. Next base: position 15,794 of record JAFTTT010000020.1, read on the forward strand.
ATCTTTGCGGACGCAAAAAGGCAGAGTATCCCTATACAGAAAAATACTCCTAAATGCCATATTAGGTTTGCTTCGCGCTTTTATTATATCATACATTTCGATATTTGTAAATACTTTCAGAGTGTTAATATAAGATCGTCTTACAATAATAACAACATTATTCTGAAAACTACTGCACGCGTTTACAGATTAAAAATACGGCATACCTCTTTTGAGATATACCGTATTCTTGTAAAACCGTCCTTTAGAGCTCCGCTCTAATCTTCAGCGTTTTCATTTTAGTGTGTTATTGCCGCGGCGCCGATTATGCCTGCGTCATTTCCGAGCTCTGCTATGCAGATCTTGGTCTTCAGCTCGCATCCGGCAGTAAACTGATCTCTTTCTGCGATTTCGATGACAGGATCAAGAAGGTAATGACCCTCGTTTGCGACACCGCCGCCGATACAAAGCACGTTCGGCTGGAATATATTAATGATATTCGTAATGCCGCAAGCGAGGTAGCTTATGTATTTATCAACTACTTCCTTGCCTGCCTTATCGCCCTGCTTCATTGCAGCAAAGGGAGTACGAGCGCTTGCCTTATTGATGTCGCCTCCGACAAGATCCCACATAAGGGTATCTTTGGTCTCTGCAAGCTTTTCTCTCGTCATTCTGCCGAGAGCCGTAGCGGATGAATACGCTTCCCAGCAGCCCTTACGACCGCAGGTACACTGTTCACCGTCATGCTCGATTACCATGTGACCGATCTCACCGCCTGCGTGGTTGAAGCCGCCAAAGATCTTGCCATTGATAATTATTCCGCTTCCGACGCCCGTGCCGAGAGTAACCATTACGGCAGTTTCAGCGCCCTTCGCCGCGCCGCCCATTGCTTCACCGAGCGCCGCAGCATTTGCGTCGTTATCAATATAAATATTCTCTATCGGGAGATACTTTTTAAGCACCTCTACGATCGGATAATTATACATTCTGATATTATTGGACGAGATCACGACGCCGTTTACGGGGTCGATAGATCCGGGAGATCCTATTCCCGCGTGAGCGATCTCGGAAACGTCTATGTTCGTTTCGTCAAGGAGCTTCAGCGAAAGTGCTGCAATATCCTTTACGACCTCTTCAAGATCACGCTCCGAAAGAGTCGGTGTGCTTCCCTTTTTAACGATCTTATAATCTTCGTCTACTATTCCGATGGCGATGTTCGTACCGCCAAGGTCTATGCCGAGATAATACATGTCGGTTTTCCCTTATTACTTGTTCTTAAGAAGATCGCGGATCTCGGTAAGAAGCTCTGCCTGCTGAAGAACGCTTGCGTCAAGCGCTGCCTGCTTTGCTGCGAGAGCGTCTGCCTCTGCCTTTGCCTTTGCGTCTGCTTCTGCCTTCTTTGCGGCTTCTTCTGCTATCTTCTTCGCTTCAAGGCGTGCTCTGCCGCGGGAAATAACGGTAATGACCACGAATATGCAAAGTGCGGTGATAAGGAAGTCGATTATAGTCTGGAGCCATGTTCCCCAAAGAATAGCGACCTCGGGGGTCTTGAGAGTCTTAACTCCGGCATCATCAATCGTATAGGTTGCCTTATTGATCACGGTCTTGATTGTATCAAGACTTCCGTCCTTGATAAAGAGTCCTACGAAGGGATTGATTATGTAGTTTACAAGTCCGGTCACGATCTTACCGAACGAGCCGCCGATTACAACACCGACCGCCATGTCAATTACGTTGCCTTTGGAAATGAACTTTTTGAATTCGCTGAAAAATTTCATTTTAATATCCTCCAAATGATATTTATATTTGTAAATATTATAACTTATCTACCGTACTGTTGTCAACAGAAAACGGCTCAAATAAGTCATTTTTGACCTTTTTCGAGCTCAAGCACGTCGGTGTGAAGAAAAGCGTTTGCCGCGAGCGTGCTCGACATTGGAATCATTTTTTCGTAACCGCATTTTTTACAGAATATATGCACGCAGTCGCCCTTGAATTCGAAGTCGCATTCCGGCTCACCGTCGTCGCAGCCGCACTTAATATCTCCGTCCTCGCGAAGCTCTGCGAGCATAAAGCGTACGACGTCCTCGATCTGCGCGTAATCGAGACGGTATTCCTCGTCGACGTTGTCCTCGCCGTCAACGGAATTTTTGCCCTTCATAAACGCCTCAAGATCGTCAAATCCCGCTTCCTCAAGAAGCTCAACGAGGTGAAGATCCGCTTCCTTTGCGGCTTCGATGACCTTATCCTTTTCGCCGATAAAGCAGGTGTCAAGACCCGAATAGGTGCAGTTGAGTGCAAGGATCTCACGGTCGAAAAACGCGCCCGACGTTAAAAGATAGCTATGCGGATTCGGGCAGAAGAGGCACGGAACGGTTATGCGAAGCTTATCGTCGCCCGTATACGTTATCTTAAGCTCCGAGCCGCCGCAGTCGCATTTCAGCTTGATAAGGTCGCCTGACAAGGTGAATATTCCGACGATACCGAAAATAAACTTTCCACAGGTCGGGCAACGGTATGCTATTGTAGTTTCTTTTGAATTGAGTATCATAAATTATCCCTCATATTTAAGTCCAGGCGTCGGCTTTTTACTCGATGACGGCTTGAAGACCTCTTTTGCGGCATCCTTATCGTAGACGATACATCTGCCGATCTCATGCTTTTCGCCGTATTCATAATAGATAATTACCTGCGCGCCGTCAACACCCTCAAGGTCAACGTTATCAAACGCGATCCTATAATAGCGGTACATCATCGCTTCATCGGTAATATAACAATACTTAGTATATCTGCCCTTTTCTTCTCCGTCGCCTTCCGTCACAAGCTCGAAAACGAATTTGCCGACGCCGCTTGCATAATCTTCGTACTCACGGCTGAGCACGTTGTATCGAAGCATAAACTGAAGCTGACCGATCTCTTTCGTATGATATATTCTTCCGATGTAGAAAAGACGGCTGAGCTCGGGATCGTTAAATTCAGCAAGACGGTTGACCGTCAGAGCTCCGTTTTCCTTTTGCTCCAGGGCGGCTTCGGTCCAGATATACTTCTTCATTTTTGAAGTTCCGTCCTGAAGACAGGCGCGTAAGGTAAGCCAGCCGAGCGAAACGATAAGTCCTACGGCAAGCGTTACTTTTATTATAAGTCCGAGCGTTTTAAGCGACTTCGGAGTTACGGAATCCTCAACGGGATCGAAAGGTTTTTTCATTTCAAGATCCTTTATTGCAATTATTTATATTATTGTAGCACAAATAACGCCTTCATTCAAGATAAATATCGAGAAAAATCGGCTTTTTGATATAAAAAAGCGTTTAGGACTTGCAAAACGGTACTGCTTTGTGTTAAAATAGATTATTCCTATATAAAGGAGCCGAATTTATGGAAAACAATGAAGTAATCAAAAAGAAAATATTTTCGGGAGTTCAGCCGAGCGGTAAGCTTACTATCGGCAACTATCTCGGTTCTATAAAGAATTGGAAAGAGTTTCAGGAGAATTACGACTGCATCTACTGTGTCGTCGACCTTCACGCGATAACCGTCCGTCAGGACCCTGCCGAGCTTCGCAGAAGAACTTACGAAACGCTCGCGCTTTATATCGCAAGCGGACTTGACCCCG
>JAFTTT010000004.1 GCA_017466625.1 Clostridia bacterium
CAGTACGTTCGTGATACCGTAGACCTTAAGGCAGTTCGTGCAAAGGCACTTTACGATCAGGATGCGGCAATGTCCATCCGTAAGTCTCATGAATCCCCCGTTGTAAAGGCACTTTACAGCGAGTGGTACGATGGCTTCGGCGGCCATAAGGCACATCACGATCTCCACACTACTTACGTTAAGAGAACGAAGTAATATAAACGGGAAGCCGCTTTCGGCTTCCCGTTTTCATGTTATAATGAAAAAGTCCTCGGAAAACCGAGGACTTTTGTTTTATGATCTGAGTTCAATTCCGATTGCGTTTAGCTCAGCTACTATCTTATCAACGCTTGCCTGTACCTCGTCCATGGAGAGCGTTCTCTCGTCGGAGGAGAAGGTGAAGCGAACGGTGATGCTCTTCGTTTCGCCGTTGTCATAGATGTCTGTAACGATAACGTCGGTAAGGTTTTCAAGATCGAGCTTTGTCCAAGCGCTTTCAGCGTCGGAGAAACGGTTGCCCGCGCCCATTACGATAGAAAGGTCGTAATCAATTCCGGGGAACTTAGAGGGTTCCTTGTAGGAAAGGGGATCAACGGTAGCGGTATAAAGATCGTCAAGATCGATCTCGACACAAGCAACTGCAGCATTCTTGTCAAGCTTTCCAAGAACAGTAGGATGAAGTGTGTTGATAACACCGCATTCAACGCCGTTAACTGTTATAGAAGCCGTGTTCTTCGGATGCTGATATGCGTGAATAGGAGCGATCTTTGCGAAGGTCGGCTCAGAGTGCTTGACCTCGGTGCAGAGCGTGCGAAGCATCGAGAGAGCTTTCATATAAAGCTCCTTCTCGCTTACGCGCTTGCTGTAGAGAGTATAGCAAAGCGTGCGTCTTTCGTTGCATTCGCCGTTCTCCTTAAGACCCTTAACGACACGTGCGATCTCGAAGATGCCAAAGGTATCTGCGTAGCCCTTGTTTTCGTAAACGAAGGAGAGCATCGTCGGAACCATGGAGTTTCTGACAGTACCGTTTTCGGGAGTCGGGATATTGAGAATACGAACGTTATTCTCGACCTCAATTCCGAGCTTCTTGTACTTCTTACCGTCGCACCAGATATAAGAATGAACCTCGTGAAGTCCGAAGCGCTGAACGAGAATGTTCTTGATCGACGCGTCTTCGTCCTTGTTAACGGAACGGCGAACGGGCTTAAGAAGAGATTTGGTAGAGGAAATATCGAAATTGTCGTAGCCGTAAACGCGGGTTATCTCCTCAATAATATCCGCCTTGATGGTAACGTCCTTCGTTGCACGCCAGGAGGGAACAGTTACGGTGAAAACGCCGTTGTCAAGCTTGACACCGAATCCGAGAAGCGTAAGCGTGCTGACGATGCGATCCTCGGAAATATCGATGCCTGTATAGCGGTCAACGTATTTCTTGTCAAAAGAGAGTGTGATCTCGGGATATTTCTGAACGTAGAGATCTGAGAGATTTGACGACACGTATGCACCGTCGTCAATGCTTGTGAGAAGCTTGATGAATCTCTTGATCGCAGTAAGCGTAAGCTCGGGATCAAGTATCTTCTCGTATCTCATGCTTGCGTCAGTACGAAGACCGAGGCGCGAGCTAGACTTTCTAACACAAACGCCGTCAAAGTTAGCGGATTCGAGAACCACAGACGAGGTCTCGTCGATGATCTCGGAATCAAGACCGCCCATAATACCTGCAATCGCAACGGGAGTGTCGTCGTTATAGATCATAAGGGTGTTATCGGTGATCTCGCGCTCTACGTCGTCAAGAGTCTTGAAATTAAACGCTTCGCTCGGCGTTCCAACCTTGATAGCATCGATCTTTCTTGCGTCAAACGCGTGAGTCGGCTGACCGAGCTCAAGCATGATGTAGTTAGAAAGGTCGGCGAGAAGGTTGATTCCTCTCATGCCGCAGTAGAAAAGGCGTATCTGCATCGCAAGCGGGCTTCTGTTCTTCGATATTCCCGACATTTCAAGGCAGGAATAACGGTAGAGAAGATCCTCTCTCGTCGTCGAAACGGGGATAGTCTTATCACCGCTGTATATTATCTCGCCGAGATCAAGGGGCTTGAGCTCCTTGCCGGTAAGGGCAGCAAATTCTCTTGCGATACCGTAGTGACCCCAAAGGTCGGGGCGGTTGGTAAGAGACTTATTGTCTACTTCAAAGATAATATCATCAATGGGATAAACGTCCTTGATGTCGGTTCCGAGAGGAGCGTCAACGTCGATGGGCATAAGTCCCGTGTGACCCTCTCCTATACCAAGCTCGTCGGCACCGCAGCACATGCCGTAGGAATCGTATCCTGCAATAGTTGCCTTGCCAATTTCGCCTGCGCAAACTCGTCCGCCGACCGTCGCAAGAGCGACCTTCTGACCTACTTCAACGTTAGGGGCACCGCAAACTATGTCAAGAATTTCAGATCCGGTATCGACCTTAAGAAGATGAAGCTTCTTTGAGTTCGGATGATTTTCAACTTCTTTGATCTGCGCGATAATTACGCCGCGGACGTCAGCACCCTTGTAAATAATATCCTCAACCTCAGCAGTAGAAAGAGTGAAGCGATGGATAAGCTCTTCAATATTTTCATTAGACAGATCAACGTATTCCTTGATCCAGTTCATTGATACAAACATCGTTCTTCCTCCTTTACTTATCTGTGAACTGCGAAAGCGCCTTCAAGCTTCCGGAATTGAGCATACGGATGTCCTTGATACCGTATTTCATCATTGCAAGACGCGTAAGACCGAGACCAAATGCGAAGCCGGTATACTTCTCGGTGTCGATTCCGCCGTAGGTAAGTACGTTCGGATGGATCATACCGCAGGGGCAGAGCTCAAGCCAACCGGAGTTCTTACAGGACGGGCAGCCCTCACCATGGCAAATGGTACACTGAATATCAAGCTCAAAGCCCGGCTCGACGAACGGGAAGAATCCGGGACGAAGACGAACCGTGATATCCTGCTTAAATACCTCGGAAAGCATCGTCTTCATGAAGTAAATGAGGTTAGAGATCGAAATGTCCTCGTCGATCATGATTCCTTCGAGCTGGAAGAAGGTGTTTTCATGGCAAGCATCGGTCGACTCGTTACGGAAGCAGCGTCCGGGGAATATTGCACGAACGGGAGCACCGTATTTTCTCATAATGTAGTTCTGAGCAGCCGAGGTGTGCGTTTTAAGAAGCTGACCGTTATCGAGATAGTAGGTATCTTGCATATCTCTTGCGGGGTGATGCTTCGGAATGTTGAGCGCCTCGAAGCAGTGATAATCGTCAACTATCTCACTGTAGTCCTCGACGATAAAGCCCATAGACGAGAAGATGTCCTCAACCTCTCGCTGAATGAGGGTTATCGGGTGATAAGAACCGAGACCGAGATCGGTAGGAAGTGACTCATCATAGGATTCTGCCTCGTCGATCTTTCTCTGTTCTTCAAGCTTAATGAGCTCCTCTGTCTTAAGCTTAAGCTGCTCCTCAACGAACTGCTTGACCTGGTTGATGACCATTCCGGCTTCTTTCTTCTTATCGTTCGGAACGTTCTTAAGGTCATTCATAAGTGAAGAAACGAGACCCTTTTTACCTGCGTACTCGATGCGGAGCGCGTCGATTTCAGCAGTCGTAGTTACCTTTGAAAGGGCTTCCTCGAATTGCGCCTTTAACGCATTTGCATTTTCAAGCATAATTTAACCTTTTCTCCGACAAAAATATTTTATCCTGACCCCGTCGGCAGGGAAGGACGGGCGGAAAAAGAAAAACCGCCCCATAGATCATGGGACGGGATTACCCGCGGTACCACCCAAGTTCGGAAAAATCCGCACTCATTCGCCTTAATGCGGCGACGACATTCTGCTTAACGCATAGCTTTTCGCAGAAAAGCTCCACCGCTGAAATTCGGTCCGGTACAGGTAAGACGCTCACAGCCAAGGCGCCTCTCTCTGAAACCTTAAATACAGTACCTACTTACACGGCTTCATTGCTACAAAATATTCTACCATTATAGTGCGGTTTTGTCAAGAAGAATTGCGAAAAAAGCAGTATTTTACTTGCAAAGACGCACTATTTGTGATAAAATAGTAAAAGTTTATTTCCGAGGTGTAAAATGATAAAGAGATTTATTTCGTATTATAAGCCGCATAAGCGCATCTTTATTATGGATATGATCGCTGCGTTACTTCTTTCGCTCTGCTCAATGGTATATCCTCTGATAACGAAAGAGATGCTTGACGACCCTCAGATAAAGCCCCTTATTATCTGGTCGGTCATACTTCTTGTAATATATCTTATCAGATGCGGTCTTAACTATTTCGTCGCATATTACGGTCACGTAATGGGAGTAAAGATGCAGGCGCAGATGAGACGCGACGTTTTTACTCATCTTGAAAAGCTTCCGATCACGTATTTTGATAATAATAAAACAGGTAATATCATGTCCCGAATAATAAACGACCTTATGGACGTTTCGGAGCTTGCTCACCACGGCCCCGAGGATCTGTTTATATCGGTGATAATGCTAGTCGGATCGTTTATTGTGATGGGAAGCATCTATATGCCCCTGACTCTGATAATTTACGCACTTCTGCCTTTTATGTGCTTCTTTGCATATAAGACGCAGAGATCGATGCGCGACGCATTTGCTGAATCGAGAAAAGAGGTCGGTAAGATCAACTCAACTCTCGAAAACAGCATCGCAGGTATCAGAATTTCCAAGGCGTATACGAATTCGAAATTCGAGTTTGAAAGATTTGAGCGCGATAATAAGGGCTTTGTAAGAGCGAGAAGACGTGCATATAAGGCGATGGGTGTCTTCCATTCGGGCATGACGCTTTGCATGGACATCTTGAGAATCGCTATGTACCTTGCAGGCGGTATTTTCGTTGCAACAGGTAAGATCGACATCATCGTGTTTACGACGTTCTCCCTTTACATAACTCTGTTTATGTCACCGATCGAAAAGCTTGTCGGATTTATCGAGCAGTATCAGAACGGTATGACCGGCTTTAAGCGCTTTATCGAGATCATCGATGAAAAGCCGGAAGAGGATGCGCCGAACGCGGTCTCTCTTGACAAGGTGCGTGGAGAGATCGTGTTTGATAACGTTTCCTTCGGCTATAACGACTCAAAGAACGTTCTTTCTAACCTCTCCTTCAAGCTTGAAGAGGGAAAGACGCTGGCTCTCGTTGGCCCCTCGGGCGGAGGTAAAACGACTATTTGCCATCTGATCCCCCGTTTTTACGAGCTTGAAAGCGGAAGGATACTTATAGACGGTAAGGATATTAACGAGGTAACGCGCGAATCGCTCCGCCGTAACATTGGTATAGTCTCGCAGGACGTATTCCTATTTGATTCAACTATCTACGATAATATAGCGTACGGAGCGCCCGACGCGACCAAGGAGGACGTTGAGCGAGCTGCGCGTCTTGCAAATCTCCACGAGTTCGTCGAAGCACTCCCCGACGGTTACGATACTCTCGTCGGAGAACGCGGAGTAAAGCTCTCCGGCGGACAGAAGCAGCGTGTTTCCATCGCACGTGTCTTTCTCAAGAATCCACCGATCCTTATACTCGATGAAGCGACTTCGGCACTTGATAACGCAACCGAGCTTATGATCCAGCAGAGTCTTGAAAAGCTTTGCGCAGGCAGAACGACTATCGTTGTTGCACATCGCTTGACAACCATTAAGAATGCCGACGAGATCCTTGTCATCAGCGACGAGGGAATCGCAGAGCGCGGCACACACGATGAGCTTCTCGATAAGGATGGCGTTTACGCCGGACTATGGAGAGGAATAAACAAGATATCATAAAGAAAATGACCCGATTAAAGTCGGGTCATTTTATATATTCAAATATATCGTTTGTGGCAGTTATAACCGGCTTTCCGAGACCTATGAGCTTTGCTTCGCTCTGATGGCCGCTCGTTATCATAAGGCATTTTGCATCGATGATTTCGGCACTCTCGGCGTCGTGCTCGGTGTCACCAACGTAGAGAACCGTCTCGTTTTCGTGTGTGCTTCTCCAATAGCGAGCAAGCTCGAGCTTTGAGGTTGCATATATGTCATTAAGACCGTATATTTCGTCGAATTTCTCGGTGATACCGAACGATGCTATCTGCGAGCGAAGCATATTTTCCTCCGTCATCGAAAGTATCGTCTGTTTAATTCCAAGTGAATTAAGCTTATCAACAGTTTCTATGATCCCCTCGCGAAGAGTAGCATACGGCATTTTACTCAAGTAAATGTCGACCCACTCGTTAGCGAGAACCGAGAAATCGTATTTCGAAAAATCAAAACCTACGCGCTCGTAATAACCGATTATCGGAAATCCGAAAACCGAATAATATTTTTCAACGTCGCCGATGACCGGCAGATCATATCTTGAAAGAAGCTCGTCTGCAGATTCGATAGATATTTTCAGATCGTCGAGGATAGTGCCGTTAAAATCCCAAATAACTCTGTCTATCATATCTCTTTTCGACCGTCCATTGCGTGCAGAAGCGTCATTTCATCAGCATAGTCGAGGTCTCCGCCTACGGGAATACCGGAAGCAAGACGAGTCGTAGAAATACCGAGGGGCTTGAGAAGCTTCGATAGATAAATTGCGGTCGTCTCACCGTCAAGAGTAGGATTAGTCGCGAGAATGACCTCTGTGACTCCGCCCTCATTGACACGGTCGAGCAGGGAAGCTACGTTTATATCGTCGGGACCTCTGCCGTCTATTGGCGAAATAGTGCCTCCGAGAACGTGGAAGACGCCCTTGAAGCTGCGCACCTTCTCAATAGCCATAAGCGCCTTTACGTCCTCTACAACGCAGATAACGCTCTTATCGCGGTCAACCGAAGAGCAAACGGAGCAGAGTTCGCTTGTCGCAAGGTTGTGGCAAATGCGGCACTCCTTGATCGCGCGCTTTGCCTCAAGCAGAGAGTTAGCAAAGCGCTCAAGCTTCACCTCATCCATTTCGGCAACGCCGAACGCCATTCGCACAGCGCTCTTTCTGCCAACACCGGGAAGTGTACGAAGCTGCTCGATAATAATTTCTATCGGCTCAATAAATTCTGCCATTATTATCAGAACATACCGGGAAGCGATACGCTTCCGGTAATCTTGGACATTTCGGTAGAGTTGGTGTCCTCAACCTTTTTGATGGCCTCGTTTACTGCAGCAACGAGAACGTCGGAAAGAGTCTCGATATCGTCGGGATCAACGATCTCGGGCTTGATATCAATGGAAAGGATCTCCTTCTTACCGTTGATCTTAACGGCAACGACACCGCCGCCTGCCTTGATCTCATATTCGCGTTCGTCGAGATCTGCCTGAAGCGCAGTCATGTCGTCCTGCATCTTCTGAACCTGACGCATCATGCTTTGCATATTCTGGGGGCCGCCGCCCATACCCTGAGGAAGTCTTGCTTTCATAATAGTATCCTTTTCATATTATTATTGTCAGAACGATGCGAAGGGATCGTCATCGTTCTCGATATTTTGGTCAACTGTAATTTCAATATTATCAGGCGTTATTCCGTTAAGATCGCCCGCAAGGTTGATGCCCGTTGCAATAAGCGCCTTTACCTCGGAACGCCCGAGTATCGTCGGTGAGAAGGAGTTTGACGTCTTGATTACGACCTTGACTCCGTCGGTATATCCCTTTGACTGCTTGAGCATTTGAGCGGCGAAATTGTCGCTTCTTTCAACAGTCTCAATTACCTCTGGCCAGGAGGATAACGCCGAAAGGGTAGAGGATGCTTTCACTTTAGGGATAGTAGTTTTAACTTTTGCTTCAATCTTAGGTTCCGGCTTCTTTGGCTGAACAATCGGCGCTGAAAACGATCCCGAAGCGAGCTTCTCCTCAAGAGACGCTATTCTCGATAACAGCGCTTCAGGCGTAACGGATATTCTGTCATCGGTGAGAGACACAAGTGCCATTTCGGCAGTCACTCTCTTGACAGTCACGCTTCTTTGCATGGAGTTGTATGCTTCTGCCAAGCTCTTGATATGATGTAGGAGCTTCTCCTTGGTAAAATGCTCGCAGAGCTCGTTTGTAGCTTTATATTCCTCGTCAGTAAGATCAAGATATGCCTTTGCATCCTTCGTGCTTTTTATGACGAGCATATCGCGGTAGAACTCAATAAGCTCACCGAAGAATATTGTAAGATCAGCCGAAGCTGACGTAATGTCACCTACAATGTTGAATATTGCTTGAATATCCTTTTTGAGTATCGCCTTTACCGTATCGGCAGAGACGCCGCGTCCCATGACGCCGGCAGTTTCGTTTACAAGCGCAATATTGATCGACTTGCCTTTTCCCGAGCAAAGCTCAAGCAAGCTGATAGCGTCGCGCATACCGCCTTGGGAGATCCTACCGATGAGCTTTGCTGCCTCGTGAGTTACCGAAATGTTTTCCTTCGACGCGATGAATTCAAGACGAGAAGCGATATCGTCTGTTGAAATACGCTTGAAGTCAAATCTCTGGCAACGCGACGTTATAGTTGCGGGGAGCTTCTGGAGCTCTGTCGTTGCAAGAATGAACACGACGTGCTGCGGCGGCTCTTCAAGTGTCTTTAGAAGTGCGTTGAATGCGCCCGACGAAAGCATGTGGACCTCGTCGATAATGTAAACGCGCTTCTTAAGTGACGCGGGGGTGTAAATAACCTCCTCGCGAATATCTCTGATATAATCAACGCCGTTGTTGGACGCCGCATCCATTTCGATGATATCAGTATCGGCACCGCTCTCAATAAGGTTACACGCCTCGCATTTTCCGCAGGGATTTCCGTCAACGGGCGAAAGGCAGTTTACTGCCTTTGCAAGGATCTTAGCACATGTGGTTTTACCGGTTCCGCGGCTTCCGCAGAAGAGATAAGCGTGCGAGGACCTGCCGTTAGCGATCTGATATTTGAGAACGCTTGTGATATGGTCCTGACCGACTACCGACGAAAAGTCGATAGGGCGCCATTTTCTGTATAAAGTCGTATGCTCCGACATCGGCATCTCCTCCTTAATACCATAAAAGGCAGGGAATATTGGGTAGACGAATGACATTATTCAAAGCAGGCAACCTCTCACGCCCTGACCGCAGCTGCTTAATGCTGCTCGGTTCCCCGCCTGACATGGTTCGCAGTCGTCAGTCGCGAAAGACCTGCTTTGAACAACGGCATCCGTCAGAATATCCCAATGAATGCCTGCCCGTTAATACTGATATTATAACAGATTTATCACTGTTTTTCAATAGTTTTCAATAATTTTATTGATATTTTTGTTCACACCTTAACGTCGAAGGAGTTGCCGCATCTCGGGCAGGCCGCACGGTGACTGCCTTTGATCTTTTTAAGACGCAGTACGGCCTTGCAACGCGGACATTTTTTGTAAACGTGAGTTTTTCTGTCTCGAATTTTTGCCTTCTGAACAGAGAAAAACGCCTTTACCTTTGACGCGAATTTCATATACCTGTAGTTTTCTGCCTGTCTTTTCACAAGGTTGCGCGAAAGCGCACGAAAAAAGATGTAGAATGCAAGGAGCATTATACAGCTTGAAAGTATAAAGGATACGATCGGCTTTACAAATAAAGAAATTATAGACTGTACAACGAAGAGAATGAGGTAAATTACAAACAGAAAGCGGCCGAATCTATCGAATCCGTTTCTTCCGTACATAAAAGAGATAAGTCGATTTCTAAAACGCATAATTGATCACCTTCCAAGTTTATAATATACTCCTTTTGTGAACACGTTAGCATAAATTTTTAACATATCGGTTAATTTGTCGTTCATTCTTGCAATTTGAGGGTTAATATGATATCATCATAGCATAAACGTTGTCTGGTGATATTATGGAACTTAAGATAATTGCAAGAATTAAAAATGACTTTCCAACGAAGTTTGGGCTTCCGCGCCAAAGCGGTCTTTCGAGCTTTCTGTCGGAGATAGTATTTGAGAAAGAATACTCACTCGATGAAGCATTCCGCGGACTCGAAGAGTTTTCGCATCTGATAATTATATGGGGATTTTCCGAAGCGGAGCGCGATAAATGGTCACCAACCGTCCGTCCGCCGCGTCTCGGCGGAAATAAGCGAGTCGGCGTATTCGCAAGCCGTTCTCCCTATCGCCCTAACTCAATAGGCCTCACCGTCGTAAAGCTCGTGTCGATGGATAAGCGTGACGGTAGGATCGTACTGACGGTTTCCGGTGCCGATATGATGAACGGTACTCCCGTCTACGACGTAAAGCCATATCTATCCTTCGCCGACGCAGTTCCCGACGCGGTGTCGGGCTTTGCAGACTGCGTAAAGGAATATTCCCTTGACGTCATATTTGATGATAACTGCTCAAATACACTCGATAACGAGCATCGCGACACGCTAAAGCAGATCCTTTCGCAGGATCCGCGTCCGTCATATCAGAACGATCCCGAGAGGATCTACGGCTTTGAGTATGCGGGCTACGAGGTCAAATTCAGTGTAAAAGACAAAACGCTGTACGTCAGAAGTATAACAAAAAAATCCGAAGCATAAGCTTCGGATTTTTTCGATGTTAAGTTTCCGTAAATCAGATGCGTTCCTTAACGCGGGATGCCTTACCAACTCTATCGCGGAGATAGTAGAGCTTAGCACGTCTGACCTTACCGACTCTGGTAACAACTACCTTCTCAACGTTAGGAGAGTGAATAGGGAAGGTCTTCTCAACGCCAACACCGTATGCAACGCGGCGAACGGTGAAGGTCTCGGAAATACCGCCGCCGTTCTTGGCGATAACGGTACCTTCGAAGATCTGGGTACGGGTGCGCTCGCCCTCAACTATACGGCAATAAACCTTAACGTCGTTACCGATGTCGAACTGGGGAACGTCTGTCTTGAGCTGCTCATTCGTAAAAGCCTTGATAATATCCATTGTGGCTCCTCCTTATATTCAGGGTGTTCTTGCAGAGCTTCGCAGAGGACCACCCATAGTTAACAGGAGAATTATACCATACAATTTATTATATTGCAATAGGTAAATCAAAGTTTACATTTTGTTTACAAAATCAGTTTCCGCCCGAGAAGAAAGGGGCAAGGGAAGCAGCTACGCTGTGTATAGGCATAGTCTGAAGCGTGACCTTGCCGGGGCCGGTTATAACAGTGTTAAAGAATCCCTCTCCGCCGAAGAGCTTGTTCTTAAGCCCCTTCACGGTCGTAATATCCATCTGACAGGTCGCGTCCATTTTTGCAAGATATCCGGTGTCAACGACGATCTGCTGGCCCGGTGCAAGCTCGTAATCAACTGCATGGCCGTCGATCTCAATGAAAGCGATTCCGCGGCCGGTGAGCTTTTGCATTATAAAGCCCTCGCCGCCAAAGAAGCCCGCACCGAATTTTCTCTGAAAATGAACTGAAAGCTCAACTCCCTCTGTCGCCGCAAGAAACGCTCTCTTTTGAACGATAATAGGAAGCTCGGGAGTGATCTCAAGAGCGAGAATAGAGCCGGGGAAGCTTGAAGCAAACGCGATCGTTCCCTCACCGCCTTGAGCGGTATATCTGTTCTGGAAAAGCGCCTCGCCCGAAAACATTCTGCCAAACGCTTTCCCAAAGCCGCCGTTTGAAGTTGTCTCCATCATCATATTAGGGCTCATCCAGCTCATGCTTCCGCGCTCGGTTATCATGCTTTCGCCGTTCTCAAGTGTGCAGATAACGACTGGAAGCGGAGTTCCTTCTATTCTGTATTTCATAGTGTCCTCCTAAAATAATCAGTTACTTAATTTTAACATTTGCCCCTCTTTGTGTCAATAGTTTGTAAAACCTATTTACAAATCGCTTCAAAAATGCTATAATACATTATATTCAAGCGAAAGGAACTTAATATATGAAGTGTCCAATATGCGATTTTGCAGACAGCAAGGTTATTGATTCGCGCCCGACCGATAACGGCGGGATCCGCAGAAGAAGAGAGTGTCTAGCCTGCAAAAACCGTTTTACAACCTATGAGACATACGAGGTAACGAATACTGCACCCCTTGTCGTTATCAAG
>JAFTTT010000021.1 GCA_017466625.1 Clostridia bacterium
GTCCTGCTTTTAATGCGGGTCGTCGTGGACGCCGACCCCTACCAAATAAGTATGGCAAGATACATAACGCGGGCGGATGGTATCCGCCCGCACGGTATTATTACTGATTATTCAGCTTTGCTTCAATTGCTTCCGCGATCTCGATTCGGAGATCGGCAAACGCATCCGAGGTGACGTCGACGGTCGTCAGCGACTTCGACACCTTATTCGCTCTTTCGTCTACCCATTCAGATCCGAGGTGCTCCTCAGCCATATAGAGAAGCTCTATATCGTCGATTCCGTCACGGATTATCTTGAGCCGGATCGAGCCGATAGGTGTATTTTTGGAAAGTCCTGCTCCGGTACCCGTATAGATGAGTATTCCGTCACCAAGTATACCGTCGCCGAAGGTATCAACGCTGCCCCACGGATTTCCGCCGTTAGGAAGCTGTGCATAATAGCACGTGCTCCAGTAAAGGAAGCCGTCAACGTCTCTCTGATACATCTGCCAGAAAAGAACTCGGCTGACGATACCCTCGTCATCGACCTTTACATTAAGATACGGCGCAAGCGGATAGTTACAAACGTAAGCCCAAACGGTCTCGCCTTTATCCTGAAGCGCCTTCATTCTCTCGTCGAAGGACGGGTACTTCGCCATCTGATTTGCGTCGTATATCTGATCCTCATCCCAGTTTGCAAGCTTCGGACAGTGGAGATCAACGTACTGATCCATAAAGTCGATCTGGTCGAGCTCGGGAGTTATCTGAAGATTTTTATAATAAGGAGAGGTAATTCTTATCTCCGGGAAGAGCTGACGAAGCTCCTTGCAGAGCTTTTCAAAATCGGCAATATGCTCCATCGTCGACGGCTCGTCGATCGGGTAGAAATACGCTTTTTTAAGCCAAACCTCGTTAGTCTTGAGCTTCTCGTAATACGCGGTAAGCTTTTCGACGTAATCCTTGTCGCCGTTATAGAACGGAACGCGGAAAGAAGTCACACGCGGGTCAGACATATAAGCGTCTGCGCGTTCGTCGAGAATGTCGTAAGGCATATCGTAGCCGCTCAAATTGTGGTCAAGAAGCATCTCGTAATGCTCAACGCTGTTGTTATTACCTACTGCGGTCTCAAACTTATGTCCCTCCGGCATTGCGAAGTTCCAAACGTGAACGGTGATCTTAACCTTGTTATACACCACCTTGCCGCTTCTGTCGGTAATTCCGAACTCGTATTCGTAGTCGCCGGCAGGAGTATCGGAGGTGGTCTTGAAGTCGACGAGGACCGCCATCGTTTCATCCTTATTAAGCTTGAAACGGCTTCCCGGTCCGATCGGAATTGCGGGGTCTGTCCAGTTCTTACGGCGAGATTTAACTATCTTCGCGATATGGAACATCTCGCATTCGATATGCTCGTTTTCGCCCGAGAGCATTTTGAAGTTCACAAATCCCGTATTATAGCTTGCACGGATGGCAATATGTGCGCCCTCGCTTTCGTTTTTCGCCATCGAAACGGTGTATTCGGTCTTTGCGTCATTGGGCACCTTCATTTCGGTACGTATCTTATCGTAGCTGTGCGCCGTCCACATTGCGATGGTCTCTTCTTCGCCCGTGTCGGGCTTTTTATTCTCTTTCTTGTCGCAGGAAGCTAAAAGCGTCGTGACCGTGATGAGCGCAAGAAAAGCGCTGATTATTCTTTTCATCATTCTCTCCCGAAAATTGATTTGAAAAACGCCCCTTGCCGATTATTCTTTTCGGTAAGGGGCGCGCTTTTAGGTCTTTGGGATAGGAATTATTCCTCGTCCTCGGTCTCTTCCTCGTCTTCGTCGTCCTCGTCGCAAAGGATGCAGTCGGTGCAGTCCTCTTCGTCGCAGTCGTCGCAGAAGCAGTAATCGTCGTCATCGCAGTCGCAGTCGCAATCGCAGTCGTAGTACTCGGTCTCGAGGTCGCCGAGGTCGTGGTCAACCTCGTCGATGTAGTCTTCAAGGTACTCTGCTACGTCGCCGAGATCTGCGATCTCGTTTGCCATTTCGTCAAGCGTCTCAACGATAGCAGTTAGGAGCTTGCCCTCGGGCTTGCTCTCGTCGATATTAAGTCCTGCCATGAGGCCTTTAAGATATGCGGTCTTTTCGGTAATGTTCATTTTTTATTCCTCCGTTTTATAGGGTTTATAACAAACGCCGACAGGAGCTCCTATCGGCGTTTTAAGTTCTTTTATGCGCGCTCGATATATTCGCCCGTACGGGTGTCTATCTTGAGAACGTTTCCGATCTCTATAAAGAGCGGAACCTTAACGGTAGCGCCGGTCTCAAGCGTTGCGGGCTTGGTGGTACCGGTTGCGGTATCGCCCTTGAAGCCGGGCTCGGTATCGGTAACCTCGAGCTCAACGAACGTGGGCGGCTCAACGGAGAATACGTTGCCCTTGTAGGAAAGGATCTTACAAGTCATATTTTCCTTAACGAAACGGAAGTTATCGTCGAGCTTAGATGCCTCGAGGGGAGTCTGCTCGTAGGTCTCGGTATCCATGAAGTAGTAGAGCTCGCCATCGTTATAAAGGTATTCCATTTCCTTTCTTTCGATGTATGCGTTCTCGAACTTATCGGTAGGGGAGAAGGTTCTCTCAATAACCGATCCTGTAATTACGTTCTTGATCTTGGTGCGGACAAAAGCGGCGCCTTTTCCGGGCTTAACGTGCTGGAATTCAACTACCTGCATTACGTTTCCGTCCATGTCAAAGGTAAGACCGTTTCTGAAATCTCCGGCTGTAACCATATTATTATTCCTCCAAATGAATAAACATTATTTTCACGAATACTATTGTACCTTATTTTTTACCATTTTGCAATAGGTTTTTTGACATTTTGGCAAAGAAGTAACGTTTTTTTGAGAATTTCGAGGGGATTTTTCTGTCGTGATTGACTTTTCAGCGTTATTAGAGTATAATTTTCTTGGATTCTTTTTACTAACTTTTCTTACTCGTGTAAGAAAAGTTACAAAAGAAACACGCCAAGGTGACAACGGGTTTGAATTTTGCCTTTGCAAAATTCTGCACACGTTTTCCCCTTTGGAAACCCCTTTCGCATCAAGGAAGCTTCGCCACGTTGAATCGTTGCTCCCGCATCATTGTAGGGACCGGCGTCCCCGACGGTCCGCGCGCAAACAATGTTACTTTATTAAAAGCCTTTTAAGGAGAAAAATTATGATTACAAAACGCGTTTTCGACCGCTTTGTCGGCAGAGACATCTACTCCTACACGATGACTAACAAAAACGGTGCTTCCGCGACGGTTATAACCTGGGGCGGAATACTGCAGAGCGTCAAGGTGCCCGACAAAAACGGCGCGCTTGCCGACGTTGTCTGCGGCTTTGATTCCGTTAAGGACTATTTTGACGACCGCGGCTCTCACACGGGCGCGATCATCGGACGCTACGGCAACCGTATAGCCGGCGGCGGCTTTGAAATTGACGGCACCTTTTACAAGATAAACAACAACGAGGTCGGACGCTGGCATCTTCACGGAGGACTTGCGGGATTCAACCGCCGCGTCTGGGAAAGCGAAGCCGTCGAAAACCCCGAGAGCGACAGCGTAATTTTCACGCTTTTCTCCCCCCATCTTGACGAGGGCTATCCCGGAAACCTCAACGTAAAGGTCACCTACACATGGGACGACGACAACGTTCTTTCGATCCGCTACGAGGCGGAGACCGACATGAAGACCGTCCTCAATATGACCAACCACGCATATTTCAACCTTAACGGCTACGACGGCGGCTCGGTAATGGATCAGGAGCTTATGATAAACGCCGACACCTACGACGACCTCGACGACAAGCTCATTCCTCTCGGCTTCCCGACGGACGTTACCGGAACGCCTTTCGATTTCAGAACTGCAAAGAAGATCGGTCAGCCCTTTGACCATTCCTTCCAGCTTCAGGGCGAGATCGGAAAGATGCGTCTTGCCGCAGAGGCGTACGATCCCGAGAGCGGCAGAACGATGAAGGTATACACCGACCTGCCCGCAGTTCAGCTCTACACGGCAGAGTTTATGAACGGCCCGACACTTTTCAAGGGCGGCGTTCCGCAAAGACCTCTCCACGCCTTCTGTCTTGAGACGCAGTTCAGCCCGAATACACCGAACCGTCCCTATATGCCCCAGTGCTACATAGACCCCGAGCATCCGTATTTTACCGAAACGGCGTTCGAGTTCGGAACGAAGTAACAAAAACACAGAAAAGCACCCGGTGGAATTCATTTCCGCTTGGGTGCTTTTTGTTTTGGAAGGGCTTCTTGCAAGGGCGACCATTGGTCGCCCGACACCTCATCCGACCGAGGCAACGCCTCTTGCACCATTCCCCTGAGGGGAAGGCAAGACAACGCGGCGAAGCTTTGCTGCGTTATTTGTAGGGGGCGACGTTCTCGGCGCACAGTAGGGCGGGGGCTTGCTCCCGCCGCGCAAAAGCGATGTAACACAACACCCGAGCGATTTTTCGCTCGGGTGGTTCTCTCAAAACTTATATTTTCCGTTCTCTATATCGTAGATGACCTGTGCGAGGGCGTGTTCCTCGTTGCTGACGGTGACGTCGTCCGCCGCCTTACGCGCCTTTTCGGAGCAATTAGCGACTGCGATTCCGTATCTTGCCGCCTTCAGCATTCCGACGTCGTTATCGAAATCGCCGACCGCGACGGTCTTCTCTATATCACAGCCGAGGCACTTAACGAGCTGTCTTAAGCCGAGCCCTTTATCCACACCCTTGGGGAGAATTTCATATAGGTGCTTCTCGGAGCGCACGAAGTCGAAAAGGTGCGCCTTCGGGTGTGCCCTCAACGCCTGCTTGACCGCCTCGATCTCCTCCTCGTACGCGATGGCGAAAATTATTTTCGCGATCGGCTCCTTCACGTCCTTATAGTGTCGCGGAAGATTCGGAAGCCCCGTTACGTTTCTGAAATGCACCTGCACCTCATTTTCCTTTGAGAAAAACGTGTTTTCAAAGGTGACGGTCTGTATTCCGACGGTCGGAAAGGTCTTATCTATATGCTCTACAAGCTCGATGACCTCGGGAATCATGCCGCCGTGCGTCCAGAGGTACTTTCCGTTCACCTTATCGTACACCCCTCCGCCGTTTACGCATCCGAACGGTACGTTCGGCTGTGCCGCCTTGTAGGCGTCCATCGAGTAATTCGGCATTCTTCCCGTGATAAAGGTGAAATAACCGCCCTCTTGCTTAAAGTATTCTATTGCTTCTCTGTTCTCTTCAGACACCGTCTTGTCGTTACGGTACAAGGTGCCGTCAAGATCGGTGCAGATGAGTATTCCGTCGAATCTTCCCATTATTTTGCCCTTTGATTTTAATTACGGCTTATGATAACACAATTTCGCATCAAAGTCAAGAAGCAAAGACAAATGCACCCGAACGAGTGCCTTATCGGTTCGTTCGGGTGCTTATTTTATTCGCCGAGTCCTCCGCCCATCTCGGGAAGATCGGTGCTTGTTCCGCGTCCGACGGAAACCGTGATAACGTCCTCGTTCTCGAAGACGATCACATCGCATTCAGGGGAAATGAATTTATTATTCATCATATATCCTCCTTTGCTTATCACGAAGCAAACTTCGCGGTCGCTGCGCCGTAATTGTAGGTTGCCGCGATAAGGTTGCGGACTGCCGTACCGGTCGCAGTGGAATTGAGCGTGTTAAGATACTCGTTAAGAGTGAAGGAGACAGACGCGACAGCGTTTTCTCCGTCGTATACAGTAACGGTTATCTCATCCGAATAGTTAGCTGCGTAGATTCCCGTGATCGAGATCGCACCGTTCTTCACGTAATCCTTAACGGGCTTGCCGCTTATAACCGTTTCGCCGCCGAAGGTGATGGTCAGCGTGTAGCTTTCGTCGAGCTTTTCGGTGTCAACGGTAAGCTTCGCGCTTGCGGACTCTGCAAGCGTCGCGCCGAGTCCGACGAATATATCGCCCTGCTCTGTAACTGTTCCGACACCCGTAAAGTCGGCGGTAACGTCTCCTTCAAGCGTGCCTGCCGCCGCCTTGCCGTAGGTCACGATGCTGTCGACGAGGGCAACGAGATCCGCAAATTTCTCCTCGGTAAGTCCGAGAGCCGAAGCGGAAGCCGCCTTTATTCTGTTCACGTAGGTCTCAACGCTTACGTCGATCTCATCGCCGCCGCACGCTACCTTGAGCGCCGTTCCGATATTAACGGGGGTAAGGTTAACGGTATAGGTATTGGTTCCTGCGAGCGCGTCAAACTCTACGCCGTTACTGAATACGACCTTGGTATCGGGGTTAGCGGCAAGGTATTCTTCACTTACGGTAAACTTGACGTTTACGCTTACGCCTCTGTTAAGAGTGAGCGAGAAGCTCTTGAAGACGGGAGCTTCCGGCTCCTCCTCTTCGGGAAGCGTAAAGGAGTCGTCTGCGATCATAAACATCGCGTGGGGAGCGTAGGTTCCCGTATATGCGTCTACGCCGTTTACGATAATGTAATCCTCGTATACGGTGACGATATAGTTTTCGTACGCGGTGCCCGAGCCCTCCGTTCCGTCACGGGACGTACGGGGATTCGTAAGGGAAGGCACGTGGATAGATACGTACTCGTCTGCGTACATATTGAGGTCCGCGTCGAAGTAGAAGTGGTTATGACCGTTAAAGTGGATAACTCCCGGATATTCGCGGAGAACTCCGTCGAGTGCCGCGGAGGAAGCTGCATCCCATTCGTCACTCGTTGCCGAGCTGTAATACTTTCCGCTTTCAAGGGTGTAGTAGTGGAAGATCAAGAACACCTGACCGTCCTTTTTATCCACGTTATAATACTGATCCAGGATTTCCTCGAGCCAATTTATCTGCGAATCCGCCAGCTTCTGGTCAACGTTTATCGGGTTGCCCGCGGCATTGACCGAGCTGTTCGACGCAACTCCGACGCTCATAAAGATGAAGAGCTCGTCACCGTACGACATCGTATAATCGTATCCTGCGTTCTCGCCCTCCGCAACGGTCACGGTGTATTCCGAGCCCGCATTATGGTTGACGTTTGCGAAGGTATTGACCGCCGCCTTCATGTTGCTGAGTGCCTGCTCGGGAGTCAACGCGGAATCGAGGTTCCACTTGAGAATATCGTGGTTTCCGAGAGCAGTCCAGAAGGGCATGGTATATCCGCCCGCCGTATAGGTAGAGGTGAACTGTGCGTATTCCGCTTCGCGGCCGCCCGTGGTCACGTCACCGCAGGCAACGACGAACGTTGCGCCTGCGTCTCTGTACAGATCCATCGCCGCGGCAAAGCTGCTGTTCGGTCTGCCCGCGCTCGTCGTAAAGTGCACGTCGGAGAATACGCCGAAGGTGTATTTCGCCGTTCCGAGCGTCATACGGCGCTCTGCGGGGATCTCGAAGGAAGCGATCTCCGCTCCGTCAAGAGTGAGATACAGATGAGTGGTTCCTTCCGGAATATAGGTTTGACTTTCGGGGATATAGATAAGGGTATTGCCCTGAACGGCAATATCTTCCATCGTCGTAAGAGAGCTGTACTTCTCGGAAACGCCCTCCGAAGTACCCCAATAAAGCTCGTATGCTTCGTTCTTGTAGCTTTCGGGAAGAAGGATGGAGATCGTTCCGTCTGCGCGTCCCTTTACGCTTGAGGTAAATTCGTAATCAAGACCGGGGATCCTGGGGATCGAATAGGTCTTCGTTACCGTTTCGGATACGCCGTCAACCGTTATCTTGACGGTGACGTTAACACTTCCCTCATTCTCGCTTGTCGGACGCTCCTTTGTGAAGGATTCGACCGAAAGCGCCACGGATGTGCCCGAAACTGCCTTCCGTGCGCAGGACAGTATATCGTTCTTTGTCGTACCGACGCTTGCTTCAAAGCCGTCAAGAGCGTTTTCAACGGCGGTAAGCGCATCCTCAAGCGGCATTTCGTTTTCGCCGAAGGCCGTCAGATACGGAGCGCTTCCGCTCTCGACCGTCCATGCATCCGAAAGCTTATCGGAAAGAGAGCCGTCAAGAAGCTCTTCGGCAGTTATTACACTTCCGACACCGTCATTGAGCAGACTTCCGTTCGGATAGGAAAGAGCTCCTGCAAAATAAGTATTCGTAACTACAAGGCCTGTGGACGCAACGGAATTTCCGTAGTATTCACTTACGATCGCGCCCGCATATCCCTTCGTAGTAAGCGTTACGTCGCCTACACATACACAGTCGGATATCGTTCCGCCCTGCTTCGTGCTTCCGACGATCGACGCGATACCGACCTGTCTGTCTCCGTCAGTATATCCGAATCCGCCCGTAAGGTCAACGTCAAAATAGCAGTTTCTGACGGTAAACGCGCCTCTTGCGCTTCCCGCAACTGCGCCCATGCGCACCTGACGGGATGTAATATCAATGATCTCGCCCGATATATATACGTTTTCGACGACCGCACCTGCGCAAATATATCCGCAGATACCGCCGACCGGCTTGTTTTCGGAGCCGACGTTGAAGTAGAGATCTTCAAGCTTAAGGTTTTTGACCGTGCCGGAGAGCTCGGCGAAAATACCCCAACCCGACGCATTGGTATAAGTCGTCTCGGGAGTTCCCGAGGTCATACCCGATATCTTGTGTCCGTTTCCGTCAAAGACGCCGCTGAAAACTCCGCCTATAGCGGTCCAGGTCGTTCCCGTAAGGTCGATATCGGCAGTCAACTTATACCTTCCCGACAAAGGATAGTTTGCGTCAACGCCGATCTTACTCAGCTTTTCCGCCGAGTCGATCTTGATCGTTCCATCGTCAATTTCCGGCGCGCTGCCGAAGGTCTTAAGATACGGAACGCTTCCGTCGTCGACCGTCCAAGCGCTTGAGAGCTTATCCGAAAGATAACCGTTAAGAAGCTGATCGACAGTTATCTTCGTGCCGACACCGTCATTGAGCAGAGTTCCGTTTTCGCAGGTAACCGTTCCCGAATAGTAAGCATCGGTAACTACGAGGACGGTATCTTCTACGGTATTGCCGTAATATTCACTTACAAGCGCGCCTGCATATCCGCCCGTTGTCAGCGTTACGTCGCCGACGTACACGCAGTCGGAGATCGTACCGGCCTGCTTCGTGCTTCCGACAAGACCCGCAATTCCTGCCTGTCTGTCTACGACACTGCCGCCGTAAGCGCCCGTAACGTCAACGTCAATATAACAATTTCTGATAGTATACGCCGATCTTGCGCTTCCCGCAATAGCTCCCGCGCGCACCTGGTGAGAGGTAACGTCGGTGCTCGAGCCCGACATATACACGTTTTCTACTACCGCGCCGTCGCGTATGTATCCGCAGATACCACCGACCGGCTTTTCACCGCCCGCAGCGCCGACGTTAAAGTAAAGGTCTTCAAGCTTAAGATTTTTAACGGTACCCGAAAGCTCGGTGAACATACCCCAGCCCGACGTCGTGGTATAAGGAGCATCGGGACTTCCCGACGTCATACCCGATATCGTGTGTCCGTTTCCGTCAAAGACGCCGCTGAATATTCCGCCGATGACCGTCCAGGTCGTTTCCGAGAGGTCTATATCGTCAGTCAGCTTATATTTTCCCGTCAAAGGATAGCTTGCATCAACACCGATCTTGCGAAGCTCCTCTGCCGTATCGATCTCGATAGCAGTCGCACCGCCCAGCGCGGTAAGATACGGAGGATTTCCGCTCTCAACCGTCCAGGCACTCGAAAGCTTGCCCGCAAGATAGCCGTAATTA
The DNA here is from genome assembly GCA_017466625.1 of Clostridia bacterium. Taxonomy (GTDB): domain Bacteria; phylum Bacillota; class Clostridia; order Oscillospirales; family CAG-272; genus Colimorpha_A. The sequence continues at coordinate 9,687 of JAFTTT010000021.1, forward strand.
AGCTGCTCTTCCGTTATTACCGTGCCGACGCCGTCGTTAAGAAGCGTTCCGCCCGAGCACGATACAGTTCCCGAATAGTAGGCGTTGGTTACAACGAGCCCGTCAGGCACGGAGCTGCCGCGATATTCACTGACAAGTGCTCCCGCATATCCACCCGTTGTAAGCGTTACGTCACCGACGTACACGCAGTCGGAGATCGTACCGGTCTGCTTCGTGCTTCCGACGAGTCCTGCAATTCCGGCCTGTCTGTCGGAGGCGCTGTCGCCGTAACCGCCTGTAATGTCAACATCGATATAACAGTTTTTGATCGTAAATGCCGATCTTGCGCTTCCCGCAATAGCTCCCGCGCGCACCTGGTGAGAGGTAACGTCGGTGATCGAGCCCGACATATACACATTTTCTACTACCGCGCCGTCGCGTATGTATCCGCAGATGCCGCCGACCGGCTTTTCACCGCCTGCCGCTCCGACATTAAAGTAAAGATCTTCAAGCTTAAGATTTTTAACGGTACCCGAAAGCTCGGTGAAAATACCCCAGCCCGACGTCGTGGTATAAGGAGCATCAGGACTTCCCGACGTCATACCCGATATCGTGTGTCCGTTTCCGTCAAAAACACCGCTGAAGATGCCGCCGATGACCGTCCAGGTCGTTCCCGAAAGGTCAATGTCGGCAGTCAGCTTGTAGCTTCCCGTCAAAGGATACTCAGCATCGACGCCGATCTTGCGCAGCTCGGACGCCGTATCGATCTCAATGACCGATTCGGCGTAAGCGATCATGCCAAACGTGTTCCCGATTCCAAGCAAAAGAACGAGACACGCCAGGATCAGCGACAGCCCTTTTTTCATTCTCTTCATAAGTTTATTCTCCTTCTCCGTTTACGAGCGGAATAAAATAATGTTAATTCAAGTTAATTATAACAACGAATGAGGTAAAAGTCAATAACTTTGTCCTCTCTCAAGTGAAAAATTTGTGTCATTATGCAATTATATCAAACAAAAAAGCACCCTCTCGGGTGCTCTTGATTATTTTATAGCTTCAAACGCTTCAAGCCAGAGCTGTTTTATAAGCTCGTGACCCATTGCGGTCGGATGCACGCCGTCGTACGCCCAGTAGGTCGGCTCCGCCTTTTCGCAAGCCGCGTCAAACGCGGGCTGAAGCTCAATTAAGGGAAGGGCGTACTTTTCCGCGATCCTTTTCGAGACTGCCGCCTTTTCCGCTACGTCGACTCTGAAGCGAGCAAGACGATCGGGTATCTCCTCGTTATTGCAGGTTGCAGGACCCTCAAGAACGTAAGGAGAGATTATCATAAGCTTGATATCGGGAAGCGCCGCCTTGATCTCGTCGATAAGCATCGTATAAATTTTCTCGAATTTCACGGTATCAACGCCGTTTTGCGAGGCAATTTCGTGCCATGTGTCGTTTACGCCGATGTAAATGCTCGCATAGTCGGGCTTAAGATTGATAAAGTCCGCCTTAATACGCGCATAAAGGTCAACGATCCTGTTTCCGCTTATGCCACGGTTAATGAACTCATACTCATTCGGTTTCTCCATGCCGAGCGACGCTTCTATAAGACGGGGATATCCCTCTCCCATACCGTAAAAGTTGTCGCGATAACGTCCGCAGTCGGTTATCGAATCGCCCTGAAACAAAATTCTTTTTGACATAATCATTACCTCACGAATAAATTTGTTGATCTATTATAACACGACCCAAATGCTATCTCAAGAAGTTTTTAACACTTATGACGAAAATTAAACATTTTAGAATTGTTTTTTTACATTCGTTATTCGAATGCGATATATTCAGATCGGCTGTTAAATGACAAAAAAGTAATGCACGCCGTGCCTTGCTTTTTTATATCACTTTTCTTTCTTGTATATTTCCTTGAAGTACTTGTAGGTATCGACCTTAAGCTCGCCGCAAGCCGCCTCGTCACAAGCGATGATGCCGTCCTTGTGAAGCTGAAGCGCGCTGATCGTCCAAGCGTGGTCAACGCCGCCCTCAACGCAGTGACGGAGTGCGCGTGCCTTGTTGTGTCCGCTGATGAGAAGGAGCACCTGCTTGGAGTCGCAAACGGTGCCGACACCGACGGAAAGAGCCGTCTTCGGAACCTTGTTCGGGTCGTTACCGAAGAAGCGGGAGTTTACGATGAGCGTATCCTCGGTAAGTGCGCGGACGCCGGTGCGCGAGGTGAGCGAGGTGAAGGGCTCGTTGAACGCGATGTGTCCGTCAACGCCGCTTCCGCCGAGGAAGAGGTCGATTCCGCCGTAGGACGCGATCTTGTCCTCGTAGCGCTGGCATTCAGCTTCGAGATCGGGCGCCATTCCGTTAAGAATGTTTACGTTTTCGGCGGGAATGTCTATGTGGTTGAAGAAATTATCGTGCATGAAGTACCAGTAGCTCTGGTCGTGCTCGCGGGGAAGTCCAACGTATTCGTCCATATTGAAGGTAACGACGTTCTTGAAGGTCACCTTGCCTGCCTTGTTCATCTCTGCAAGCTTCTTGTATACGCCGAGGGGCGAAGAGCCGGTCGGAAGTCCGAGAACGAAGGGACGGTCCTCCTTGTGAGTGTTTATATCGTCAGCGATGTGCTGAGCAGCCCA
>JAFTTT010000022.1 GCA_017466625.1 Clostridia bacterium
AAAAACAGGCGGACAAGGTCCGCCTGTTTTTAGTGACAGTTCTTTTTCGAGCATTCGCCTGAATGCGGGCAGCCGATACATTTGACGCCCTTTTTCTTTTGCTTGAATATGTAGACCGACACGCCGACAATGATGACGGCGAGGACTGTAATTACGATAACGTTTATCATGCCTTTTTCCTTGCTTTAACTATAAGTGCCGTAATGATGCCTGCAAAGAGTGCAACTGCGCATCCGCCGATTATTGCGGGAACGACTGCGAGCGATGCGGGGGAAACGATGAGAGTACCAACAGTATAAACGAGGTAGCCGATCGTATATCCGACTGCAAGCTGGAGACCGATACCGCCCCAGAGCCATTTAGCGCTCTTCATTTCGGAGTTCATTGCGCCGATAGCCGCGAAGCAAGGCGGTGTAAAGAGATTGAACATAAGGTATGCAAGCGCCGCGACCTTGCTGATCGCAATAATTCCTGCGACCTCGGCACCGGCACCCTCGAGCATTGCAAGCTCGTCGGTGTCGATGAGATTTTCAAGTCCCACGAAGCAGACCGCGAGAGTTCCGACTACGTTTTCCTTGGCGATAAAGCCGGTAATAGCTGCCGCCGCGAGCTGCCACGAAAGCACGCCCACGATCGGAACGAGCAGATATGCGAACGGTCCGCCGATCGACGCAAGGGTCGAATCGTTTGCGTTCTCTGCGACCTTAAAGGACCAGGTGAAGGTCTGCATTATCTGCACTACCGTGTTACAAAGCAGTATTATAGTAGCCGCCTTTACGATGAACGCCCAGCCGCGCTGGCACATACTCTTGATCGCGCCCCAAAGCGAGGGGGCTTTATACTCGGGAAGCTCGATTATGAAGAAGGACTTCTTTTTCTTGTTACCCGTGATGGCGTTTATAACGAGTGCGGAAAGGAATATTACGATAATTCCCACGAAATACATAAGCGGTCCGACCCACGATGCGTCCTTAAAGAAGGCGCCCGCAAAGAGAGCAATAACGGGGAGCTTCGCTCCGCAGGGCATAAAGGGGGCGAGCATTGCAGTCGCACGGCGTTCTCTTTCGTTTCTTATCGTACGGCAAGCCATAACGCCGGGTATCGCGCATCCCGTTCCGATAACGAAGGGAATGACCGATTTTCCGCTGAGCCCTACCTTTTTGAAGATCGGGTCAAGCACGACGGAAACTCTTGCCATATATCCGCAGTCCTCGAGGAGCGCAATGAGAAAATACATTATCATTACGAGAGGAAGGAATCCGACTACAGCGATAACTCCGCCGATGACTCCGTTTACGAGAAGCTCGTAAAGGATAGGAGCGATGTCATGCTTCAGCATAAGCTCACCGAGTGCGTTCTGTCCCTTTTCAAGGAGTCCGACGAGCCAATCTGCGATCCATACGCCGGGGCCTGCCTGCGAGATCCAGAACACGGCAAACATCACAAGCGCAAATATCGGTATTCCGAGCCATTTATTCGTAAGAACAGCGTCTATCTTATCCTGATAGTTCTTATTCTTCGTAAGCGTTTTTCTGCTTTCAACTTCCTTGACTATCGCGTTTACGAACTTATAGCGGCGCTTATCCTCTTCCTCGGAGGACTTTTTGTCGGTTGCGTTTGCACCAACGTAAGGCGCGGTCTGTCCTTTACCGACCGATGCCACCGCTGCCGAAACGACGTCATTAAGTCCCTCTCCCGTCGTCGAAACGGTCTCAATAACGGGACATCCGAGCTTTTCTGAAAGTGCTGCTGCGTTGATCTTATTGTGCTTCTTCTTATTCGCATCGGTCTTATTGAGTGCGACGACAACGGGAATACCGAGCTCGAGAAGCTGGGTCGTGAAGAACAAGCTTCTAGAGAGATTCGTTGCGTCGACGATATTGATTATAGCGTCCGGATTTTCGTTCTTAACGTACTCGCTCGTTACCGATTCCTCGCTCGTGAAGGGCGACATCGAGTATGCGCCCGGAAGGTCGACTGCGATAACGTTTTCTCCGTAGACGCCCTTGATCGCGTGCTCTTTCTTATCGACTGTGACTCCCGCCCAGTTTCCGACCTTTTCGCTTCTGCCCGTCAGAGCATTATACATCGTGGTCTTTCCGCTGTTCGGATTTCCTGCAAGTGCTATTCTCATTTATTTTACTCCTGTTCGGATAATTTTGACTCTTTTTGTCAGTTAGCCATTGCTAACCGAATGTCGAAATAATCAGCAGAGCGCTGCTCTGCTTTTTTCAGATGATGATCGCGTCGGCAAGCTGCGGATCGATATTGTATCTGCCGTCCTTGATCGACACCGTGAGCCCACCCTTGCGTCGGGATATCACCGTTATCGGCTCGCCCTCGTAACAGCCGAGCGTGAAAAGGAAGGCGTTAAGCTCCTCGTCGTCGGTTTCGATGGCTTTAATGATATATTCAGTTCCCTCTGTCGCCTGTTTGAGTGTCATTTTTTGCTCCTTAATGACGTTTTACGTCAGTTAGCATTTGCTAACCGTCGTATATTTTATCACCGTTATCCACGTTTGTCAAGGGGTTTTTAATATTTTTATTGCAAAAATTTTAATTATATGATAAAATTAGGTAAGAACGACTCAAGGAGTTTTTTATGAATCTTCACGAATCTGCCGAGATGTATCTCGAAACAATATACGTCCTCTCTCAAAGGGGCGCGGTGCGAAGCATCGACGTCGCCGAGGAGATGGGGTACAGTAAGCCGAGCGTCAGCCGTGCTGTCGGGCTCCTCAAAAAGGGCGGTTATCTGACCGTTGACGGTGTCGGAAATCTGATCCTCACCGATATGGGCGAGGAAAAGGCGAAGAGCGTTTTTGAGTGTCACACCGTCCTTACCGAGTTCCTTACCAAGCTCGGCGTAAGCGATGAAACAGCGTCGGACGACGCCTGCAAGATCGAGCACGTAATCAGCGCCGAAACGCTTGACGCGATAAAGAAATTCACGGAGAGCAACCGATGAGCGACAAGAAAAAGGAGCTTATCAGGACGATAAAATTCGTTCTGTTTTCAATAAGCGCTGGCGTTATTGAGATCGCATCGTACGCGGTGTTTTTCGACCTTATTCATTTTGAAGAGTGGCTTGCGCATCTGCTTTCGCTCGTTCTTTCGGTGCTTTGGAATTTCACGCTCAACAGAAAATTCACCTTCTGCTCGGCAAACAACGTGCCGATCGCCATGCTGAAGGTCGCGGGATTCTATCTCTTATTCACTCCCCTTTCGACCTGGTGGACAGCGGTACTGACCGGTGCGAGGGTCGGCTGGAACGCCTACGCCGTTCTCGCTATGACGATGCTTATCAACTTCATCACCGAGTACCTTTTCGACCGTTTTTTCGTGTTCGGAAAGAGCATCGACAGCGCGAAGAAATAAAATTTGAAACAGACGGAGTGATCCGTCTGTTTTTTGTGTAATCGGTAGATGCAACCGCTTCGCCACGTTTTGTAGGGCGGGGGCTTGCTCCCGCCGTAACAAAAACGATGTTACATCACACACAAACACCTCATCCGAGGTTTACCTCTTACCTTCATCCCGCTGGAGAAGGTAAGACAACGCGGCACGTCTTTCTTAATTCGAAAGGGGATTCCAAAGGGGAAAACGTATAAAAATTTTCTCTGAAAATTTTTGTCGGTTGTCCCCTTGGCGTGGTTCTTTGGTCACCTTTCTTACACGAGTAAGAAAGGTGAGAAAAAACGGGGGCTTTTTCAAGCCCCCAAAAATTATGCCATTTCCCAGAATCTCTTGATATTGCTTAAGCCCATCTTGATTCCGACGAGGTTATCCTCGGTTCCCTCAAACTCGAGAGAGATGAAGCCGTCGTAGCCCTTTCTCTTGAGCATTCCCAAGCTCTGCGCGATCTTCGCTTCGCCGTGGCCGACTATGGTACCGCGGAGATAGTTACCCGCTCTCGTTGTGAACCAGCCGTCGCCGGGGTTGATCTCGGTTCCCTTCTTATAAAGGAAGTCCTTGCAGTGAACGTGGAACGCATAGGGCGCGAGACGCGATGCCGAAAGAGACGGATCCTCGTCCGCGCACATGAAGTTACCAAGGTCGAGAAGAACGCCGAAGTTGTCGTTACCGACTGCGTCGATAAGGGAGGCAACTCTGTCTGCGTCCTGCGAATAGTAGCCGTGGTTCTCGGTCATCGTCTTGATGCCGCGGCTTTTCGCGTACTCCGTGATCTGCGTGCATTTTTCCTTAAGCTCGGGAATAAGGCAAGCGTAACCGATGCCGTTCTTCTTTCCCTTGCGTCCGCCCGTTATATCGTGACGGAGCATCGAAACACCGAGAAGCGCCGCCTTGTCGATAAGACCGCAAACGCGCTCGACCTCGCCCTCTTTATTGATAAGGTCTGCACCAACGCAAAGCGCAACGGTCTCAAGTCCTTTATCTCTCGCATACTGACCGACCTTTTTGATCTCATCGTCGGACCATTTTATCCAATAGTCCTCGTCGATAAACTCGATGCCGTCGAAGCCCATCTCGGCTGCCTTGTCAATAATACCGAAGATACCGAGTGAATTTTCTTCTCTGTAATCGCCGAAGCTGTAAGCACTTACACTGAATTTCATAAAACTCTCCTTAATTATCTTGTGATCTCTACGGAGCGTCCGGTTTCGGCGGACTCGTAGATCGCGTCTATTATTCTCATAAGCTCGACGCCGTCTTCTGCGGGTGCAATGCAGGGTGCGTTGCCGTTAACGGCATCAACGAAGCCCTTGATCTCCCTCTCAAAGAGTCCGTTAAATTCAAGCGCGATACTGTCGCACGGCTTGACGTTCACAAATCTGCCTGCGATCTGAGTGAAAAGCTCAAGATCGGGATTGATGGTACAGCCCGCATTCGTACCGAAAAGCTCAATGTTTCCTACGTCCTTCTTGATATTGAGGTTAAAGCTTGCCTCAACGGACACGGTAAAGCCGTTATCGAATCTGATAAGCGCGGTAGTGAAATCCTCTACCGTATAGGGATCGTCATTGCCTTCGACCTGCCAATCCTTTTTACCGTTTGCACGGTCGGGACCGAGGTTATTGAAGGTTACGCCGTATGCGGAAACTGCCTTAGGCGAACCTGCAAGGTAACGAACAAGGTCAATAACGTGAACTCCGAGATCTATAAGAGGACCGCCTCCCGAACGGGATTTGTCGCCGAACCAACCGCCGGGACAGCCCGAACGGCGAAGATAGGTTGCCTTTGCATAGTAAATATCTCCAAAGGTGCCTGCCGAGATATACTCCTTGAGCGCATCTGCATCGTTACCGAAGCGGCGGACGAAGCCGATCTGAAGAAGCTTTCCCGTCTCTTCAGATACCTTGAGCATTTCGAGCGCTTCCTCGGTGTTCATAGCCATGGGCTTCTCACATATAACGTTTGCGCCTCCGCGAAGTGCGGCAATGGTAGCGTCCTTATGGACGGAGTTCCAGGTGCAGACGCTGACTGCATCGAGCTCCTCCTTTGCCATCATTTCGTTAAAATCTGTATACTTATTCGGAATGTCGTACTGCTTACAATACTCGGTAAGCTTTTTTTCGTCAATATCGCAAGCCGCGATGACCTCTACTTCATCGCTAAGTGCCTTATAGCCCGCCATGTGGCAATGGCTGATGCCACCTGTTCCGATTATTCCTACTCTTAATTTCTTGCTCATTTCAAATTTCCGCCCTTCAGTTTTTTGCGATTATGTCGCGCAAGAAGTCTGCCGCGCAAGCGATGTCCTTCGCCGGATCATCTCCGCACTCGCGCTCTATGGTAAGGAAGCCCTTATAGCCGATCTCTTCAAGCGCCTTTAAGTATGCGGGGAAGTCGACTCCGCCCTTGCCGAGCGGCTCTTCGCTGAAGCAGTCGATATTTGCCATATCCTCGGGCATGGGAGTTACGCCGTAGATTATTTCGGGATCGCGGTCAACGAGCTTGACGCCGTCCTTTGCGTGAGTATGAACTATATACTTCTTAAGGTTATGAACTGCCTTAACGGGATCGTCGCCCGTTACCATTACGAGGTTCGCAGGGTCGAGGTTGACCGCAACACCCGTTGAATCGAGCGCGTCAAGGAAGGTCTTGAGGGTCGCCGAGGTCTCGGGTCCCGTCTCGATAGCGAAGTGTGCGTCGATGCTATCTGCATAACGGCTGAGCTCGTAGCAAGCTTGCTGCATGATCTTATATCTATCGTGGTTCGGATCGTTCGGAACTACGCCGATGTGGGTCGTTACCACGTTAGTACCGAGCTCCTTCGCGAGATCTATTATTCTCTTCGACTTCTCGATAAGCTCGGGATTCTTCTCCGCGTTACCGAAGCCGTGTCCGAGGTCACCGCAGAGTGCCGAGAAAACGAGTCCGTTCGAATATACCATATCCTTAAGCTCTGCGATCTTACTCTTGGTCATATTCTCGGGAGAATGCTCGCCGTAGGTTGCATACATCTGGAAGCCCGCTGCGCCGATAGAGACCGCTTTTGCTATTGCGTCCTTGATCGGGAGACGGAAGGAGTCTATCATTACGCCTATGGGAAAATTGTACATAATTAAGTACCTCCGTTATTGTTTTACAATATTATGATACAAGAAACATAACCCTTTGTCAATAATCTATTTTGCACCTTATGTGGCTTATTTTGCTGTTTTTGCAATTAGAAAATTATTTTGTTTCGCCGCGTTATTGGCTCCCCCTTCGAGGGGAGCTGTCGATGAAATCGGTTAAGAGGGGAAATATATCCCCTCTTAGTCTGCTGCGCAGACACCTCTCCCGAAGGGCGAGGCAAGACGACACCCGATGCTTCGCCGCGTTTTTCGTAGGGCGTAGCAAGACTTACAAACTTATGCAAAAAAGCACCTGCTTGAGCAGATGCTTTTTCTTTATTCTTTTACGGCTGATATGCGGACGACCAAACGCGCGCCTTGTAGAAGCGTCCACCCGTCGTTGAAACGGTCGTGAGAGTGCGTGTGGCTGCGTCTATGTAGTGAACGAACGTAGTGTTCCAGCCGCCGCCATGTCCGTTATCATCGCCGCCGTCGTGCTCGGTATAGAAGAAGTCTCCGTTCTCGAAATAGCCAACGGCTCTGATCCAGACCGTCTTTGCGCCTTCAACGTCGGCGTACGCCTCGTCAAAGGTTCTCTTTACCTTATCGAAGCGGTAAACGTGTCCTTTTGTCGTGAGGAGGAGAACGTCGTCGTTGCCCGTACACGGCTGAAGATCGTGCAGCCAACTGTCCGGGGTCGTGATGCTCAAATCTTCGTTCTTGACGAGCGTGACGGTGCCGTCGCCGTTAAGAGTCACCGCGTAAGCGTAAAGCATATTGCTGCCTGCGCACCAGAGGACCTCATTCTTGGGGTCCCAAAGGACTCCGTGTGCGTCGGTATAATCAAGCGAAAGCTTCGGCTCCTCCGGGTTGTCGGAGTTAATATCGAAAAAGGCGATCGCGTTGCCCGAAGATCCCGCAACTGCAACGATACCGTTCGGAAGAAGCTCGATACTGTGTGCGTTGCTCGGCGCATTGCCGGTTTTCCAAATGACTTCTTTAGTGTCGTAGGACACCATTTCGGCGCACGGTCCGCCGACCATAAGCACCACGTCGCCGTAGGGTGCTATATTGCGGACCTTGAAGCCGCTTATCGTAGCGCAGAACGTCGTCGTGTAGCTCCAGATGGGATCGTTCATTTCGCCCTTCGCTATGTCATAGACTGCAACCGTCTTCTCGGGACGCTGAATTCCGAGACCGATGAGCCGCTTTTCTTTTCCGTCGTTTCCGTACATAATTTTCTCCGTTAAAATATTGATTCGATATAAACCGTACCACAATTATACTCTCTCGGTGCAAAAAATGTCAAGCGTTTGCGAACGGTCTGCGTGCTGAAATTTCGTCGGATTTTTTGTTCATATTGCTATTTCATTATGTGGGATTTGCCCAGCAGGGACATGCGCATTCGACGACCCGTTCAAGAACCACAAAAAAGCTCCGCCCGAAGGCGGAGCTTTTCTTATTTGTTATTACTCCCCGAAAGGATTAAGCGCAGGAAGCGCGTTTCTTCCGAAGCTGAAGAGATAGTTAAGTACTCCGGAGCTTGTAATAACGTCTTCGTTTTCAAATACTACTACGTTCATAGTAGGCATTTCAAAATTCTTTTCCATTATTATTTTCTCCTTTCATTATCTATACGCTTCGTTCAGGTCGTAGAGTGCGCGGAGGAGAGTTTCCTCTGCGTCTGTAAGATCGACGTCGGTTCCCTCAAGAGCAAGCTTGATATACGAGTAGAGAGATACGTTATACGTATCGCCGTTTACTGTGATCGTCTTTGCTTCGTCGTACTTGCCTGCTTCGTAGTAGGTATCTACGTAGTAGGTGTTGTATCCCTCGTCCTGCTTGAGCGTTTCAGCAACGCTGTCAACGGTAACCTCGGGAAGCTCGCCCGTTACG
>JAFTTT010000023.1 GCA_017466625.1 Clostridia bacterium
GCCCTCCGGGAGAGGTGGTCCGAAGGACCGGAGAGGGTGCATATTTGCCCTCTCAGTCGATTTCATCGACAGCTCCCCCAAAGGGGGAGCCATAACAACGACCCGAAGCATCGAACGTTGTCTTGCCTTCCCCTACCAGTATATCATTGAATGAGCCCCAACTTTCCCTTGACAAAATTTCAAAACAGGTATATAATCTAATTATGAAAGAAACGTGCGTCGGACTTGCAAAATTTGCCGACGTACCTTTTCTTGTATTTTTTGACCCTTTTGAGCCAAAAAAGTGCAATAAAATGACGGAAAACCCGTCAAAAAGGAAGTACAGACACCATGAAAAATAACCTTCTCGAAAAAATAAAAACGTCGCTTCCGACCTTCTCAAAGGGTCAGAAGGCGATAGGAACCTTCATTCTCAACAACTACGATAAGGCGGCGTTCATGACCGCATCGCGCCTCGGCGAGGTGACGAACGTCAGCGAATCGACCGTCGTACGCTTCGCGACCGCCCTCGGCTACGAGGGCTACCCCGAGCTTCAGATCGCGCTTCAGGAGCTCATCCGCATACGCCTGACGTCGGTTCAGAGAATGGAAGTGACAAACGACCGTATCGGCGAGGGCGACGTGCTCGAAAGCGTGCTCAACTCCGATATGGCGAAGATAAGAAGTACCCTCGAGACCGTCAGCCGCGCAGATTTCGCCGCGGCGTCCGACGCGATAGTAAAGGCGAAGCGCATCTATATCATCGGTATGCGCTCGAGCGCCTCTCTTGCAAGCTTCCTCGCCTTTAACTTCAGATTTATGTTCGATAACGTAACGCTCGTTCAGACGACGAGCGGAAGCGAGATATTCGAGCAGCTTCTCCGTGTTTCGGAGGGAGACGTCGTCATCGCAATAAGCTTCCCGCGCTACTCGAAGCGTATAATCAACGCAGTCGAGTTTGCACACATGCAGGGCGCACACATAGTCGCCCTTACCGACTCGGCTCTTTCCCCGATAGCGGCACACGCAGACAGCACGCTCTACGCAAAGAGCGATATGGCGTCCTTCGTCGACTCGCTTGTCGCGCCCTTGAGCATCATAAACGCGCTCATCGTCGACATCGCAAGAAAGAAGAACGTCGAGCTCCAGAACGTCTTCTCGCGCCTTGAGACGATATGGGACGAGTACGACGTTTACGATAAGGACAGCCACATATAATGAAGAAAATTGCAGTAATAGGCGGAGGCGCTTCGGGAATGATGGCGGCAGCACGCGCGATCGCAAACGGATGCTCCGTCACGCTATACGAAAGAAACGACCGCCTCGGCAGAAAGCTCGCGATCACGGGCAAGGGCAGATGCAACGTAACGAACAACTGCGACCGTGACGAGTTCTTCAAGAACGTCCCGACGAATCCGCGCTTTCTCTATTCGTCATACAGCAACTTCTCCGCGCAGGACACGATGGAGTTTTTCGAGAATCTCGGCGTACCGCTCAAGACGGAACGCGGAAACCGCGTTTTCCCCGTTTCCGATAGAGCGTTCGACATCGTTGACGCGCTCGCAAACCTCGTCAAAAAGAACGTCGTCCACGCACGCGTAAGCGGAATCGAGGCGGAAAACGGTGAGATCGTCGGCGTCAAGGTCGGCGGAAAAACCGTCCCTTACGACGCAGTTATCGTCTGCACCGGCGGCGTGTCGTACCAAAAGACCGGCTCCGACGGTGACGGAATACGCTTCGCACGCTCTTTGGGACTTGAAACGGTTCCCTGCCGTCCGTCGCTCGTTCCTATAGAGTCGCCCGACCGTAATTGCCCCGATATGCAAGGTCTTTCCCTCAAAAACGTGCGGATAAAGGCAGAAAACGAGGACGGAAAGACCGTATACGAGGACTTCGGAGAGATGATGTTTACGCATTTCGGCGTAACGGGACCGATGATCCTGTCGCTCTCGTCAATGATCCCCGACCTCGGGGAGAAGAAATACACGCTCTATATAGATATGAAGCCCGCGCTTGATGAAAAGGAGCTCGATAACCGACTCCTGACCGACTTCGGCAAAAACCTCAACCGCGACTTCATAAATTCTCTCTCGGCACTTCTGCCCTCACGAATGATACCCGTTTTCGTCAGAATGTCTTGCATATCCCCTGACCGCAAGGTAAATTCCATCACAAAAGAGGAAAGAAAGTCGCTCGTAACGCTCCTCAAGCGCTTCCCCGTGAACCTATCCGGCTTCCGCCCGATAAACGAAGCGATAATCACGAAGGGCGGCGTCAGCGTTAAGGAGATAAACCCGAAAACGCTCGAAAGCAAGAAGATAAAGGGGCTGTATTTCGCAGGCGAGGTCATCGACGTCGATGCATCTACGGGCGGATTTAATCTGCAGATAGCGTTCTCAACAGCCGTCACCGCCGCAGACAGCGCGTCGTGGTAAAAACGCGAAATATACGGTGCCGTTACGACGCTAATTTCGTCGAAAAAACGAAAAAAATTTCTTTACAAACAAAAAAGCATATTGTATAATTGTAGTATAATAAAAAACAAGGGAGACCGGATTTATGAAAAAGATCTATACAGGCAAAACGAAGGACGTATTTGCTCTCGAAAACGGAAACGTACTGCTCAAGTTCAAGGACGATTGCACCGGCAAGGACGGCGTTTTTGATCCCGGCGAAAACTCGGTAGGACTTACTATCGAGGGAATCGGTCGCGCAAATCTCGAAACCTCCGTTTACTACTTCGAGCTTTGCAAAAAGGCAGGCGTAAAGACGCACTATATCTCCGCAAACATAGACGACGCGACGATGGAAGTTATCCCCGCCGAAAACTTCGGTAAGGCACAGGGCGGAAACGGACTTGAGGTCATCTGCCGTCTCGTTGCTACCGGCTCCTTCATCCGCCGCTACGGCGAATACATCAAGAACGGCACGCGCCTCGGAAACGGCTACGTAGAATGCACCTTCAAGAACGACGAGAAGGGCGATCCGCTTGTAACCGGCGAAGGCCTCGTTGCTCTCGGCGTTATGACCGAGGAAATGTTCGCGTCGCTCAAAGCGCAGACGCTTGCTATCACGAAGATCGTTGCCGACGACCTTAAGACGATCGGACTTGACCTCTGGGACATCAAGTTCGAGTTCGGCTATACCAAGGACGGCGAGGTCGTTCTTATCGACGAGATCGCGTCGGGTAATATGCGCGTTTACGAGGGCGACAAGATCGTTGAGCCCGTAGAGCTTACCAAGAAGATCCTTAACAGATAATAAAGAAAAAGAGGCGCTTAAAGGCGCCTCTTTTTGAGGATTATGTTGCATTCAAATCTTCGCCACGCTGTTTTGCCTTCCCCTCAGGGGAAGGCGTCTGCGACGCAGGAGCAGACGGATGAGGTGTAGGTTGCGAAGCAACCGTTTGATAAAAGGATGTTGCTATATTTTATAACGCCGTCTGCGGCGGCTACACCTCATCCGACCTCGGCGCGGCTTCGCCTAGCTCGGCCACCTTCCCCTGAGGGGAA
>JAFTTT010000024.1 GCA_017466625.1 Clostridia bacterium
GAGAGCATCGGCGTCGCTGAAAGTGACATTATCGGCCACGAGCTCTTCCTTTATCCCGTAGATAACGGCACAATTTGGGGAGCTAATGATGAGTTTGTTTCCTCACCGCGCCTTGACGATCTTCAGTGTGCTTACGCGTCGCTCCGCGCGCTGACCGAGGCGGAGAACGCGAGTGCGGTTGCGGTCGCTTACGTTGCTGATAACGAGGAGGTTGGCTCGGGCACGAAGCAGGGTGCTGATTCCACCTTCCTTTACGATACCCTCTCGCGCATCAGCGCATGCTTAGGAAACGACGAGAACGAATTCAGACAGGCGCTTGCGTCTTCCTTTATGGTTTCGGCAGACAACGCGCACGCAGTTCATCCTAATCATCCCGAGTATGCAGACGGAAGCCACCGTCCCGTAATGAACGGCGGCATCGTCATAAAGCACGCGGCGTCGCAAACGTACACGACCGACGCAGTTTCGAGTGCGATCTTCACCGCGCTCTGCAAGAAGGCAGACGTTCCGCTTCAGCATTTTGCGAACCGCTCCGATATGCGCGGCGGCTCGACGCTCGGAAATATTTCGGGCACTCACGTGTCAATTAACACCGTTGATATAGGTCTGCCGCAGCTCGCAATGCATTCTTCATACGAGACCGCGGGTGTCAAAGACACCGATTACCTTATTTCCGCTTTGAAAATGCTCTTCACGTCGTCTATCAATATGACGGGTGACGGTGAATACGAGGTAAGATAATGACCGAGCTTGAAAAGATACATTCGCAAGATCTGTACCTTTGCGAAAGCGAAGAAATAATGAGCGAGCAATGCGCTTGTCTTGAAAAGCAATACGATTACAACGCGACGCGTCCGTCGGAAGCTGAAAAGCGCGAAGCGCTCTTAAAGGAAATGTTTGCCGAGATCGGTGAGGGATGTTATATTGAACCGCCGCTTCACAGTAACTGGGGCGGACATAACGTTCATTTCGGCAAGCACGTATACGCGAATTTTAATCTGACCCTCGTTGACGATACTCATATTTACGTCGGTGACAACACCATGCTCGGGCCGAACGTTGTTCTTGCGACCGCGGGTCATCCCATTGAGCCGTCGCTTCGCGAAAAGGCGTATCAGTATAATATTCCCGTCAGAATCGGCAACAACTGTTGGCTCGGCGCAGGAGTGATAGTGCTTCCCGGCATAACGATAGGCGACAATACCGTTGTCGGTGCAGGAAGCGTCGTTACAAAGGATCTTCCGCCTAACGTCATCGCCGTCGGAAATCCCTGCCGTGTTCTTCGCCCTATAAGCGAAAAGGACCGCGAGTTTTTCTTTAAGAACAAAAAGATAAATTGGGATAATATCGAATAAATTTTATCCGCCGCTATTCGCGGCGGGTTTTATTTTTATTCGGTCAATAATATTATATAAGAGCGTTAATCATATAACGTGCGGGAATATTTTTTCGCAACCGTTGGTTGCGGGAAAATTTCCAACTTATGTTGCTTGATTTAAGCAAACGGCTGTGTTAGCATAAACGTATTGTTACGTAAAAATCGAAATTCAGAAAGGAAATACTATGACTATCGGTGAAAATATTGTAATTCTGCGCGAAAAGGCGGGGCTTTCTCAAGAGCAGCTTGCGGAAAAATGCTCGGTATCAAGACAGTCAATATCCAAATGGGAAACAAATCAGGCGTTTCCGCAAATAGACAAGGTAATACAGATGTCGGAGATATTCGGCATCAGCATAGATGAGCTTCTTAAAGTGAGTCAAAAAACGGTTGCGCCTGCATTTTCGTCGCCATCGGGAAAATACTTCGGAACCGACGGCTTCCGCGGTGAGGCGAACGTTGGTCTTACCTCTATGCACGCGTACAAGATCGGACGTTTTCTCGGATGGTACTTCGCTTCACCCTTATACGACGGTAACGACCGCGGCAAGCGTCCGAGGATCGTTATCGGAAAGGACACGAGACGCTCAAGCTACATGCTCGAATACGCTCTCGTTGCGGGTATAACGGCCTCGGGAGCAGACGCCTATATGCTTCACGTAACGACCACGCCGAGCGTCTCCTACGTTACACGTCAAGAGGAATTCGACTGCGGAATTATGATAACCGCGTCGCATAATCCCTTTAGCGACAACGGCATAAAGGTCATTAACCGTCACGGAGAAAAGCTTGACGACTACACCGTTTCTCTCATAGAAAGCTATCTTGACGGAGATCTTAAGAAGCTGAACGTGCATACAGATGATATCCCGCTTGCGCACAAGGAGAAGATAGGTTGCATCGTCGATTACGTCGCAGGCAGAAACCGCTACGTCGGATATCTGATTTCGCTCGCTTCTCATTCTTATAAGAACCTTAAGATAGGTCTTGACTGTGCAAACGGTGCTTCGTGGATGATCGCGCGCTCCGTATTTGCGGCACTCGGCGCAAACGTGACGATGCTCGGCACCGAGCCGAACGGACTGAACATCAACGACGGTTGCGGCTCGACACACATCGAAAATCTTGCAAACGCCGTTCGCGAAAAGCATCTTGATATCGGATTTGCCTTTGACGGAGACGCCGACAGATGCATTGCGGTCGACGAAAACGGAAAGACTGTCGACGGCGACGCGATAATTTACCTCCTCGGCAAGCGTCTGAAGGATCGCGGAATGCTTAACGGAGATACCGTCGTTGCTACTACGATGTCGAACGGCGGACTGATATCTTCCCTTTCGGAGCTCGGAATTAGCTGCGTTCAGACAGACGTCGGAGACAGATTCGTATACGAATGTATGCAGAAAAACGACTACGCTCTCGGCGGCGAGCATTCGGGTCATATCATAGTTAAAAAATACGCTACGACCGGCGACGGCATTCTCACCGCGATAATGGTGACGGAGGAAATTTGCGATCGCAAATCCACACTTGCGAAGCTGACCGAGGATATGAGGTATTATCCCCAAATGACCGAAAACGTCCGCGTTGCAAACAAGGATGCCGTTATTAACGATCCTGACGTTATCGCTCTTATGAGATCGATCAAGGAGCAACTACTTCCCACCGAAAGAATAATTTTAAGAAAAAGCGGTACCGAGCCGCTTATCAGAATAATGGCGGAATGCGAGACCGCGGAGGACTGCAAAAAGCACGTCTCCGCGATAGTTAAGTGCATCAAGGAAAGAGGATACGAGCTTGAAAGATAAGATAAAAACGTCGGAGCTA
>JAFTTT010000025.1 GCA_017466625.1 Clostridia bacterium
GTTAAGAAGCTCTTCAACGGTTTTCGCGAGCAGTCCCTCGGTAAGAGCGCTTTCCTCTATCAAGCAGACCGCGTCAGCATCGGCAAGAACCTTTGCGTTTTTATACTGATGGTTATCCGTGACGTTGGGGGAGGGAATGAGTATCGACGGTTTTTTCAGATGCGCAAGCTCCGATATCGTCATAGCGCCTGCTCTGTTTACAACGAGATCAGCCGCTGCGAGACGGTCGGGCATATCGTATATGTAGTCGACGAGAACGAGATTCTCGTACTTGTCGAGCCCGAGACGCTCAAACTCCGCCTTCGTTTTTGCGTAGTTAATGACTCCCGCCTGGTGTAGATGGTGTATCTCGGGATGCTTGCTGGAAAATTCTGCCATCAGCTTGACTGCTTCGGAATTGATCCTTCCGGCGCCGTTGCTTCCACCGCAGGTGAGCAGGGAATAACGGTAGCGGTTTTCAAAGCCGAGCTTCTTTCTCGCCTCTTCCTTTGTAATGCCCGAGAAGCCCGACTTGAGAGGATTACCGACGTGCATTATCTTCTTGCACTTTTTGATCTGCTCGGCGGTAGTCTCGAAGTTTGTAAAGAGAACGTCAATATACGGTGCGAGCATCTTGACCGCAACGCCTGCAAGAGCGTTTGACTCGTGAAGCGCCGTTGGGATCTTCATGCTTGACGCCGCCTTGATGAGCGGCCAGCAGACGTATCCGCCCGTACCGATACAGATATCGGGCTTGAATTCCTTTATCAGCTTTTTTGCTTTACCGACCGAGGTTGCCGTAAGGTAGAGCGTCTTGAAGTTTGATAGACACAGCTTTCTGCGCAGACCTTGCATTTCTATATGGTAGAGCTTGAAGCCCTCTTTCGGGACGAGACGGTTTTCCATTCCCTTGCTCGTACCGACGAACGCGATCTCTGCGTCGGGCTGATGTTTAAGTATCGTTTTAGCGATAGCAATAGCGGGATTTATGTGTCCGCCCGTGCCTCCGCCAGTCAGCATAACCTTCATGATTTAATTAAGTTCATCCTTTTTCTGATATGAGTATTTAGATATACAAAGTATTACGCCCATTTCGGCAAGCTGAACTACGAGAGCCGTTCCTCCGTAGCTGAAGAATGGCAGCGATATTCCCGTGTTAGGTATCATGTTGGTAACGACGGCGATGTTGAGGAGCGCCTGAATCGCGACCTTACTGATAAGACCGATAACGACAAGGGACGAGAAGGTATCCGGTGCCTTGAGCGCAATTACGAATCCGCGCCATATAAGTAACATGAACAGAATTATAACGAGCGCAGCGCCTGCAAATCCGAGCTCCTCTGCAATTATTGAGAATACGAAGTCGTTCTGCGGCTGAGAAACGTACATGTGCTTCTGTCTGCTGCCGCCGAGACCGACGCCGAACAGTCCGCCCGAGCCGATGGCGTAAAGACCCTGAAGCGTCTGCCAGATCTTTCCCGTCGGGTCGTAGCTTTCGGGATGAAGGAGCATATTGACACGCTCTCTTGCGTATGGAACGAACATTATCGCGGCAAGCAGTGCGCCGACGACGGCACCTACCGCACCGGCAAACCACCTTATCTGTGCGCCGGCTGCAAAGATTATTACAGCGCCTATGGCGAAGGTGATAATGGTACCGGAAAAGTGCTTTTCAAGGAATATAAGACCGCAGGGAATAGCAACGATAAGGAACGGGATTATCATTCCGTATATTGTTGTCTGCTTGAAGTTTCGGTAATTTGTGATTCGGTCCTGATTTCGCGCAACGTAGAGAGCGAGCATGAACACGAGTCCCGGCTTCATAAACTCCGACGGCTGGAAGGTAACGCCTATCGTTATCCATCTCTGCGCAACACCGCTTGCGATTCCTCGCACAAGAACGGCTATAAGCAGTAACGTCATTGCAATAAAATACGGAACTGTGAACTTTCGCAGCCAACGGTAATCAAAGTTCATTGCGAAAATGAGAAGTCCCATGCCTATGCAGGCAAATATGATCTGCTGTTTTACGAAATAGAAGCTGTCGCCGTATTTACTGTACGCGTATGCGTAGCTTGCCGAGAAGTCCATTATGATTCCGAAAAGCGTCAGAATTATGACGAGAATAAGGAACAGCTTATCGTAGCTTCCCTTGATTCGTACAACGTCAGTCGGCTTAATGAAGTCGTTTTTTCGCGAGCGCTTCGCCGGTCTTTTCGTTTGAGTGGTAGTAACGGGCGCTTCTGCGCGCTTAAGCTTGTTCTGCTTTTCCTTTACTTTGGGAGGAGAGCGCTTTTCCTTGACGGCAGGAGCACTCTTCTTTTCGCCCTGCGGGCGGCTATGATCTGCCGCCTTTACGGGCTGATTCTGTCCCTGAACGGGTCGGCGGACGCGTGCGCCCTCGCTCGGACGTCGAACAGAATTGCCCGACGCGCTGTATGACGGTCTATTACCGTTTTTGTCTTTCTCGTTAGGGTTTCTGTTCATTGTATTATCCTTTTATAATAATCCGAAGAAATAGGAGATAACGCAGAGGACGAGAGTCACACCCGAAAATACGGTCACGACCTTTATCTCGCTCCATCCGCATTTTTCAAAATGATGGTGGATCGGCGCCATTTTGAAAAGACGCTTACCGTGTGTCAGCTTGAAGTATCCGACCTGAAGTATATCGGATATTGCTTCAAGAACGTACATAAATCCGCAGATAACGATTATAAGCGGGTTAAATATCATGAAAGCAGTCGAGGTGACGAGCGCTCCGAGGAAGAGTGAGCCGGTGTCGCCCATAAACACTCTTGCGGGATAGAAGTTATATACGAGGAAACCGAGGCATCCGCCGAGAGTCGAACCGGAAATGATGCCGAGGGACTCGTATCTGTACTTGAACGCTGCCGCAGAGAAAAATGCGGCTACGACTGCCGTTTCGGATGCGGCAAGTCCGTCGATACCGTCTGCGAGATTTACGCTGTTAACAACGCCCGTGATAAGGATCGTTGTGAGTATGTAGTAGAAAAATCCGAGGTTAACTATCTTGTCAACGAAGGGTATGTAGATATATGTGTTTACGAAATTGAAGTGCGTCGAAACGGCAAGGAACAGTATTGTTACGATAAGCTGTAACAGATATTTCTGCCACGAAAGAAGACCCTCGTTTTTGTTCTTTGCGAATTTTGTTCTGTCGTCTATCATGCCGATGACTGCGTTAAGGACAGCGAAGATCAGACAGATGACCGGGAAAAGCAGGGAATTATCCTTCGTCTGCGCGTAAAGGACAGTCAGCAGAGTCGCACACACGAGCGATATTGCGATAAGGAAGGAGAGACCGCCCATAGTCGGGGTGCCTTCCTTCGATTTGTGCCAGCGCGGTCCTATCTCGAGAATCTTTTGTCCCATTTTCTTACTCTTGAGATAGGGAATAAGAAAACGAAGTATGACAGCCGTCAAAACGAAGGTGGATATTAGTGAGCCAATATAAAATAGAGTCATTTTTCATTCCTCGGCGTAAGCCGCTCCTTTTAGTTTTCGAGAAGTATCTTTGCGATTCTGCCCATGTTGATTCCATGGCTTGCCTTGATGAGCACGCAGTCGTTTTCTCTTATATTTTCCTTTACGCAAGCCGAGATCGGCTTTTCGTTTATTATATCTGTGAAAACGAATACGTTTTCTTTATTGAAGCCGCTACTGACCGCTTCATCGGCAATGAACGCCGCATCGCCGCCGAACGTGAACAGCAGGTCGACGCCTATATCGTAGACGTATTTGCCGACTGAACGGTGAAGCTCCTCGCTTCTTTCTCCGAGCTCCATTACGTTTCCGATGACTGCAACCGTTCTTCCGCTTATGTCGGAAGCGAGCCGCTTCGTTACCGAAAGGGACGCCTTTATTGATTCGGGGCTTGCGTTATAGTAATCGTTAATAAATGTTATGCCGCCTTGTTTTACTATATTCTGTCTCATTCCGACGCCGATGAAGGAGGAAAGACCGACCTTGATCTCGTCGTCGGTAAGACCTACGAGCTTACCAACCGTGACGGCGTACATTGCATCAAGAACGGTATGCTCGCCGAGCGTCGGGATGCGGCAGTCTGTGATGACACCGCTTGGCGTTACTGCGTCGAAGAGCATTCCGTCGCCGTCGGTTCTGATATTATCGGCGCGGTAGGGGCATTCCTTGTTATGTAAAGAAACGTAAACTGCTTTTTCTATTTCGGAAAGCAGCGGCTCGTCTCCGTTGAGGACGAGTATTCCGTCGTCGTTCATTCCGTCTCTGATCTCAAGCTTTGCATCGCGTATTCCTTCGCGCGAGCCGAGATGCTCGATATGCGACGAGCCAATGACGGTTATAACGCCGATATCCGGGCGGGTGAGCTTTGTCAAAAACGATATTTCGCCCCTTGCGCTCATTCCCATTTCTATGACCGCCGCCTTGTGCTCCTCTTTAATTCCGAGAAGCGTCAAGGGAAGTCCGAGCGCGTTGTTGAAGTTGCCTTCTGTCCTGTGAGTCGGGAATTTGGCACCGAGAACCGATGCAATAAACTGCCTTGTCGTGGTCTTTCCGACACTTCCCGTGACTCCCACGGTAAGAACGTTACATTCCTTTTTATGCTCTGCCGAAAGGTAGGCGAGCGAGAGGGAAGTGTTTTCGCACAGAATTACCGAACAGCCGTTATCTTCAAACACGGTAAGATCCTCGGGGATCCTTTCGGTAAGCACTGCGGCGGCACCCTTTTCGGCGGCAGAGGCAAGGAAAAGATGCCCGTCTGTACGCTCTCCGGCGATGGCGACGAAAATATCGCCGTTTCCCACCTTGCGCGAGTCTATTACGGCGCCGTACGCCCTTTTATTTCCTTCGTAGATAAGCTTTCCGCGACAGGCGTCTGCAACAGACGCGCCGGTTGCGCCGTGAAGAATATCGAGCATCGTTAAATTCCTTTCGATTAGTACAGACCGTGGTCCTTAAGGTATTGCTTTGAAGCTTCAAGCGCAATATTGCGCTCCGAGAAGGGATGAGTGCCGTCGGGCATTATCTCGTACTCCTCGTGACCCTTGCCTGCAAGCAGGATAACGTCACCGAGCTGTGCGGTTCTGACCGCGTATTCGATCGCTTCCTTGCGGCTTTCGATCACGGTATGAGGACAGCTTTCATCGAAGCCCTCAAGAATGTTGTTTATAATATCTCTCGTGTTTTCGCTGCGGCTGTTATCGGAAGTAACTATTACGAAATCCGCCATTTTCGACGCGATCCCACCCATAACGGGACGCTTCGTGCGGTCACGGTCACCGCCGCAGCCGAAGAGGAGCACAAGTCGCTGTTCGTCCTTCATGAAACGGCGAACGGTCTTGAGAACGTTCTCAAGCGCGTCGGGAGTGTGTGCGAAATCTATGTAGAGAGAGAAATCGTTTGTCGGAAGCGAGATGCGCTCCATACGTCCCTTAACTCCTGTGAAACGGCTCAACGCCGCCATTATCGTCCTGTGAGGAATACCGTCGGTATAAGCGGCGGTCGCGGCTTCAAGCGTGTTCATTACGGTGAACGAGCCGGGAATCGGGGAGGCGATCCTGAAAACGAGGTCCTTTGTAAAGACGTCGTAATCAATACCCTGGCTCTTGTTATCGGAAATGTTCTTTGCGCAAAAATCGACCGCAGTACCCTTTGCAGAGCAGAGAATGGGATCCTTTGACGCGTTTATCATTACCGATGAATAGCTGTCGTCTGCATTTATGATCGCGCGCTTTACCTTCGGGAAAAGCTTTGCCTTGGCTTTTGCGTACTCGTCGAGCGTCTTATGGAAGTCAAGATGCTCCGGCGTGAGATTCGTGAAGATTCCGCAGTCGAAATATATCGGCTCGAGCTTGCCGAGGGCAAGAGCGTGAGAGGACGCTTCCATTATAACGTGAGTATATCCCTCGTCACGGAAGGACGCGAGAAGCGGGTAAAGCACCGACGGGTCGGGAGTTGTCATCTTACCCGTTATCGTGCCGATTGCCGCCGCCTTAATGCCTGCCGCGAGATATATTTCGGTAAGCATCGTAACAGTACTCGTTTTGCCGTTGGTACCCGTTACGGCGGTTATCTTAAGATCCTTCCAGGGATCGTTGTAAAAACGCGAGGTCAGATAAGCTTCGCCTATACGCGTATTTTCAAAAACAGCGTAGGGAAGCGAAAGCTCGTTCAGCTTTTCTTCGATCTCGGGACGGCGTTCATCTATTGCAAAGGCGACTGCTCCGTTCTCTATTGCTTTGTCTATCACGAGATGTCCGTCGCGAGTAAAGCCCTTGATGCAGACGAAGAGATAGCCCTCCTTGCAAAGAGTAGGGTCGGGAGTAATTCCCTTGATTTCCTTATCAGTAAGGTTTGCCGAAAGTCGGCAGGGAATATTTTCGAGCATTTTTGTAAGTAACATAATACCTGCTCCGTTCTGTTGTTTAATGTTTATGCGGTACCGTCAAGGTAACGTACAGTTATCGTAACGACCGTGCCTTCGGTTACGAGAGTTCCCGGTTCAATAGACTGCGATACAACGTAAGCGTCGGTGGAGGTCGTGTTTGCCGCACCGTCGATTATCACGTTAAATCCGTACTTGGCAAGCGCTCTGTTTGCCGCGGTCGCCGTTTGTCCTACGACGTTCGGAACGGTCTTGTTTGCGACGGGAGTCTTGGTGCCTGTATAGAAGATGACCTTTCCGGAATCCTTCATTATTTCCTGACCCTTTGCAGGAACCTGATAGGTTATAACGTCGCCGTCTCCGCGTATCTCGTATTCAATTCCGCGGTTGACAACAGCGGATACCGTGTCATTCTTGCTCCAGCCGACGTAATTTCCGAGTGTCGTTTTTATCTTTTTAAGCTCTGCCTCCGAGTAGTTGCGCTCGATTCCTATATAAGGAAGGACCTCGTCAAGAAGTCCCGCAACGTAAGGCGCTGCGACCGTGCTTCCGTATTTGGAGGGAGAAGTCGGCGTATCAACAACAATGATGACAGAGATCTGCGGATCGTCTGCCGGGGCAAACGCCGCACATGAGCCGACACGGTAGGAATAGTTACCGTCGGGGTCTGCAAGGTCTCGGATCTCAGACGTACCGGTTTTCGCTGCGATCTTGTAGCCGGGGACGTATGCGTTCTTTGCACCGCCGTTTTTGCTCGAAACGCCGCCCTCAAGAATAACGGCAAGCGTGTCGCATACACTTTCGCTTACGACCTGGCGCTTTACTATCGTTTCGTGCTGCATGAGGATATTTCCGTCGTCGTCTATTATCTTGTCAACGACGTAAGGCGTGAGAAGATTACCGCCGTTTGCTACTGTGTTGATA
>JAFTTT010000026.1 GCA_017466625.1 Clostridia bacterium
ACGCCGTCGCAGATCATGAAGGTGGTGGAGCGGATATGGTCGGTGATAACGCGCAGCGAAATGTCGGTTTTGGGATCTGCACCGTATTCAACGCCTGCTACCTTGGAGATAGCGAGCATGATGTTGCGGACGGTGTCGACTTCGAACAGGTTGTTTACACCCTGCATAAGGCAGGCGAGACGTTCAAGACCCATACCTGTGTCGATGTTGGGCTTTGCAAGACGTGTATAATTGTTGTTACCGTCGTTGTCAAACTGCGTAAAAACGAGGTTCCAGAATTCCATATATCTGTCGCAGTCACAGCCGGGCTTGCAGTCGGGCTTGCCGCAACCGAATTCTTCGCCGCGGTCGAAGTGAAGCTCAGAGCAGGGTCCGCAGGGTCCGCTTCCGTGTTCCCAGAAGTTGTCCTCTTTGCCGAGACGGACTACTCGCTCTTCGGGAATGCCGACCTCTTTGGTCCAGATATCGTAAGCCTCGTCGTCCTCAAGATAAACTGTTACCCAAATGCGCTCCTCGGGAAGCTCGATGACCTTGGTACAGAATTCCCACGCCCACGGAATTACCTCTTTTTTGAAGTAATCGCCGAAGGAGAAGTTTCCGAGCATTTCAAAGTAAGTACCGTGACGTGCCGTGATACCAACGCGGTCGATGTCGGGTGTACGGATACACTTCTGGCAGGTAGTCATTCTGTGACGGGGAGGCTCTTCCTCACCCGTGAAATATTTTTTAAGAGGAGTCATTCCTGCGTTTATAAGCAGAATAGATTTGTCATTTATCGGCACGAGAGGGAAGCTCTTGTGGCGAAGATGACCTTTAGATTCGAAAAAAGAAAGATATTTTTCGCGAATATCGTTAACAGATGTCCATTTCATGACATTTTTCCTTCCTTATTGTCTTTTATATAAACATTACCTTATATTATAGCGCGGTTTTCGGGTGTTGTCAAGTATTAAATTTCATATGCGGTTAAGATTCTTGATCCCGAGCGTTTATCCTATCGTAAAATAAAAGTCGAGCGCACCTTGAAAAGCATTAAAGCCGTGAGGTACGCTCGTGCACTTACTGATTTTTACAAAACGTTGATTATAAAGAGCGCCGCAAACGCCATTGCGATACCGACAAGGCAGCGCGGAGTTATCTTTTCCTTGAAGAAAGCGGCTCCCATAAAGAGCGCAAGAATAAGCGCAGAGCCCTGATTCAAGGGATAAAGAAGAGCGGAAGAAAGACGACCGGCGGCAAGCGTCTTGAAATAAGAGTTGACAAAAAGCATTACAGCCATTACCGCTATGTAGATAAGAAGCTTTTTTGCGTAGGATGTGGCAAATACCGATTCAACACCCTTTTCCTTCTTTTTGAAGATAAAATATGCGGCAAGAAGAACGGCGGAGGAAAAGACGTAAGAATAGAAATTGAATACCGCCGCACTTTCTCCTTCTGTGGTGTGAACGAAGAGCTTTTGCGAAAAATCGGCAAGACCGTTTGAAACACCGCAGAGTATGAGAAGAAGCAGAGATGAAAAGGTCATTTTCCCGCTGAGCTTCTGGCTGTAAGAGCACATAACGTATGCAGCTACAGCAAGAATGATAAAGCCTATAATGTGGTTTGCGCGGATGTGCTCGTTAAGAAATATCCTGCTCAGTAAAAGCGTTATTCCCACACCGAGAGTGAGAAAGACGTCGACCATAACGAAGGCGCCCTTGCGAATGGAAATTACCCAGCTTACTATAAACGAAGCGGTCGCCACTCCCGAGAGTAAAGCGCACAGAATGGTGCCCAGGCTCGTTTCGGCAAAGAAATTTCCCGATTGCGAAAGCGCCAGAACGAGTCCGACAGCTACGCATATTATCATTCTTATGAAATTTGAAAGAGCTGCGTCGCCGTATCCGCCCAAACGTGAGCTTATCTTTTTACCGCAGAATCCCTTGGCGGCACCCGCAATAAGCGCAAGTGCCAGAAAAAAATATCCCATTTTTATGTCCTTCTGTATTAGTTAATTTGATGTTTTTATATTAAGATCAGGCGTTGTCGATGGCACGGCGTATCTCGCGGATGCGGAGGTTTGCAAACGCCTTGTCCTCAAGAGACGCGAAGTCCATTTTTGCCTCCTCGGTGAGCACCTTTTCGAGCTCGGGACGGGTCTTCGGGTGCTTGGGGGTGAATACCGTACAGCAGTCCTCGAAGGGCTGAATGGAGGTCTCGAACGTGTCTATCTTGCGGGCGATAGTGATGATCTCTTCCTTGTCCATACCGATAAGCGGACGGAGCACGGGCATATCAACTGCGCTGTCGGTAACGACGAGAGCGGGCATTGTCTGACTTGCTACCTGTCCGAGAGATTCGCCGGTTACAAGTGTGATAGCACCGCCTGCCCTTGCGGCGCGTGCGGCAAGACGCATCATAGAGCGGCGCAGAAGAAGTGTGAAATACTCCTCGTTGATCTTTTTCGTCATTTCCTCCTGAATTTCGGTCATGGAGATAACGCGCATACGCATTCTTCCCGTGTATTCGCAGATAAGCGATGCAAGTTCGGCGACCTTTTCCTCGGCGCGCTCGCTTGTGTAGGGGAAGGACTCGAAATGAACGGCTTCGATAGCCGCACCGCGGCGAGCCATCATATATCCGGCAACCGGGGAATCGATTCCGCCCGAAAGCAGGAGAGTTGCCTTTCCGCAGGTGCCGTAAGGTATCCCGCCCGCGCCGCGCTCGCTGCCTGCGTGGATGTAAGCGGAATCTTCTCTTATCTCGACCATAGCGGTGATCTCGGGATCTATAAGATCAACGTCGATCTCGGGCATAACGTCGCAGATAGCGCCGCCTACCTCGCGTGCTATCTCGGGAGATGTGAGCGGAAAGCGCTTGTCGCCGCGCTTGCCGTTGACCTTGAAGGTCTTGTATCCGCGGAGTTTTTCGGGGAGGTATTCAACAGCGGTCTTGATTATCGCATCCATATTTTTTTCGCACTCGGCGGCGCGGGCAACGGTCGCGATACCGAA
>JAFTTT010000027.1 GCA_017466625.1 Clostridia bacterium
ACGTAAAGGAGCTTTATACTCATTCTGTTAAGGTTCTGACTGACATGGTTCTTGATATGGGTAAGATACCTGTCGTCTGGGAGGGCTTCCCGCGCGACGGTGCGGAGCAGATCTCGCGTGACGTTATAGTTACTGCATGGGAGTCGCTCTATCATCTGCCTAACGAGCTTCGTGAGGAGGGCTTTACCGTAACAAATTCCTCCTGGATGCCTTTGTATATCGTTGACCCGAAGGGTTATCACGGACAGTTTGTCAAGGGCGGCAGATGGCAACCCGAGGATATACTGACCGGCTGGGACATTTACACCTGGAAGAACTGGTGGGATAAATCCGCCGCTTACGAGAAGCCGATCGTTGTTGAGCCGACCGATAAGGTGATCGGCGCAACGCTCTGCTCCTGGTCATGGGGCTATGATATCGACTATCCGCCCATAAAAGAGAACCTTCCCGCTATGTGCGAGAAGATCTGGAACATAAATTCAACCTATACGGTAGAAGAATTTGCGCCGGCACTCAAAAAGCTGATTTCGCTTGCCGATGCACTCGCACCTAATGAGTAAAGGAGACCAATATGAACAAGATCAATATAATTCCGATGCCGAAATCTCTTACTTACGGAAATGAGACCGTTAAAATCACTCCCGTAATTTCCTGTGACGAACGTTTTGCTGTCTCTGCCGAAACCTTTAAGCTCACCGCAAAAAAGCTTTATTCTGTTGATTTTTCTGACGGAGAGGGCGGAATCGTTCTTAAATATCTTCCCGGTTTGGCAAAGGAAGAATATAAGCTTATCATTTCCGAAGACGGAGTTGTTATAGAAGCATCCGAGACCGACGGCGCGAATAACGCTGTCTCCTCGCTCTATCAGCTCATTAACGTTGATAACGGTGTAATTACAGCTCCCGTATGCAGCATCACTGATAAACCCGACTGTGCTTACCGCGCAATAATGCTTGATATGCCCGCGAACATGAGAAGCTTCGAGCAGCTTCTTCATTACGTTGATATCTGTTATCTCTATAAGATCAAATATCTGCATCTCCATCTTGCCGATAACGGCGGATATAATCTTCCGAGCAAGAAGTTCCCGAAGCTCCCGACTCCCGGCAAGCACTATTCTGAAGATCAGATCAACGTTCTTCGCAAATACTGTGCTGACAGGGGAATCGTAATTATCCCCGAAGTTGACGTTCCCGGCCACGCTACCTACCTTAACGTTAGCTATCCTGAGCTTTTCGGATGTACTCCGATCGAGGGCGAGGCACGTAAGGATCTCGTTTGTATCGGCAAGCCGGGCGTAATGGATAATCTTAAGGCGATCTTCGAAGAAGTTATCGAGCTTTTCCCCGAGTCGCCCTACATCCATATCGGTGGCGACGAAGCAATTATCGACGCTTGGAACAACTGCGAGCACTGTAAGAAATTTATGGAAGAAAACGGCTTGAAGGACGTTAAAGCTCTTTATACCCGTTCAATTAAGCTTCTTACCGATATGATACTCGACCTTGGCAAGACGCCCGTCGTTTGGGAGGGATTCCCGCGTGACGGTGCTGAAGAGATATCTCGTGACGTTATCGTTACCGCGTGGGAGTCGCTTTATCATCTTCCCAACGAGCTTCTTGAAGAGGGATTTACCGTAACTAATTCTTCCTGGATGCCTCTTTACGTTGTGGATCCCAACGGTTATCACGGTCAGTTCGTTAAGGGCGGCAGATGGCAGCCGAAGGACGTGCTCGAGGATTGGGACGTTTACACGTGGAAAAACTGGTGGGAGAAATCCGCGGCTTACGAGAAGCCGATCATAGTTGAGCCGACCGACAAGGTCATCGGCGCGACCTTCTGCGCCTGGACCTGGTCCTATGATATCGATATCAACCCTGTCAAAGAAAACGTTCCTGCAATGTGCGAGAAGATCTGGAACGTAAACTCCACCTATACTTACGAAGAATTTGAGCCGGCTCTCAATAAGCTTATCGCGCTCGCGGAAGCGCTTGGCCCCAAAGCATAACAACAGGAGAAAAATAATGAGCAAGATAAATATTATTCCGATGCCGAAGTGCATCAAAGAGGGAAGTGCTGACATCAGTATATCGACCGTCATTTCTTTTCCGAAAGAGTTTTCCGACTATGCCGATACGTTTATAACCACCGTAAAGAAGCTGTTTTCTGTCGACTTTACGGAAGGAAACGGCGGAGTCGTTCTAAAGAACAATCCTGAGCTTAAGGAAGAGGAATACCTTCTCGCCGTTACAAAGGACGGCGTTGTTATCGAGGCGTCGGAAACACATGGCATAAATAACGGCATTGCTACTCTTTATCAGCTTATTACAGTAAACGACGATACGATTACAGCACCCGAGTGTGAGATCAAGGATAAGCCGGATTCGACTTACCGCGCTCTCATGATAGATATGCCTGCAAATTACCGCACATTTGAAGAAGTAATGCATTACATTGATATCTGCTATCTCTACAAAGTCAAGTATGCGCACATGCATTTTTCGGATTATCAGGGATATAATCTTCCAAGCAAGAAGTTCCCGAAGCTTCCGACGCCTGACGCAAACTACACCGTTGAGCAGATAAATCAGATGCGCAAGTACGCCTCCGACCGCGGCGTAGTTATTATTCCCGAGGTCGACGTACCCGGTCACGCTACCTATCTTAATACTGCATATCCCGAGCTTTTTGGTTGCACACCGATAGAAGGCGACGCAAGAGTAGACCTCGTATGTATCGGTAAACCTGGTGTGATTGACAACCTCAAGGCGATCTTTGAGGAAGTAATTGAGCTGTTCCCTGATTCGCCTTATATTCATATAGGCGGAGACGAAGCGGCAATTGACGCATGGAACAACTGCAAGGACTGCAAGGCATATATGGAGAAAAACGGTATAAAGGATGTTCACGCACTTTATACTCATTCGATCAAGCTTCTTACCGATATGATCCTTGACCTTGGCAGAATTCCCATCGTCTGGGAGGGCTTCCCCAGAGACGGAGCAGAGCAGATCTCGCGTGACGTTATCGTTACTGCATGGGAATCTCTCTACCATCTCCCTAACGAGCTTCTTGAAGAAGGTTTTACTATCACTAACGCTTCCTGGATGCCTCTTTACGTCGTAAGACCCGAGATATACGATAAAGACGTTCCGGGCGGCAGATGGCATCCCAAGGACATTCTTTGCGACTGGAATATCTACACCTGGAAGAACTGGTGGGAAAAGTCCTACGCGTATAATAATCCGATAGTAGTTGAGCCGACAGACAAGGTCATTGGTGCAACCATCTGTTCATGGGTACTTAACTACAAGGGCGACGTCTTCGCTATCGAGGAAAACCTCGCCGCTATGTGCGAAAAGATCTGGAATATTAACTCTACTTACAGAATAGACGAGTTTGAAGCTACGCTTAAGAAGCTTGTAGCTCTCGCCGAAAAGCTTGCACCGTAAAAAATCCCGCACACCCCTCTCGGGGGTGTGCGTCTTTGAAGGATAGTATCGTGAAAAGATTTATAGAACGCTTCGATCTGACGGTC
This sequence comes from Clostridia bacterium, assembly GCA_017466625.1. GTDB lineage: Bacteria > Bacillota > Clostridia > Oscillospirales > CAG-272 > Colimorpha_A. The sequence continues at coordinate 3,539 of JAFTTT010000027.1, forward strand.
GAACGAGTGACACTGCGCCTCTTTTCGGCGTGGCTGCTCCTGAATTTCATACTGCTTAATACGCTCTCCGACGCAAACACCGTTGGATTTGAGAGCGTCAAATATGCCGCAGACGTTAATTTTGTCCATTATTCGCTGTCTGTAATATCCCTTTTCTTCCTTCTGTCGGTTCTCGATTTCTTTGTTAAGAGCTTTAACAGCGACGCGTGGATACTTCTTTTCTCGATGCTCGGAATGGCGTTTAAGACAGTAAGCGAATTCACCGAATTCTATTATGCCTTTTTTATACTGATCCCCATCGGCGCGGTCCTTGCTTGGCTTATATATAGCGATAAGCTTAATTTACCACGTTTTTTAAGCAAGGACAACAAATGCTTTGTCACGGTCTTCCAAACGGAAAGCTCAAGAAACGTCTTGTTCAGGGCGCTGACGTCTGTTGTTTTGATTTCTCTGTTCGGAGCTTTTGTCTTTTACGTCGGCACGATAGGAGTGCTTCGCTACCGCACCTTCGCCGCGCCTAATTTCGACTTCGGAATCTTCGTAAATATGTTTCATAACATGAAAACGACCTTGCTTCCGACTGTCTCCTGTGAGCGCGACGTTATCATGTCGCATTTTGACGTACATATCTCGCCGATATGGTACCTGCTTCTTCCGTTTTATGCACTGTTTCCTACGCCTGAGACTCTGCAGATAGGGCAGGCGGTCATTCTTGCGTCGGGCGTATTTCCTCTCTATCTTATCTGCCGTAAGTATTCGCTTTCACGTCCGATGTCGTTGGGAGCGTCATTTGTATACGTCTGTCTGCCTGCTCTTTCGAGCGGCACGTTCTATGATATACACGAAAATTGCTTCTTGACTCCGCTTCTTCTGTGGATGTTCTATTTCTTTGAAATTGATAAGCCGATTCCTATGTATATCTTCGCGTTTCTAACGCTTACGGTCAAGGAGGACGCGGCAGTATACGTCGCGATTTTTGCTCTGTATGCCTTCTTTGCAAGGAAAAAGCGCCTACACGGTGCGATACTTCTTGTCACCTCCGTTATCTACATTTACGCCGCCGTATCAATACTCGAAAAGACCGGCTACGGTGCAATGACGAGCAGATACTCCAATTATACAGACGGCAAGGAGGGTCTTATACCTATAATTCTCACCTGTATAAAGAATCCTTCGTATATCTTCACGCAGTTTGCGGTTGAGGGTAATAGCGGCGAGACGCTTGCATCAAAGCTTCTATATATTCTTCAAATGCTTGCCCCGCGTGGTTTTGTTCCGATGCTTACGAAGAAGATATCACGGTATATTTTGCTGTTTCCGTTCATTCTCATCAACCTTATGCCGCTTTATCCGTACCAGTACCAGATCGGCTTCCAGTACAGCTTCGGAAGCGCGGCATTCCTCATATATTTGTTCATTCTTAACGTGAGCGATATGCAGCCGAACGGAAAGAAGCTTGCTCTTTCATTTTGTGCAGTTGCGTCTGCACTCGTCGTTACAGTGTCCTGTGCTCCTACCTATAAGCAGTATACCGATTCTTGGATCGAGGAGCGCCAGACCTTTGAGAGTATGGAGGAAATACTCAACCAAATAGATCCTAAAGCTTCCGTTACTGCTTCAACGATGCTTCTTCCGCACATCGCGGATCGCTCCGAGATCTACGAGGTGCATTATCATAAGATCGGCACCGATGATTCGGTTTATACCGATTACGTCGTGATAGACATGCGATATTCGAACGGTGAATCGTTCCTAAATAAATATATGGCACTCGACGTATATACCGTCTATAAGGAATACGATGGACTTATCACTATTCTGATACGAAAAGATTTACTCGAATACCGCTTTACAAATTTCGACAATCATGCTATAATGCATTAAAATAATAAATATTAGGAGAAATCATTATGTGGAAACAACTTCTTAATTCCATACTGGCCTGGGTAACTTCGGCGGGGCTCCGTCTCGTAATCGCACTTGTCGTAATGTTTATTTCCTTCAAGGTTATAAACAAGCTCGCTCGTCGCATCGAGAGATCGGTCGACAACGGCAAATTCGATAAGACACTAACGAACGTCTTTGCATACGTTTTCAAGATCGGTCTTAAGGCGCTTATACTCGTTTGTCTGATCGGCTACGTCGGAATAGACACGAGCGGCATTACCGCCCTCATCGCATCACTCGGTGTTTGCGTCGGCTTGGCAGTAAACGGTGCGCTTTCTAATCTTGCAGGCGGCATACTCATTATAGTCACGCGTCCCTTTAAGGTCGACGATTATATCGAGGCGCAGGGATACTCGGGAACAGTTCTTGACATTCATCTTACGAACACCCGTCTTTGCACTCCCGACAACAAGGTGGTCTACATTCCTAACGGAGCGCTTTCCTCAGGAACTATCGTTAACTATTCCGAAAAAGACATCCGTCGCGTCGACCTTACCTTTAACGTAAGCTACAATACAGACGTAGAAAAGGCGAAGGCGCTCGTGACAAGAGTAATTGAGGCGCATGAGCTTTCGCTTAAGGATCCCGCTCCCTTCGTACGCGTATCCGAGAACGGCGACAGCAAGGTTTCGATAGTCGCACGCGTATGGGTAAAGAACTCCGATTATTGGACGGTATACTTTGACGTTCTCGAAAACGTTAAGAGCGTATTTGAGGCGGCAGAGATCGAAATTCCTTATAACAGAGTCAATGTACATATAGATAACGACTGATAAAAAGAGACGGCATAAGCCGTCTCTTTTTGAATTAAAAGTCATTGACATTTACCATCATATATGCTATAATATCAAGGTCATTGGGATATCGCCAAGTCGGTCAAGGCACAGGACTTTGACTCCTGCATCGCTGGTTCGAGTCCAGCTATCCCAGCCAGAAAACGGCAGATTCCTATTGGAATCTGCCGTTTTCAACTATCTGCGCCTTTCGGCGCACGAAGTTTGCAAAACACGAAGGTGTATACTTTCGTATTTTAATTTTATGAAAATAGACATTATCCTTGAAAAGGATTGTGATAAGTGTTATAATCTTAAAAAACCGCAGAATGGAGAACTGATATGAATAACGTTCCAAAGCTGTTAACCTCGCTGAGCGGTATCGACATTACAACTAAGGAGCAGTGGGAAAAATATCGTCGCGATGAGGTTCTTGATCTTTGCGCAAACTACGTTTACGGGATTCGCGATATTGAAAGACCGAAGGATCTGTATTTTAAGGTTGAAGAAACGACTGAAATGTACGGAATGATCCGAAAGAGCGTTCGCTCGGGCTTTGGTAGCTTCTCGTTTCCGTTCTACGTTTATTTACCAAAAAATGCAGACAAGCCACTTCCGTCTTTCATATACGTAATGCACGAGAATATGGAGAATTGGCTCAAATTCGATGAAGAAGGCAATATGTTTTCTTCGGAGGTCGATAGCGCTCTACCTCTCAAGTATATAACCGACCGCGGATACGCCGTTGCAGCTATGCCGACAAAGGATATATACCGCGAATGGACTACACATTCTGAATATAAGGTTGGAGTATTTGCAGAAGTAAATGCAGTGAGAAAGAAAAACTCATGGGCATCAATTTCCGCTTGGGCATGGGGAGTCAGCAGAGTGCTTGATTATCTAGAAACCGATCCCGACATAGATGCCTCTCGAGTTGCCTCTATCGGACATTCGAGAAGCGGTAAGGCGGCGCTTTGGGCGGCTGCAACTGATGAGAGAATTTTCCTTGCAGTGCCAAATAATTCAGGCTGTATGGGAGCTGCACTTCTTCGCGGAAAGCTGGGCGAGCACGTTAAGGATATCAACATATCCGACTGGTTCTGCGAAAAGTTCCATGACTATAACGACGCGGAAGAGTATCTGCCGATGGATCAGCACATGGTATTGTCACTCGTTGCTCCGAGAAATCTTTATATAACGGGTTCTGTTCTTGATACGTGGGCAGATCCTGACGCGGAGCTTCGTGCAGCGCGCCTTGCAAGCCCCGTATGGGAGCTTTACGGCAAGAAGGGAATAGTACTCGAGGATGAAGCCCCCATCCTTAATAAGGCCTATCAAAGCGGCTCTATCGCGTTCCACGTAAAGGAAGGCGATCACAGTCAAAAGCAATTTGACTGGGAGAACGTAATTGATTATTTTGATAAAATAAAATGAAATAAATAACAATGACCCCGCCTAAATAACGGCGGGGTCATTGTTATAAGATGCGATATTTCGGGCAACACTCAATAAAAAAGGAGCACGAAATGAAGCTATATATAAAGATCTGTCTAATATCGTCACTTATAATGATCGGAGTTATAGGTACGTATTCATTGATATTTCATGAGAATGACGAAGAGGTCAGGACGGTAAATGCAGGCGTTGACGAAACCGATGAAAATGAAATAATTGAGTGTGAAAAACGGAACTTTGTAGCGTCTGTATGCGATGCAGTATGTCCTGACGCGCCGTATCTTTGCAAGGTTGCTTTTTGCTCGGTAATACTCGGACGGTGCGAAGATCCGTCATTTCCCAATACTGCCGCCGAGATCGTAATGACCGACCCAACGTTTCGAGATGCTTATACATGCGACTACGGGAAGAAAGCATCAGATATAGCGCTTATGGCGTATGATGACGCTCTGAACGGCTTTTCGGCTTGTCCCGAAGCGTTATACTACTCAACCACAGATACGGCGGATATTACGCTTAAAAGACGTCAAACCTTGTTTCAAATCGGAAAATATATATTTTCATAAAAATAAGCCGAGAATGATCTCGGCTCATTTTTTATATGATCTCAATTTTTTCAATAACGACCGGAGTTACGGGCACGTCGGAAAAGTATCCGTATGTGCCGGTTCTGACAGCTGCGATCTTGTCAACGACTTCGATGCCCTCAGTAACCTTACCGAACGCGGCATACTGTCTGTCAAGATGCGGAGCATCCTTGTGCATAATAAAGAACTGCGACGAAGCGGAGTTTGGAGCCATGGTACGAGCCATTGAAAGGACGCCGCGAGTGTGCTTAATGTCGTTTGTAGCGCAACCGTTTGCGGCAAACTCTCCTCTGATGCTATCAGCGTCAGTTTCGCTGAAATCCGGCTTGTATCCGCCGCCCTGGATCATAAATCCGGGTATAACGCGGTGGAATATCAGTCCTGAAAAGAAGCCATCCTTAACAAGCTTGAGGAAATTTTCAACGGTTATAGGTGCCTTTTCGGGATAAAGCTCGGCGGTCATCGTGCCGAAATCCGTTACTGTGATCTTAATTTTGGGGTTATTCATTGGTTTATCCTTCTTTTATGATTTTTATATATTATATCACATGTGAAGGATAAAATCAATAGTTCAGTTTGACGCAGAATAAATCGGCTTTGTTCTTCTGTATGAAGGGATAAGCAGTACCTTTTTACCCGAAATGTCATCTCCGTCAAGATTGTTTGAAGCTGCAATACCTTCCAAAGATACTTTATAATATTTTGCGATATCCCAGAGCGTTTCTCCGCCGCTCGGATAGCAAAGTGTTATCGGAGCATACGATGCAGATATGGGCGTACACTTATCAATAACTATTGACGTCAAGCAGCAGTGCGGCACCGTTTCTACGGAAACTGCGCGTATCTCGTTTTCGAAGTCGCAGTATATTTTATTTTGATCACAGCGGAAGCGAGTGTCAGTTACCGTTAAAGTAACGTTGTAGCTTGTGTTTTCGTGCTTTTCTCCTACGTCTAGCTCGCACTTGAATGGATACTCAAAACTTACAGAGGAAAATCTCTCGTCCTCATCCGAAACAATGTTGTTTTCGCACACAGCAGATACCGTAGCAGTAGCTTCAACAACAAGACGCCTCTTTTCGTCTGAGTATTGACTCTGAACATCCCTCAAGTTGACGCCTCCAAGCATAACAGCGCGCACGCTTTCGGCGGAGATCTCGCCTCTGTCTGCTGATGCGTTGACCGAAAGGGAAGAGTTATATGCTCTATTGTAGGTAACGCATTCAGAGTGCAGGACGTCGGTTTTACAGTCATATTCCGTTGAATACGCGTCGGTAACTGTATCAACGGTGACGTTTCTGACTCCGTTCAAAATTATATCGTATGCAAAATCAAGCTCGATAAGCTTTGCTTCGCCGTACCCGTCTATCGCGATTTCAGCGGTTACGTCATCGGCGGTCACATCTGCAAACCACTCGAACGATTCAGCATTATCGGCTTCGATCGTTTTTTCGAGCAGTATCGGCTTTTCGATAGCAAATATGTTTCCTTCTTCGCTCTTGTAGATAGCAGAGAAAACTGCCTTGGATTTTACGGTCACATTATTTCCCGCAGTTGTTAATTCAGTCGGGCGAATACTTACGTTGCTGTAAAGAATTTGTGACATCGGAGGCAGGTTCCCGTCGATGCTGACGTCGCTGCTAACCGGTATATCTTTTTCGTTGAGGGAATACGTATCTATACAAGTAATATTTCCCATTCTTCTTTTGAGAGAAATCTCATCTTCTATCGTCTCGGTTCCTTTTATTTCCGGATTTACGTTTTCTTCGCGCAATGCAGAGACGGATACGGAAATATCAGACGAAATATTCACCTTTCTTGGATTGATCAGACGCGATGAACATTCAGCGTTGCTTCCTCCGTATACGAGGACGGTTGACTCATTAGCATCCTCGATAAAATCCTTAAGTTCAAACTCCTCGCTTGTTTTAACACTTCCGAGACTGCCGTCATCTCCGAGTAAGAGAATTGTATATGAGGCAGAACCGCGTGCCGTTACTGCGTTGTTAGATGAAATGATCTCATTGATCTTCACATCGCAGTCGGTCTTTAGTATTGTCGCAGTGTCAGAAAGATTTTCGGGAATAATTAGATCGGTGCCAATGCTTCCAAGCAATGTTAGATTTCCCATCGGCCGCATGATGACCGATGCATTGAGATTAAGGCCGTTCAGGCCGGAGCTGCTAATAGACATAAATTATACCGCCTTCGCTTTTTTGTATATAGATATGTTCTTGCTATCAAATATATTACATGTAATCACCAAATCCGCATCGTCTGAATTCTGCTCTGATTTTTTCTATGCCTGATTTCTCGATTCTGCTTACGTATGATCGTGAAATATTCATAATTTCAGCAATTTGTCTTTGTGTGCGCGGTCTCGGATTATTCAGCCCGTATCTCATTACTATAATCTTACGTTCTCTCGGTGTTAATGCAGTTTTAATGATCTCAATCGCCTTTTTTGAATATATCTTTGATTCGATGTCGTCTACGATCGTATCGTCAGAGCATATTATGTCGGAAAAAGTCAGTGGGTTTCCGTCCTTGTCGGTATCAATAGTTTCATTTATAGATACTTCGCATGAAAGCTTTTTCTGCGCTCTGAAATACATAAGGATCTCATTTTGCACACATTTCGATGCGTAGGTTGCAAATTTAGTTCCGTTCTTTGTGTTGAATGAGTCTATTGCCTTTATAAGTCCGACGCTTCCTATTGAAACAAGGTCATCCTGGTTTTTCGACGACGAAAAATACTTTTTTACTATATGAGCTACTAAACGCAAATTGTGTTCAATAAGCAACTCACGAGCTCTTTTGTCGCCTTGCTTTGCTGCAGCAAATAAACGCTCCTCCTCATTTTGCGGCAATGGCGGCGGAAATGAATTTCCCGTTGAGACGCGTAAGAAAAGACAGAAGATCTTTGACAGTAGGTTGAATATCATAAATTACTCCTAAACAGTTGATATTCAATTATATTTATCTTCTCACTTGTCCTATAACGAGAAAAATCCCCGACGGGATGCGTCGGGGATTTATGTTAGTTATTTTCGATGTATTTACAAGCGCCGAGTGCAGCAGATGCGCCGTCAGCAATTGCTGTTGCGATCTGTCTTACTCCCTTTGTTCTGCAGTCACCTGCAGCAAATACGCCGTCTATATTGGTAACGGTGTCTTCGCCGGAAATAATGTATCCGCGCTCATCGAGGTTTGTAAGCTCCTTTGCGACATCCGTGTCGGGGACGAGACCGATAGCAACGAACATTCCGTCAAGAGAAAGCTCCTTTTCATCGCCAGTTTCGGTATTCTTGATCTTGATGGCATGAAGTTCGCCATCAGAGATAAGCTCAGTTACGATCGTGTTATATATGATCTCGACGTTATCCTTTGATTCAAGAATATCCGCAAGCTTGCTTTCTCCTGTAAGGAAGGATAGGTTCTGGATCACGGTAACTTTTCTGCATCCCTGCGAGAGAAGTACAGCTTCCTGCAGAGCGCTGTTTCCTCCGCCGATAACCGCGACCTCTTTGTCCTTATAAAAAGCGCCGTCGCAAAGGGCACAGAAGGAGATTCCGTTTCCGATGAGTTCTTCTTCACCCTCAAGGCCGAGCAGGCGGTGCTTCGCACCGCAGGCGAGGATCAAGGCCTTACATTCATAGTCTCCGCTGTCGGTATGCACAGTCTTGATACCGCCATTGATGGTGACGGAAAGCGCTTCTGCCGGCTCAAGCTCTGCACCCTGAAAAAGCGCCTGATCAACGAGCTTATCGGAAAACTCTATTCCGCTCATTTCGGTAAAGCCGGGATAGTTTTCTATTTTGGGCGAGTATACGGTCTGTCCGCCGAATGAATTTTTCTCAAGCACAAGGACAGTCTTGTTCTGTCTGCGGCCGTAGATCGCTGCAGTCAGTCCGGCTGGGCCGCCTCCTATAACGATTATATCGTACATAATTACTCCTAAATGAGTCAAGGGCCCGTGATAGACCCTTGACAATATGATTATTTAATTGATTCGAGGTATTTCTTTATCGCCGGAACGCCTGCGAACTTGGTAGCACTTTCGCCATTCATAATAACGAGAGTGGGTGCCTGGCGAAGCTCGAGCTTCTTGGCCATTTCTTCGTTCTCATTTACGTAAAGCTTCTCGTATGATACGCCTGCTTTTTCAAGAAGGGAAACCGCGACCTTGCAGTTGGGACAGGTCTGAGTAGCAAAGAGATAGATCTTGTCAGAATAATTCGCCTGAACAGGCGCACTCTCGCAAGCACACTCTTCCTTTACACCGTCTCTCTTAAGAACAGAAGTAGCAATATTGTATTCCTTTCTGTCTTTATATTCCTGTGCCTTACCGTCGTTGAAGTTCTGAACGGGACGGTAGTAACCGGTGATACGGCTGTACACCTCGGTAGCAGCGCCGCATTCGGGGCAGTTGTAATGCTCACCGACAATGTAGCCGTGCTTGGTACATACTGAATATGTGGGAGAGAGAGTATAGTAGGGAAGCTTGTAGTTTTCAGCGATCTTGCGGACGATAGATGCCGCCGCCTTCCAGTCAGGAAGCTTTTCGCCGAGGAACGCGTGGAAGACGGTTCCCGAGGTGTAAAGAGTCTGAAGCTCGTCCTGAACGTCAAGCGCCGTAAAGATATCCTCTGTGTAACCAACGGGGAGATGAGAAGAGTTGGTGTAGTAGGGGGTATCTCCGTCTTTTGCGGCGGTGATAATGTCGGGGTAGTGCTTTCTGTCGTGCTTTGCAAGACGGAAGGTGGTCGACTCTGCGGGTGTCGCCTCGAGGTTGTAGAGATCGCCGTATTCCTCCTGATAGTCGGAGAGACGCTCTCTCATGTGGTTAAGAACCTTCTTTGCAAATTCCTGGGTTTCGGGATGAGTAAGGTCCTTGCGGATCCAAGTAGCGTTAAGACCGACTTCGTTCATACCGATCATTCCGATAGTAGAGAAGTGGTTATCAAAGGTTCCGAGGTAACGCTTCGTATAGGGATAGAGACCCTCATTAAGAAGCTTTGTTATAACGGTTCTCTTGATCTTGAGCGCACGGGCAGAGATGTCCAT
>JAFTTT010000028.1 GCA_017466625.1 Clostridia bacterium
ACAGAATTCTCAATTTGCGATCTTACAGACCCTTCTTGGCTCTTTCGACCTTCTCGATATCGGAGAAGTTGTGAGTCGGAACGTGGCCGTTCAGGGGGATAAGCTTCTCGTGGATGCAGTCGATGATGGCATCCTCGAACGGGAAGAAGGACTTCTCAAGCTCGAAGGCGGGAGTGATCCAGTTTCTCGATCCGAGAGCAACAGGCGGAGCATCGAGGTAATCGAAGCAGAACTCGGTGATATTTGCAGCCATATCCTTCATCATGGAAGCGCGCTCGCAAGCGTCGCCCACGATAACGATCTTACCGGTCTTCTTAACGCTCTCGATAACCTTGTCGTAGTTGAACGGAACGAGGGAACGTGCGTCGATGATCTCTGCGGAGATTCCGTACTTCTCTTCAAGAGTCTTTGCAGCGTTCATTGCGCGGTAGAGAGTTGCGCCGATAGTAAGAATGGTAACGTCCTTACCTTCGCGCTTGACATCGGGCTCGCCGAATTCGATTGCGAACTTGCCCTCCGGCACGCCTTCCTTAACGAATTCCTCGCCGAAGCCGTAAACTCTCTGCGACTCGAAGAATACAACAGGGTCAGTGCCGTCAAGAGCACTGGTCATAAGTCCCTTTGCGTCGGTAGGAGTTACGGGGAATACGACCTTAAGTCCGGGGATGTGAGAGGTGATAGCGGTCCAGTCCTGGCTGTGCTGTGCGCCGTACTTCGATCCGACCGAAACACGGAGAACGATAGGCATCTTAAGGATACCTGCACTCATTGCCTGCCACTTTGCCATCTGGTTGAATATTTCGTCTCCTGCACAACCGATGAAGTCAGCATACATAAGCTCAACGATAGCACGTCCGCCGCACATTGCGTAGCCGACTGCCGAACCGACGATAGCGGACTCGGAAATGGGGGAGTTAAAGAAGCGGTGATAAGGAACTGCCTCGGTCATCTTCTTGTAAACGCCGAACGCGCCGCCCCAGTCACGGTTATCTTCACCGTAAGCGATAAGCGTAGGATCGTCGTAGAACTTGTCGATGATCGGCTCGAAGAGACCGTCGCAGACGTTGTACATCTTCATCTTGGAAACGGGCTTGCCGTCCTTGTCGGTAGCGGTACGAACCTTGCCCTTGATCTCCTTGACACGGGGGCACTCTTCCTTCGGCATAAGCATTTCTGCCTTGCGCTCGGGCTCCATAGAAACGACCTTCTGATTAGAGAACATGATAGATGCGATAGCATCGGGTTCCTTGTTAAGGTCCATACGGGGCGAGATCTCGTCGTTTATAGCAAGCTTCATGATCTCGGTCATGCGGTTGGTGATCTGCTCGTGCATTACCGCGAAATCGTTTTCGGTCGCGAGCTTGCCCTTGATGAGCTTGTTCTTGAACGCAACGATCGGATCTGCATTCTTCCATGCCTCGATCTCTTCCTGCGTACGGTAGGTAGAGGAGTCGGAGGGGGAGTGACCGGATACACGGTAGGTAACTACGTCGAGAAGCGCAGGTCCCTTGCCCTCAAGAAGAAGCTTCTTCTTTCTCGATACTGCGTCGATAACTGCAAGCGGATCGTAACCGTTTACGCGCTCCGCGTGCATCTGGGACGGGTTGAAGCCGGCACCGAGACGGGCAACCATATCAAAGCCCATCGTCTCGCCTCTCGTCTGTCCGCCCATACCGTAGTGGTTGTTAAAGACGTTGAAGAGGATAGGCATGCCGCCGTCGGAATACTTGCCGTCCATGCCCCAGAGCTTGGTGATCTGGTCCATTGACGCAAAGTTGAGAGATTCAAGAACAGGACCGCGTCCGGTTGCGCCGTCTCCGCAGTTGGAGATAACGATACCGGGCTTGCCGTTCGAACGCTTATAGAGAGCCGCACCGAGTGCGATGGGAGCAGATGCGCCAACGATAGCGTTGTTAGGCATAAGTCCGAAAGGAATGAAGAATGCGTGCATGGATCCGCCTAGACCGCGGTTGAAGCCGGTCTTACGGGCGAAGATCTCTGCAAGTGCGCCGTAAAGAAGGAAGTTTATAGCAAGCTCCTTAACGTTTCCACCTGCGTTCATGTGCTTTTCAACAACGGAAAGAACCGAACCGTCAAGGAATTCCTTCATAATAGCGTAAAGCTCTTCGTCGTTAAGCTTCTCGATGGAGGAAAGACCCTTAGCAAGGATCTCGCCGTGCGAACGGTGAGAACCGAACGAGAAGTCGTTGATGTCGAGGCAGTAAGCTTCACCGACAGCCGACGCTTCCTGACCTATCGAAAGGTGAGCAGGACCGGGGTTATTGTACTTAACGCCGTTGTATTCGCTCTTGACCTTAACCTCGTTAAGCATGGTCTCGAACTCACGGATGATCGCCATATCGCGGTAGATACGGAGGAAGTCCGCCTTTGTGTATATCTTCTTTTCCTCGGTCAGGGTCTTATTGTACTGACAAACGGGAATATCCTCAAAATGAATATAGCCGCTTTCAAAAGCTTTTGAGGGATCAACGTATTGACTCTTAGGCATAGTTTTGTTCTCCTTATATTATTAAAATTTCTTAAATCATGAACATTGCTTCGCGGATAACTTCGCCGACGGTCGGATGCGGGAAGACGATCTTCTGCACCTGCTCGACTCTCATCTCGCGGTCGACCATAAGCGCCGCGCCGTAGATGATCTCGGACGCGTAGTTACCGATCATGTGAACGCCGATAACCTTGCGGTGTTCCTTGTCGATAATGAGCTTGACGATTCCGTCGCCGCCCTCGTTTTCGGCAATATATCTGCCGCTGTACTTGAGCGTAAAGCTCTCGACCTTCGCATCAAGTCCCTTTGCCTTTACGGTCTCTGTGGTCTCACCGACCGATGCGACCTCGGGGTTGGTGTAGATAACTGCGGGACCGGAATTGTAATTCATTCTGTCGGGCTTTCCGAGCATATTGTTTACAGCGACCTCGCCCTCACGGTAAGCCGTGTGAGCAAGCATGCTCTTGCCGTTTACGTCGCCTGCCGCCCAAACGCCCGAAACGTTCGTTTCAAGCTTGTCGTTGGTTACGATAGCGCCTCTTTCGGTAAGAACGCCGATGTTCTCAAGACCGATGCCCTGCGTCATTGCGCGGCGTCCGATAGAAACGAGCACTGCGTCTGCAGGAGCGGATTCTTCCTTGCCGTTAAGCTCGTAGTTTACGCAGTCCTTGCCAACGGAGGTGACCTTCGCGCCGAGAAGGAATGTAACGCCCTTCTTGACGTAGTTTTTGTAAAGGATCTTCGAAATTTCGCTGTCGGTCGGTCCTGCGATGTGGTCAAGCATTTCGATGACCGTGACCTTACTACCGATCGAGTTGAAATAAGAAGCCATTTCAAGACCGATTACGCCGCCGCCGATAACGACGAGCTTCTCGGGTACATTTTTCATATCGAGTATTTCGCGGTTCGTCATAGCAAAGGCGCTGTCTACCGCCTCGCGCAGACCCGGAATGGGGGGAACAGCCGCAGTCGAGCCGGTGCATATAAGGAGCTTCGCGCCCTTATATTCCTCGTCGCCTGCCTTAACGGTAAATCCGCTTGCATCCTTGCCCATAATTGTGCCGTAAGCGTTAACTACGGTTACGCCCGCGCGCTTCATCGAAGCGCCGATTCCGCCGACGAGAGTCTTAACGACTCTTCCCTTTCTGTCGATAACGGCAGAATGGTCGATCGATGCATTTTCGAACTTAACGCCGTACTCGGCGCTATGCTTCGCGTAGTCGAATATCTTTGCAGAATAAAGAAGAGTTTTGGTAGGAACACAACCCTCGTTAAGGCAAACGCCGCCGAGTGCTCTTCCCTCGATAAGAAGCGTTTTAAGACCGCCGTGAGCAGCTCTTTCAGCCGCGTTATAGCCGGCAGGGCCGCCGCCTAAAATTATCAGATCGTACATACTGTTCACCTCTTACTTTGCAAGAAGAAGATTGAAATTCGTGAGGTTGTCGCAAAGCGCCTTCAGGAACTTTGCGGCAGGAGCACCGTCAAGAGCACGGTGGTCGAAGGTAAGTGAAAGTCCCATAGCGGGATAAGTGCTGCCGTCGGGCTTAACTCTGTAGGTCACCGCGTCAACACCGAGAATACCGGTCTGAGGAGGATTGATTACGGGAGTGAAGGACTCAATTCCCATAGCACCGAGGTTCGTTACGGTGAACGATGCGCCCTTGAGCTTATCGGGAGCGATGCTGCCCGACTGAGCCGCCTTGATAACGGTCTTTGCCTCATCGGAAAGCTCGTTAAGCGAAAGCTTTTCAGCACCGAACACGGTAGGAACGAGAAGTCCTCTTTCGGTATCGACTGCAATACCGAGGTTAACGGTATTGAAGTAACGCATTACGTCCTTATCGTCGAGGTAGTGAGCATTGAGATCCTTGAAGGAAAGGATGGTTCTCGAAACTGCGTAAAGGATAATATCGTTGATGGTGATATTGTTAAGACCGAGCTTCTCCGCGTTATCCTTGACGGACGCACGGAACGCCATAACGGCAGTCGCGTCGAACGAGGAGTTGAGGGTAAGCTGAGCCATATTCGAAAGGGATGCGTGCATGCTCTTTGCAATGACCTTGCGGATGTTCGGGAGCTTAACGTCGGTGTATTCCTCAAGTGCGGGAGCAGCCGAAGCGGAAACTGCAGGAGCTGACTCAACGGGCTTGTCTGCATTAGTCCAGCCCTTATCGAGAAGGGTGTTGATATCACGCTCGATTATTCTTCCGTTAGGTCCTGTCGGAACTGCGCGGGAAATATCTGCGTCGGTTCTTTCAGCGAGGTGACGCGCGCGGGGAGAGATCTTGATTCTTCCCTCAGTGCTTACCGCGCTGCCCGTAGGAGCCGCCTCGGGAGCGGGTGCCTTGACCTCTTCCTTGACTTCTTCCTTGGGTGCTTCGGGAGCGGGGGCTGCCGCCTCTTCCTTCTTGGGAATGAGCGCCGAAATGTCCTCGCCCTCGTTACCGATAACGCATACCGGTAATAGACACTCAACGTCGTCGCCCTCCTCGTGGAAAATGGCGAGAAGCGTGCCCGAAACGGTCGAAAGCTCGTCGAAGCTCGACTTATCGGTCTCGTATGAGAAAAGGACGTCCTTTTCCTCTACCTTGTCACCGACCTTTTTCTTCCATTCGGTGATAACACAGCTCTCGACACTCTGTCCCTGACGGGGCATAATTACTACCTGTGCCATAATAGTCCTCCTATATATAATTCAAAAATTTTTAAGCAATGATGATCTCAACGTTTTCCGCCTGTGCCTTCTCCATAACGTCGGGCGGAAGAGCTCCGTCAGAGATTATGCAGTCGATATCGGAAAAATCGCTGAAGGTGTACGGCAAGCTCTTATCGGTCTTTGAAGCATCCATGAGAACGACGACCTTTCTTGCCTTTTCAATAACGAGCTTTTTAAGCTCGCAGTCGTTATAGTTACCGCAGGTCAGCCCGTCGTCAGCCGTAACTCCCGAAGGAACGATAAAGGCGACGTCGATATTGATACCCTCGATAAACTGCACTGCCTGATTACCCGAAACTGTTACGTTATCGCGGTTTATCATACCGCCGACGATGTTAACTATCGGCTGCTCCTTTTTCATAAGCTCGATAGCGACGTTAAGTCCCGTCGTCGTAACGGTAAGACGGCTGTTGGGAATTATCTCCGCCAGACGAAGCACGGTCGTTCCCGAATCGAGGAAGATGCTTCTTCCCGTTTCGATAAAGCGAAGCGCTTCCTGAGCGATCTTTTCCTTTGCGTAGGAATTTGAGTGAAGGCGCAAGCTGAACGCATCCTCCATCGAGGTCTTGATAAACTTCATGGATCTTGCTCCGCCTCTGACCTTGATCGCCTCACCCTGGCGCTCAAAATACTCGATATCTCGGCGCAGAGTCATACTCGAAACGTCGGGGAACATTTCCTCCAGCTCGTGGAGCGTGATAAAGGGCTTGCTTTGGAATAGCTGATGTATCGCATTTCTTCTTGCCAAGCTCATTTGTGATCTCCTTAATGTTAATTTTCACATTCATTTGTAATTATATCACATTTTTTAACATCTGTCAACGGCAAACAGCCCGATTCGGGCACAAAAAAATCCCCCGAAGCGTCATTTTTGCTTCGGGGGATGTTAACTTTTGTGAACTTTTACATTCAGACTATCATATCCGCAATTTTTATTACGTCACCTGCGCCGAGGATCATGATAATATCGTTTTCATCACAGTTGTTCTTGAGATATTCCGCGATATTTTCAAAGGTACTAAGACAGGTTCCGTTCGGCGTCTTGCTTGCAAGAAGCTCGGAGGAGACACCGAGAGTATCGGTCTCGCGCGCCGCGTAGATATCGGCAAAAAGCGTAATGTCGGAGTCGCGGAACGATGCGGTAAAATCGTCAAACAAGCTCGCAGTACGCGAATAGGTATGCGGCTGGAAGACGGTCACGACACGCTTTCCAAACGTCTTTGCCGCGTTAAGCGTTACCTTGATCTCCGACGGATGGTGAGCATAGTCGATATAGACCTCGGCGCCCGTTTCGGTCTTACCCTTATATTCAAAGCGTCGCTTCGCTCCGCCGAATGCGTAAAGACCCGCCTTAACGGAAGCCATATCCGCGCCGTTTTCGAGCGCAGACGCCGCAGCGGCAAGCGCATTATATACGTTATGAACGCCCGGAACGGTAAGCATGATATCGCCGAGCTTTTCGCCGTGACAAGTAAGGTCAAAGGAGGCACAACCGCCGTTATAAACGACGTTTTCGGCGTTATAATCGCCCTTTCCGCAAGCGGAGAAGGTAACCGCCTTTCCGTCATATCCGTTCTTCAGAGCACGTGCTTCGTCATCGTCGGCGTTAAGAACAGCGACAGAGCCGTATCCGACGTACTGTCTGAACGACGCGCGAAGCTGATCCATCGTCTTGAAGTAATCGGCGTGGTCGTATTCAAGGTTCGTCACGACTGCAGTCGTCGGGCAGAAGGAAAGAAAGGAATCGCAGTATTCGCACGCTTCAAAGATGAAATAATTTTCCGAGCCGAGGTGATATGCGCCGCCGATAGAGGAAAGCTCGGCACCGCTTACGACAGTCGGGTCGTATTTACCTGCAAGGTAGATCTCGGTGAGCATAGAGGTGACCGTGCTCTTACCGTGAGTACCGCTGACGCCGATTCGGCACTTATACTCACTCATAAGCCAGCCGAGGTATTCGCCTCGCGTTATAAGCGGGATCTTCCTTTCAAGTCCCTTTTTGAGCTCGGGATTTTCAAAATTTACCGCCGCGGTATAAACGATAACGTCAGAATCAAGGACGTTTTCCTCGCTGTGGCAGTAATATACGGTAATTCCCTGCCCGCTCAGGCGCTCGGTCATCGCGCTTTTCGTTCTGTCGCTTCCCGTGACCGTATAGCCCTTCGTTTTGGTTATCGCGGCAAGAGACGACATGCTGATGCCACCTATTCCGACAAAATGGATCTTCTTCGCCTTCGACATTATATCGGCAATTTCTCTTATATTCATAACATTCCTTTCCCTTTCGTTGTCAAAAGGTTAATGATGCGTATAATATATACAAAAAAATTCAAAAATAGTTAAATAATGTTTTTATTTTCGGTTAAAATGTAGACATAACCGACAAATATAATATTGTTTGTGGGCATTATCACTAATGCTAATTTTTATGGAGGCATGCCATGCAGATCACGGACATTAAGATTCGCAAAACCTTTAACGACGACGGTCCGATGAAAGCCGTCGTATCTGTCACCTTCGATAATCAGTTGGCACTTCATGACGTCAAAGTAATTAACACCAGGGATAAATATTTCATCGTAATGCCGAGCCGCAAGAATCCGGACGGCACGTACAGGGATATAATACATCCCATAAATTCGGACTTCCGTCAGCTTCTCGAAAAGTCAGTCCTCGACGAGTATTTTGCCGAGCTGGCTCGCATTGAAGAAGGCGAAGTTACCGAGACTGAGCTTCTCGCAGAATGAGGAGACCGCCGTTGTCGCTTAAGGGTCCGCCCGAAAGCGACACGGCTTTTATTTTATGCCGATCGGCAAATTCCGCTATCGCTTTTCCGTCGGGGTGAGTATAAAGATCCCCGAAAAAGCCGTAAACGCCGTCGCTTATTAGCGCGCCCGCGCCTCCGATGAAGCCGAAGCCGTAACCGTTTAATTCTATGTGCCCGGGGCGGATAAGAAGAACGTCGATTCCGTTATTTTTCAGCGCCGCAGCAATTCCCTTGTCGGCAGTCACGGCACAGCTATTTCCGAGCATAGCGACCGAGCATCTCGTGTAGCCCTGATTTACGGGGAGAAAAGAAGAATAGCACTTCATTATCGTTTCCGACACGAAGCCGCCTTTTCCGTAAAGGACGCCGTTAACACCGAGACAGTCAAAACGCACGTCGAACGGGTATTCCCCGCTCGGCGTTTTTTCGTCGAGCGTGAAAACGTCGCCAAAGCGTGAGAAGAACTCGCAGTTTTCATTATAATAATCCCGTCCGACGAGGACCTTCCCGTCGGGAAGCGGGTAAAAAAGCATATCGGGATGCGACGATACCGGCTCGGGCAGTCCCTTCCATTTCGGCAAGGAAACGACCTCGCCGTAGTTAGAAAGCGACGCTCTCACGTCATCCGACATCCTCGCGTCAACAAGAATCTTCATATTTCTCCAAGAAAAAGACCGAACGGCAAATCGTTGCCATTCGGTCGTTTGAGCAGATATTAAGCTCTTTCTACTTTACCCGAGCGCAGGCAACGGGAGCATACGTGAACGGTCTTGTTCGTGCCGTCTACAACTGCCTTAACCTTTCTTACGTTGGGCTTCCAGGTTCTGTTGGTCTTGCGGTTGGAATGAGAAACGTTATGACCAAAAACAACGCCCTTGCCGCAGATATCACACTTTGCCATTTTTAGGACACCTCCATCCATATATCCGAAATTATATCAATTATTTCTTATTTAGAAATTCATACCCGATAAGTATATCACAGCTTTTGAAAAATTGCAATACTCTTTTTCAAAAAATTTATTTTTCCTCGCCATTATTCTCGGTTTTTTTCTTCTTGAACGCAAATTTGCTCTCATTTCCGTTCAAAAGACGCTTGATATTCTCCTTATGAAGGAATATTACGAGCAGACACTGCACGATGAGAAATACGATTCCGAAATGACTGTGACCGTAGCACTTGTTTCTTACGAAGTTATGTATGATAACGGGAGAAATAAGAGCCGTGAAGATCGAAGAAAGAGAAACGTACTTCGTCGACAGAACAACGACTGCGAATATTACGAACAGAAACAAGAACGCAAGCGGCTCCATGATAAGTATCACAGCCGCAGTTACTGCCACGCACTTTCCGCCCTTGAATTTGTAATAGCAAGGGAAAGCGTGACCGAGCGCGCACATAAGACCCGTAAGATAGCCGAACGCTTCGCCCACGAGGAACTTCGCAAGCAATACGGGAAGAACGGTCTTGAGAATATCACCGACGAGCGTCGCGATTCCCGCCGCTTTACCGTAGGTACGCGACATATTCGTCGCGCCGGCGTTTCCGCTGCCCTTGGTTCTTATGTCCTCTCCGAACTTGATCTTCGAGATTATGACGGCGAAGTTCATGCTTCCGAGGAAATATCCGAGAAGCGCAATTCCTACCGCGACGGTATAAAAGACCCAGCCGGCAAGCTTCCCGTCGGCAACCAGAAGTCCGAGCGGTCCGTACGCCGTATGATATATGCTTCTTGCGATCCTTTCGATCTTATCGGGATCGGGAGCCGTAGTAACGGTATTCAAAAACATCATTTGCCGCTATCCTCCCCGCGTTCGCGGATTATTATCTTGATAGGCGTACCCTTGAAGCCAAAGGTATCGCGCAAACAGTTTTCTATATATCTTCTGTATGAGAAATGGAAAAGCTCAACGGAGTTGCAGAAGATAACGAAGGTAGGCGGCTGAATGCCTATCTGCGTCATATAGTATATCTTGAGATATTTGCCCTTGTCGGACGGCGGCTGAACGCGTGCCGTTGCGTCGGAAAGAACGTCGTTGAGTATTCCCGTCGTAATGCGGCGCTTGCTCTGCTCGTGCGCGCTGTTGATAAGCCCGTAAAGCTTGTCTACGCGCTGGCCCGTCTTTGCCGAAAGATAGATGACCTCGGCGTACGTCATATAAGAGAACGCCTGATATACCTTTTCGGTAAATTCCTTGACGGTATTGTTATCCTTTTCGATAAGGTCCCATTTGTTGATACAGATGACCGACGGCTTTCCTGCCTCGTGGGCAATACCTGCAATTCTTTCGTCCTGCTCGGTGATTCCCTCGTTTGCGTCTATCATGATAACGCAGACGTCTGCCCTCTCAACTGCAAGCTTAGCTCGGAGAACGCTGTATTTTTCAATAGGATCGTCGACCTTGCTCTGACGGCGTATTCCGGCAGTATCTATAAGGACGTACTTTCCGTGCTCATTTTCAAGCGCGGTGTCTATTGCGTCTCTCGTCGTTCCCGCAACGTCGGAAACAATAAGACGCTCGGTACCGAGAAGCTTGTTGATTATCGAGGATTTTCCTGCGTTCGGCTTACCGATAACGGCAACCTTTATGCTGTCGTCAAGCTCTCCCTCGTTTTCACCGTCATCCTCGGGACAGTAGGCGAGAACTACGTCAAGCAGATCACCCGAGCCGGTACCGTGAAGGGCCGATATCGGAATGGGATCGTCCTTGAAGCCGAGCTGATAGAACTCGTAAAACTCCGCAGGAGGCATGCCGACACGGTCGACCTTGTTTACCGCCAAAACGACCGGCTTTCCGCTCTTCATGAGGAGAGATGCAATTTGTCTGTCCTCGTCAAGCATACCGACGTTAACGTCGGTCAAAAATACGATAACGTCAGCCGTCTCAATGGCGGTCTCCGCCTGACGGCGCATATATTTAAGCATTGCGTTATCGGTTCTGGGCTCAATTCCGCCCGTATCTATGAGAAGAAGCTTTCTGCCTCTCCATTCGGTCTCGTGATATATTCTGTCACGTGTAACGCCGGGTGTGTCCTCAACGATAGAGATACGCTTGCCCGTAAGCTTGTTAAAAAGCGTACTCTTACCGACGTTAGGACGTCCGACTATCGCAACTACAGGTGTACTCACCGTATCTCCTCCTTAAGAATACTTCATTATCTTTTCAACGAATTCAAATCCGTCGTTATCAATAAATCTGATGTTTACGCCGAGCTTTTCCTCGAGCCAACGCGGCGTCACGTCGTCAAGGAAGCGGTCCTTCTCGTGACGGAGCATGACGGACGGCAGGAAAAGCGTTTTGCCGAGCTTTTTACCCTTAAGCTGATTATAAAGGTCCTTGCCCGTAACGAGTCCCGCGACGGTGATGTTCTCACCGAAGAAGTCGTTATTTATGCAGTAAACGTTAATTTCGAGATTGTTGCATCTCTTTTTTATCTCCTCCGCCATAAACGAAATAAGCGGATAAGCTGCAACTCCCGTTGCGAGCGAGCAGGAACGCTTGCGTCGCTGGTCGTAATCGTCGGTGTCGCCAAGAGCCGAAGCGAACTCGTCGGTAAAGGATCTGACCATTCCGACGCCGTTTTCTATCTGCGAGTATCCCTCGTAGTAATCACCCGTCGGGAATTTCTTTTTTGCCGAGAGATAAAGCTCGTCGGCGCAGAAGAAGATTCTGCTTCCGTATTTTGATAGACACGTTTCGGCAAAGCCCTCGACCTGCGCGATCACCTTCGACGCTTCCTCTCCGGTAAAGGGGGTGAGCGGGAAAAGTCCGTCACGGTGCTTCGTAATTCCCGCAGGAACTATCGAGACCGAGTTTACCGCAGGATAAAGCTCCGACAGGTCTCTCATGCTCTTCATAAGCTGCGCGCCGTCGTTTACACCCTTGCAAAGAACGATCTGACAGTGCATCTCGATCCCCGCCTCGGCAAAACGCTTCATCGTCTCGTAGCATGAGCCGGCAAAGCGGTTGCTCAGCATCTTACAGCGGAGCTCGGGATCGGTCGTATGAACCGATATGTTTATCGGCGACATCTTCATTTTTATGATGCGCTCGATATCGTGCTCGTCCATATTCGTGAGCGTGATATAGTTGCCCATCAAAAACGACAGACGCGAGTCGTCGTCCTTGAAATAAAGCGGCTTCCTCATTCCCTTCGGTAGCTGATCGATGAAGCAGAAGATGCATTTGTTTTTGCACGACTTCTTTTCATCCATCAAAAAGGTATTGAAAACAAGACCTATATCGTCATACCGCGGCTTTCTTATCGCCACGTTTATAAGCTCGGGGCCGCGGTGAAGAAGGAGCTTCACTCTCGGCTCTGTAATATAATAACGGTAGTCAAGAACGTCGTTTATGTCCTTGCCGTTTATTCTGATAAGGTAGTCTCCTCGCTTTACGCCCGCCTCATCGGCAGCCGAACCGGGAAGAACGTCATCGATCAAAACCATAGAAGGTCTCCTTTCCTCAAAATCGTGTTACCCCACTGACGAAACAAAGCCCTCCGCATTACGCGGCGGGCTTATTCGTGCAAAAACTTCGCTATCAGTCGTTCTCGACTGCAACGATCTCCTTGCCGGCGTAGGTTCCGCATGCCTTGCATACTCTGTGACGAAGAACTACCTCTCCGCACTTGGGGCACGTGGTCATTCCGGGAAGGGTGAGCTTCCATGTGCTGGAACGTCTTTTGTCACGTCTTGCCTTCGATGTTTTTCTCTTCGGTACTGCCATATTTAGCACCTCCTTCAAAGTGGTTAATTATTATCATCGTTATTCTGAAGGAATTTCTTCAGGACCTCAAGACGGGGATCTATCTCCTTCGTCTGACAGCTGCAGCTTCCTTCATTGAGATCCTTTCCGCACTTAGGACAAAGTCCCAAGCAGCTCTCGGAGCAAAGATCTCTCGACGGTAGCTCAAGGAACAAAAGCTCCTCGACAGGGTCGGTCAGATCCAGGATCGAATTCTCGACAATGACGTAATCGTCGTTATCCTCGCCCTGAAGCGAACCGCTTACCGCCGCATTTTTTGAAAGATCAAAGGTAAGGGAGCGGTGAAGCTCCTTTAAGCATCTTGCGCATTCGGTACTATAAGAAACGCTCGCCTTCAGCGTGAGAAGCATACAGCCGGAGCGCTCGGTTATCACACCGTCGACATGAACGGGACCGTCGAAGGAAACCTGCGGAAAAAGCTCACCGGCGCCCTCATAATCGAAAACGAAGGGGATCTTGTCCGTTTTTCCCGTAAGGATCGGGGTCATATCAACACGCATAAAATCTTCCTTTTTCATCTCTTCACAAAATGTCGCAACATATATTATACACAACCGAAATAGTTTTGTCAATGATTTTTTGAAAAAATAACGCTGAATATTACCGAATTTTGTCTGCACATATTGGCTCTTATGCCAAATGAGCAGAAAAACTACAACGCACGGCGCAGCTCTTCGATTATCTTCTTTTCCTCACGCGAGACCTTGACCTGCGTCATCCCGAGAATACGCCCGGCGTTTGCCTGCGACATTTCCTTTACGTACCTTAAATATATAAGCTTCCTCTGCGTTTCGGGAAGCGACTTCAGCGCCTCGGAAAGCGCGATCTTGTCGGTGGTTTTACCGATCTCGTCGCTGTCGTCGGAAAGCAGGTCGCAAAGGCAGGAGCCGTCGCTGTCGTTTCCCACCGGCTCGTATATCGACTTTACGGGACAGGTCGCGTCAAGCGCGGAAACGAGTTCCTCAACAGGAACACCGCAAAGTATGGCAAGCTCACTCATCTTCGGCTCGCGTCCGTGCTCGCGGACAAACTCTTCCTTTTTTCTCATCGCGTCGGTACCGATGCGCTTAATTCCGCGGCCGACCTTTATTGCGCCGTCGTCACGTAAAAACCGCCGTATCTCGCCGATTATGAGAGGAACGGCGTAGGTCGAAAAGGCGGTTCCGAACGACGTATCGAAGCTCCTTACCGCCTTTATCATACCGACCGACGCAAGCTGAACGAGATCGTCGTACTCAACGCCGCGGTTTACAAACCTGACCGCGATGCTCTTGCAAAGCCCCATATTCTCCGTTACGAGAATATCAAGTGCCTTCCCGTCCCCCGACTGTGCCGCTTTGACAAGCTCAATGTTTTCTTCGCGCGTCATTTCAGCTTTTTCGTCATCGTGACCACGGTGCCGTATCCTACCCTCGACCTGACCTTAAGACGGTCGGAAAAGCTCTCCATGATAGCAAAGCCCATTCCGCCGCGCTCGCCGCTTTCGTCGGTCGTAAAGAGCGGAAGCTTCGCCTGCTCAATGTCGGCAATGCCGCAGCCGCGGTCGCTGACAGTTATCCTTACGCTCCTATCGGAATACGTGCAGACCTCGACCGTAACGTTACCCTCCTTACCTCTGTATCCGTGAATGATCGCGTTCGTCACCGCTTCAGACACCGCAGTTCTGATGTCTGCAAGCTCGCTCACGTCAGGGTCAAGCCGCGCAATAAAGGCAGTCACCGCATAACGGGCAAAGCTCTCGTTCCGCGAATCGCTGTCAAATACCGTTTTCATTTTATTTATCCGTGTTCTTTTCATATCCATCTCCTATGTACTGCCCGAAGGCAGAATTATGCGGTCTTGCTTCCGCGGCCGCGTATTGTTAAAAATCTGTCCGCGCCCGACAGACGAAGGATCTTCATAAAGTCGTCGGGGACGTTTATAAGCATAAGCTTGCCGCCGTAAGAGCTGATCCTCGTGTATCTGCCGAGCACAAGACCGAGCCCCGCAGAATCGGTAAAGGTCACCTCGTCAAGGTCGAAAACGACGCTTGTCGGTCGGTAATCGATCAGCTTTCCGTCAATGACCTCGCGTATCTCCTTCACGCTGTGATGATCGAGCTCGCCGCGAAGAAAGCAAACGCATTCGCCGTCCTCGTCAAGTGTGACGCTGACCTGCTTGTAGTTCAAAGCCATCTCGTTTCCGTTCATTTTCACACATCCTTTCTGAAGACATTTTACTACAGTATAAGCGCGTAAAATGTCGTAACGGGGCGGTAAGATAAAAAAGTTTGTCCTTCACGTTTTTTTCTCCGTTTCATAATCTGTAAAAAACGAAAGGAACGGTATTATGGCAGAACAAGGCAGAGGTTACATAACTGTAAACGTAAGAACGGCGGGCGGAGCACTTCCCGTCGAGGGCGCACTGGTCACGATAAGCGCACAGGACACGGGAACGGTGATCGCCGTGACGCTGACCGATAACGCGGGGCTGTCGGAGATAATCGAGCTTCCGACGCCGCCGAAGGAGAACTCGCTCGTCGTCGACGGAGGCGAGGTATCAAGCTTTTATACCGTCGACACCGATAAGGACGGCTTTTACCACGTCGTAAACGCAAACATTCCGGTTTTCGACGGCGTAACGGCAATTCAGCAGGTGCTTCTCGTCCCCATCGCCGTCGGCGATAACGTGCTCCGGCCGAATGATCTCACGAGATTCGAGAATAGTGAGCTTCCGAATTTGTAATGCAGTAACAACGTTACAAAACGGCGGCGTTACCGCCTGCACCTCATCCGAGGTTTACCTCTTACCTTCTCCCTGAGGGGAAGGCAAGACAACGTTTCGCGTCTCTTTGGTAGGGGAGGGGCTTGCTCGGAACCCCACACGCTCCTCCCGCGCAAAAGCAAGGTTACATTTTTCCGTGCGGACCGTCGAGGACGCCGGTTCCTACGATAAAACATCACAAAGCTTCCTTAATCCGAAAGAGGTTTCCAAAGGGGAAAACGTGTTAAATATGCCACGCAAATTTAACGGTTGTCTCCTTGGTGCCGTTCTTTGGTCACCTTTCTTGGGCAAGCAAGAAAGGTGAAGAAAAAAACACCGAGGTGATACAATGCCATTTCCATACATTCCCGAAACGATAACAGTCCATTTGGGCGAGCCCGACGCCGACGCACAGAACGTCACTCTTCCCTTCTCCGATTACATAAAGAACGTCGCGTCAAGCGAAATATATCCGACCTGGCCCGAAAGCGCTTTGCGTGCAAATATCCTCGCACAGATATCCTTCGCCCTTAACCGAGTCTATACCGAATACTACCGCTCACGCGGTTATCCCTTTGACATAACGAATTCGACCGCAGTCGACCAGTCGTTCATAAACGGCAGAAGCATATACGACACCGTCTCGGTCATAGTCGACGATATATTCAGCGACTATCTGCGCCGCGACGGCTTTGTGGAGCCGCTTTTTGCACAGTACTGTAACGGAACCACCGTAACCTGCAACGGCTTATCGCAATGGGGCACCGTCGACCTCGCCGAGCAAGGACGCAACTCCGTCGAGATCGTAAAAACCTACTACGGCGACGATATAAGCATCGTCGTCGACGCGCCGATCCGCGGTATAACTGCGACCGCACCGCGCCGAAACCTCAACCTCGGCTCAACGGGAAACGACGTCGCGTTCGTTCAGCTTCGGCTGAACAGAATATCAAACAATTTTCCCTCAATACCGAAGATCCCGAATCCAAACGGCTTCTACGACGTCGCAACGCGCGACGCAGTAAGAGAATTTCAAAGCATATTCGACCTCGCCGTTGACGGCATAGTCGGCCGCGCGACCTGGTATAAGATCCAGCAGATATACGCGAGCGTAAAGCGCCTGAACGACCTAAGCTCCGAGGGGATAACCTATAACGAGATCCCCAAGATCTTTCCAAACGCCCTCTCTCCCGGCGCAGAGGGTAACGAAATAAGAGTAATTCAGTACATGATAAACTACATAGCGCAGTACGAGGACACCGTAAATCCCGTCGAAATAAACGGCGTGTTCGACTCCCCGACCGAGCAGGCAGTCCGCGGCTTTCAAAGAACCTACGGAATACCCGAAACGGGAATTATCGACGAGAACACTTACGCAAGAATGTTCGACGTATATAACGCAATAATCATTTCCCTGCCCGACGATCAGCTTCTCGCCCCCTACCGTCCCTACCCCGGCTTTCTCATAACGCTCGGCTTTGACGGAAGCTATATAATTCCGCTTCAAACGTATCTGAACGCCATTTCAACGGTCTTTACCGAGGTCCCCGAAGCAGGCAGCAGCGGTGTTTACGACGAGCAAACACGCAACGCCGTTCTGGCTGTGCAGAATCTGACGGGGCTCGAGATAACGGGAGTTGTAAATCTTGCGACCTGGAACGCGATAGGCGACCTCTACGCCGACATAAGATCGGGTGAGATAACGACGCCGACGCAGTTCCCAGGTTACGTAATAGATGGAGGAAGTCAGCTATGATGAATACCGAAATGCCATTTTACAAGGAATCAGTTCGCCAGATACAGGTTTACTTATACGATATCTCACGCGTCGACCGCGATATTCCGAGAGTAAACCCCGACGGTATCTACGCCGAAACTACGGTCGAATCAGTCACCGCTTTTCAGAAGAAGCACGGGCTGACCCCCGACGGCAGAGTGAACTACGAGACCTTCAGAAAATTAAGCTCCGAGCACGAAAAGGCGGACGCCGTTCTGTCAGCACCGAACTCAATATCGTCCTTTACTCAACCGCTCAAAAACGGCGTTACGAAGCTCGGCGACGAGAGCGAGCTTATAATGATAGTGAAGATAATGCTGAAAGCACTCGGCGCCTCCTACCCATACGGCGAGGAGCTGAACGACGATGGCGTATTTGATGCCGATACCGAGCGCGCCGTGAAGGACTTTCAGTTCATTCACGGCCTGCCGTCGGACGGAATAATAAACAAGGAGACCTGGAACCGCCTCGCCCTCGCCTACGAAAAGCACCGCGTTCCGCTTTGATTACATACCGTGAGCGCGGTCAATAATAGTAAAAAACGGTAGGAGGCGGTACTATGACGAGCCGTTTTACCCCTGCGGCGCAGAACGCACTCAAAAGAGCGCAGACCGAGGCGTCCGAAATGGGTCATACCTATATCGGCACCGAGCATCTTCTTCTCGGTCTGCTTCGCGAGGAGAGCTCCGTCGGTGCGGAAATATTAAGAAAGCACGGGCTTGATTACAAAAAGGTCAGGCAAGCCGTAATTTATCTGAACGGAAGCGGTAACAAGACTCTGCCTCCTCCGAGCATGACGCCGCGTCTGCGCAGCGTAATAGAAAAGGCGGCGAAGGAAATGCCGGGCGCCTTCGGCAGAATAGGCACGGAGCAGCTTTTATCCGCTCTGCTTTCGGAAAAAGAGAGCGTCGCTGTGCGCATAATAGAAAAACACAGGTCGGGAAGCGATATACTGCCCGAGCTGTATAGCGTAAACGCCGCTCTCCCCAAAGGCGAGGAGCGCAAAAAGCTTCCGCCGACGCTCTCCAAATACGGCAAAAACCTGTGCGAATGCCGTCTTGACCCCGTCATCGGTCGGGAAAACGAGCTTGAGTCGCTCATAGAAGCGCTCTGCCGAAGAAGAAAGAATAATCCCTGCCTTGTCGGCGAAGCGGGAGTTGGTAAAACTGCGGTCGTCGAGGGACTTGCGAGCAAAATAAGGGACGGAAACGTGCCGTCGTTTCTGCTCGGCAAGGCAATAGTCGCACTCGATATCGCCTCGATAATATCGGGCGCAAAATACCGCGGCGAATTTGAGGAACGAATGAAAACAGTACTGCTCGAGGCGTCCGAGGACCCCGACATAATACTCTTCATCGACGAGCTTCATACGATAGTCGGCACGGGCGCGTCGGAGGGTGCCATCGACGCGGGAAGCATCATGAAGCCGTCGCTTGCGCGCGGCGAGATACGGCTGATCGGCGCAACGACCGTCAGCGAGTACCGACGCCATATCGAAAGCGACCCCGCACTCGAGCGCAGATTTTTACCGATAACGGTCGAGGAGCCCACGGTCAGCGAGGCGGTGGATATCCTCACGGGAATCAAAGAAAAATACGAGGAGCATCACGGTATAAAGATCGACGAAAGCGCGATCAGGGCGGCGGTCGAGTTATCGGTGCGATACGTTCCGTCGAAGCGTCTGCCCGACAAGGCAATAGACCTCATTGACGAGGCGGCGTCTGCAAAGCGGATCGAGCTCGAGCGCAGAAGCGAGGACGAGAAATACATCGGCGGTATCATCAAGGGATTAAGCGAGGCGGACGACGAGCTCGCACGCGATGTCGAGAACAGGATCAAGCCGCATTTTGACCGAATCGCACGCGGCGAAGAGCAGTCAATACTTCTCCCCTCGGACGTCGAAAAGGTCCTGAAAAAACGCAGAGGAAGCGTCCGTTTGCCGTCCGAAAGTGACCTTTTGGGGCTCGAAAACGGGCTTAATGGTGCCGTTTTCGGTCAAAAAAGTGCCATAAAAACCGTCGCATAAACGCTTAGCGCGGGCATTCTCGGCATAAACGGAAGCACCTCGCCCATCGCGTCCATGATGTTTTTAGGCCCATCGGGCGTAGGCAAGACCGCCCTTGCAAGCGCCATCGCCGAGCAGTTTTACGGCAGTCCCGACGCGATGATCCGACTCGACATGTCGGAGTACGCAGAAAAGCACAGCGTGTCGCGTCTCATCGGCTCACCGCCCGGCTACGTCGGATACCGCGACGAGGGTCTGCTCGTCAAGGAGGTGCGGAGCAAGCCGTATTCCGTGGTGCTTTTCGATGAAGCCGAGAAGGCGGATCCCGACGTATTCTCCCTGCTTTTACAGATACTCGACCACGGCTTCGTGACCGATCCGCAGGGCAAGCGCGCCGATTTCCGCGGCTGCGTAATTATACTGACCTCAAACATCGGCGCATCCGAAGGGGGCGCGGCGGGCTTCACCGCCAAGGACGGCGACAGGTTATCCAAATGCGCGAAGGACTTTTTCGCCCCGGAGCTTATAGGGCGTCTTGACTGCGTAGTAACATTCGATCGCCTCGACAATGACACGGCACACAAAATTGCAAAAAAACGGCTCAACACCTTGAAGGAGCGGCTTATGGCAAACGGTCTTTCGGTCGAGATATCAGACGAGGTCGCAGGCGTATGCGCCAAGCACGGAAGCGGCGGTGCGCGTGATATTTATTCCTTTATAAAGACCGAGGTCGAGGGCGCGGTGATAGCCAACCTCCCGTCGGAAAAGGACGGATATTCTCTGCACATTTCGAGCGAAAATGAAAAAATTTCGGTAAAAACCGTAGCAAAAAACGCGCTTTCGCATATTATGTAGTAAACGGGGTCGCGGCGGTACCTACCGCCTCTGCCTTTAAGAATGAAAGTGAGCGATAATATGAGAAAGCGCCTTAACGGAAACGGAAAAGATCTTCTTCCCGAAATCGCGG
>JAFTTT010000029.1 GCA_017466625.1 Clostridia bacterium
CTCAGAACCGGTCGGTCCTAGGTTCGAGTCCTAGATGGCCCACCAGCAGAAACGCGACCCGAAAGGGTGGCTTTTTGTTTCTGTTGTGGGTCATCTAGTATGCGAAAACCTGGTTTTCGCAGGCAGAGCCGAGAAAATAGGTTCGCATTCCAAGCAAAGCCGTCGGGGAGCTTGCTCACCAGCGGCGTGCGCAAGAATATTGCCCAAAGGGCAAAATCCGAAAAGCCCACCAGCAGAAACGCCACCCGAACGGGGGTTGCGGTAAGGGATTACCGCAACCCCAATGATATATTACCTAGCGGTAATATGAAATATTTCCTTACGGAAATGTGAAATATTGCTATCGCAATATGATATATGCCCTTCGGGCATATTATGGTAAAAAATGATCCGTTGCATTTTTGCAACGGATCATTTTTGTTCCTTAATATTTTCGGAGAAAATATTTCATAGGCAACGCCTATTTCATACGACGTCAGTCGTATTTAACCAATTTGCTTTGCAAATTAATTTCATTGTAGGTTGAGATCATCCCTAAGCTCAACCTACTAATGGGTGGCTTTTTTGTTTTCAGCCCGGAATATTGTATTTAAGAAGCTTTATTCGTAATTTTCAGTCAAAAACACATCATAAAATGTCCTTGATATTAAAAGGCGAACGCGGTCAAAAATACTTCGTTTTTTGTCATAAAAGGTTTACAAATGACGAAAAAAGTATTATAATGGAGGTGCCAAATAAAATTGTATATTATAATATAGTATAGTACGAGCAAAAAACGGGAGTATTATACTCTTTTCTGCTTTGTATCCTGTTATCGAATTTGATAAAATGCAAATTCCAAACTGCGGGATACATACGCTTGTACATATTCTATGCAATTTTGTTTGGCGACAATTGGAGTTTGCGTTTTGAGTGCGTTAACTTCGGTTGGCGCACTTTTTTGTTTTATCAGATCTTTCAATTCTTCTAAACGGCAAGGGGAGAAACATAATGTCACTTTTCAAATGTAAAATGTGCGGGGGAGACCTCGAGATAGCAGAGGGAACGACCGTCGCTGAATATGAACGTTCAGAACCTCTTTAATCTCACTAACACACTTCACAACAATTCAAAAAAGCAGTCACTTTCGTGACTGCTTTTTTCTGTTTATTTTCCGGGCCCCGCGGTATCGGAGCCGTCGCCGGTCAGGCCGAGGCGCTTTGCGGCGTCCTCGCGCATTTTATATTTGAGTATTTTTCCTGCCGCGTTCATCGGGAAGCTATCGACGAACTCGATATACTTCGGCACCTTATGGCGCGCCATATTTGCCTTTATATACGCGGTCATTTCCTCGACCGTAACGCTTGCGTTCTCCTTGAGTATGATGCAAGCCATTATCTCCTCGCCGTACTTCTTATCGGGAACGCCGATCACCTGTACGTCCTTCGTCATCGGGTGAGTATAGATGAACTCCTCTATCTCCTTCGGGTAGATATTCTCGCCGCCGCGGATTATCATATCTTTAAGACGTCCCGTGATGCGGTAATTGCCCTGCTCGTCGCGTGACGCAAGGTCGCCCGAATGGAGCCAGCCGTCGGCGTCGATAGCGTCCTTCGTCGCGTTAGGCATCTTATAATAGCCCTTCATCGTGTTATAGCCCTTGGCGCAGAACTCGCCGTTTTGTCCCGGGCCAAGCTCTTCTCCCGTTTCGGGATCGACTATCTTACAGCGAACGTGAGGGAATGCGTAACCGACGGTCTCTGTTCTGACCTCAAGCGGGTCGGTCCACGAGCTCATCGTGTTACCAGGCGCACATTCGGTCTGACCGTAAACGCTGACGATTCCCGTCATATTCATCTCGTCGGGCTGCGCCGCGCGCTTCATAAGCTCGGGCGGACATCCCGCGCCCGCCATTATTCCCGTTCTCATGTGTGAGAAATCGATACTTCTGTAATCTGGGTGGTTAAACATCGCGATAAACATCGTCGGAACGCCGTTGAAGCAGGTTATCTTCTCCTGATTTATGCATGCAAGAGAGGATTTTGCCGAGAAATACGGCATCGGACACATGGTCGTACCGTGCGTCATCGACGAGGTCATCGAAAGCGTCATTCCGAAGCAGTGGAACATCGGAACGTGTATCATCATTCGATCTGCCGTCGAAAGCCCCATTCTATCGCCTATACACTTACCGTTATTAACTACGTTATAGTGCGTAAGCATAACGCCCTTCGGGAAGCCCGTCGTTCCCGACGTATACTGCATATTGCAGACGTCGCTCGGACGTACAGCCGCCGCCATTCTTGCGACGGTCTCGCGGCGCACCAGCTTATGACGCGCCATCGCCTCGTCGAAGGTAAGGCATCCCGGCTGCTTGAAGCCGACCGTTATTACGTTACGAAGGAACGGAAGCTTTTTACAGTGAAGCGGCTCGCCCGGGGTCGCGTCCTTTATCTCGGGGCAAAGGGTGTTTATTATCTCGGCATAATTCGAGTCAAGACAACTGTCTATCATAACGAGAGTATGCGTATCGGACTGACGGAGCAGATATTCCGCCTCGTGTATCTTATACGCGGTGTTCACCGTGACAAGCACGGCGCCGAGCTTTGTCGTTGCCCAGAAGGTAATATACCACGCGGGCAGATTCGTTGCCCACACGGCGACCTTCGAGCCCGCCTTTACGCCGAGCGAAACGAGCGCTCTCGCGAAGCGATCAACGTCCTCGCGGAACTCCGCGTAGGTACGCGTATAATCGAGAGTCGTGTACTTGAAGCAGTACTGGTCGGGAAATTCTTCCGCTACTCTGTCGAGCACCTGCGAGAAGGTAAGGTCGATAAGCTCGTCCTTTTTCCAGATATACTGACCCGTGCCGTCGTGGTTGAAATAGAGCGTCTTTTTCATATCCCGAGTCGAGTGGAAACGGGACATATAGTTTACGAAATGAGGGAAGATGATCTCGGGATCATCGAGCTCGTCGAGCCACTCGGGCTTCCATTCAAGGGAGATAAAAGCGTCGTAATTGACCGATGAAAGGGCGCGCATAACGTCGCCTATCGGCATGCTTCCCTCTCCGATAAGCTGATATTCTCCCTTATCGTCGGAGTCGCGCAGATGCACGTGGCAAACGTAAGCGCCGAGATTCTTTATAGTATCGTCACCGCTTTCGCCGTGGTCACGGTAGGTGTGATGCACGTCCCAGAGCGCGGCAAGGCGGTCCGACGCGAAGCTCTCAAGAAGCGCACGCAGACGCGAGGTGTCGGAATAGATTCCGCTCGTCTTTACAAGGATCGAGACCGAAAGCTGCTCCGCCTTCTGAAGAAGCGCGGTGAGCGCCGAGCGGACTGCGTTCTCATCGTCATGAAGAGCACAGACGACGACGTAAGGAACGCCCGCGTTGCGTGCGATCTCCATAAGCTCCATAACTGTATGTATAACAGAAGGATCGGACGAAATATCGCAGGAGGTATCGAAGCAGGGAATAGCGAGATTTCTCTCACGCATCTGACGCGCACTTGACGCGATATTGTATTTATGAAAGGGGGCGCCCTTTTCCGTCATGGAGGGAAGGGTATGGAGATTATATATCTCTACTCCCGAAAAACCCATGTCGGAGGCGGTGTCGAGCATGCCTTCAAAGGAGAAGTCACGCCAGCCCCTGTTTGAGAAGGAAAGTTTCATTCGGCATCCTCCTCGTAGATTATCTTGTTAAGCGCGGAAAGATACGCCTGAATGCCTGCGCCGACGATGTCGGTCGAGATTCCGCGTCCCGAATATACCTTCCCGTTTGCACGGAGCTTAACGACTGTCTGTCCCATTGCCTCGCGTCCCTCGGTTACCGCCTGAAGCTGGAAATCGTCGAGCTCATAGTGACAGCCTGTAATCTTTTCTATTGCCTGGAAGGCGGCGTCGATAGATCCGTCGCCGATATAAACGCCCTCAACGGTCTGACCGTTTTTGTCGAGCTTGATATGTGCGGTTGCGGAAATGGTATTTCCCGATGTGATAACGTAGGTATCGAGCTTGTATGTCGGGGGGACCTGCATAGCGCTCGACGCAACGATGGCGTCAAGCTCCTTGTAGGAGACCTTTTCCTTTCTTTCCGCTATCTGACGGAAGGCGGCGTACACCTTGCCCGAGTCGGACTCGGAAAGATCGTAGCCGAGCTTGTTTACCGCCGCAGAAACGGCGCTTTCATCATCGTGAGATGTAAGATATACTCCCGAATCGTCGTGCTCGCCGATAGCGAGTGCGCTTCCGTTACCCTTCGAGGGGCTGCAGAGCCAGTTTATCTGATCTATGATTCTGCTTATCTGCGTTACAGCTATATTGCAATGCGCGTCGAGCGCGTCTTCCTTTGCGGAGATAACGCGTGCAACGCTCGAGAGGTCGGCGCAGTCAACGGGATATGCCGCCGCTCTGATCTGCGTTGCTCCCTCTGCCACCGCCGCAACGGCGCAGGCGTCAGCCATGGAAATGGTATCTGCGCAGGAGATTCCGAGAGTTACGTTTTTAAGGGCGGGGATCGCCTCGTACTGCTCCTTTATAAACTCCGCAAATTCTGAGGGAAGCATCGTTCCCGCGGTATCGCAAAGCGTTACCGTGTCAGCTCCTGCCTCAATTGCGCTATTTACCAGCCGGGCAAGGAACGCCTTGTCGCTTCTCGTTGCGTCCTCGGCAACGAATTCGACGTCGCTACAAAGCTTCTTGCAAGCAGAGACCGTGTTCTTCACGCTCTCAAGCATTGCGTCGGGCTTTTTGTGAGAAATATACTCGATCTGCACCTGCGAAGCGGGCGCACATACCTGAAGGCGCGGTTTTTCGGCGCTCTGAAGCGCGCTCCACGTCTTTTCGATGCTTTCGTTATTAAGCTCAACGGGGACGGCAATTATGCTGCCCTTCACCGCCGAGGAAATGGATTTTATCTGAAGCGAATCTATACGGGCGTTTCTTATGAAATCGAGCTCGATCACGTCAACGCCAAGCTTATTCAGTAGCTTCGATAGCTCGATCTTTTCCTTAAAGGATAGGGTGAAATCCTCGAAGGTCTGCTTCATCGTAGCGTCGCTGATTCTGATCTGTTTCATAATTGCCTTTCAACTCCTTTTAGACGATAATTCCGAAATAACGCCGTGAATCGGCGGTCTCGGTATCTACTTTATTATTTATATATTTAATCACCAAATGCCCGAAATGTCAAGGGAAAATCAAACGAAGAATCAAGTTTTGATGTTTTTGCACAAAACAAAAAAGCGACGCAGTAAAATTTTTTTGCAATTTTTGAGTAAAAAACGTTTGACAAACTTGCTTCATCGTGGTAAAATGTTTTCATCAACAAAATAACCCAAGATAAAGACTGTGACGAAGACGGCACGGTGACTTCAGCTTTCAGAGAGTCGGCGGACGGTGCGAGCCGATAGCAGAGCGCCAATGTGCACATCACTTCCGAGTCGAATGTCCGAGCGTAGGCCAGGGCATTCCGTATCCCGCGTTAAGGGCAAGGGCTTGTTAGAGTCCAAAGTGACGGTTTTCCGTAATTTGAGTGGTACCGCGGGTATTCATTTACTCGTCTCAAGAAAAGGTTTTTTCTTGGGACGTTTTTTGTTTGAAAAACCTGTTTAGAGTTTTGAAAGGAAAACAAATCATGACCACGCAATCAAGTTTGAACCAACTGCAAAGCATCGCACAGCGTATTAGTGAGATGCGCAGGATCATGGGCTACACCTACAAGGAAATGGCCGAAATGACCGAGGTGAGCGAAGAGACCTACCGCTCCTACGAGACGGGTACCGTTGACCTTCCATTTACCTTTATACATAAGTGCGCAAAGGCGTTCGGACTCGAGCTTACCGACATTCTCGAGGGACACAGCGCAAAGCTTTCCGGCTATACAGTCACCCGACGCGGCGAGGGACTTACCACCGCAAGTGAGGACGGTATCACGATCCAGGATATGGCGCCCCTCTTCCGCAAAAAGCTCGCAACTCCCTACTGGGTAACCTATCAGTATTCCGAGGAGCTTCAGAAGCAGCCGATACATACCGTTACTCACGCAGGACAGGAATTTGATATGGTAGTCAAGGGCTCGATGCGTATCCGAATCGGCGACCGCGAGGAGGTGCTCCGCGAGGGCGACAGCGTCTTCTTCAAGTCGTCCACCCCCCACGGAATGATCGCCGTTGACGGCGAGGACTGCGTGTTCCTTGCTATGATCATGGCGTCCGACGCGACTGACCAGCCGATGTATATCGGTAACGGTGAGCATGCAGCAACGAGAGTGCCTCTCCTTTGCGAGAAGTTCGTAAAGACGACCGAGGATGAGCGCGGTGTTCTCACCGACGTTAACTATGAAAATGAGGAGAAGTACAACTTCGCCTTCGATACCGTCGACGAGATCGCGCGCCGTCAGCCCGACAAGCTCGCAATGCTTCACGTTTCGAACGATATGACAGAGCGCCGTTTCACCTTCAAGGACATCAAGGACGCATCATCGCAGAGCGCCAATTACTTCAAGTCGCTCGGCATCAAGCGCGGCGACCGCGTAATGCTCGTTCTCAAGCGTCACTATCAGTTCTGGTTCGCGATTCTCGGGCTTCACAAGCTCGGCGCGATCGCAATTCCCGCGACGAATCAGCTCGTTGAAAAGGACTTCGTTTACCGCTTTAACGCCGCGGGCGTAAGTGCTATCCTCTGCACCGCTGACGGCGACACCGCACATCAGGCAGAGCTTGCCGAAAAGGCATACGGAAATGAGCTCACAAAGATCCTCGTCGGCGGAAAGAGAGACGGCTGGCACGATTTTGACTCCGAATATTCCCTCTTCAGCCGCCGCTTCGTCCGCGAAGAAGACGCTCCCTGCGGCTCCGATCCTATGCTTATGCTCTTTACGTCGGGAACGACCGGCTATCCGAAGATGGCAATGCACTCCTATAAGTACGCTCTCGGTCATTTCGTAACCGCCAAATATTGGCACCTTTGCGAGCAGGACGGACTGCACTTCACCATCTCCGAGACGGGCTGGGGAAAGGCACTCTGGGGCAAGCTTTACGGTCAGTGGCTCTGCGAGGGCGCGGTCTTCACATACGACTTCGACCGCTTCGATTCCGAGAAGATCCTTCCGATGTTCGCAAAGTACGGAATCACGACCTTCTGTGCTCCGCCTACCATGTACAGAATGCTTATCAAGCAGGATCTGAGCAAATACGACCTCTCCTCCATCCGTCACGCAACGACGGCAGGCGAGGCACTCAACCCCGAGGTCTACTATCAGTTCGAAAAGGCAACGGGACTTCACATCGCAGAGGGCTTCGGTCAGACCGAAATGACCCTCGGTATTGCAAATCTCTACGGTACTCAGCTTAAGCCGGGCGCTATGGGTAAGCCCGTTCCCGGATACGGGATCGACCTCGTCGATACCGACGGAAATCCCGTTCCCGACGGTGTCAACGGTGAGATCGTCATCCGCACCGACAAGAAGATCTCCTGCGGAGTCTTCCTCGGATATTATCTCAATAAAGAGGCAACCGACAGCGTATGGCACGACGGAATGTACCATACGGGCGACCTCGCATGGCGCGATGAGGACGGCTACTACTGGTACGTCGGCCGTGCCGATGACGTCATCAAGAGTTCGGGCTACCGTATCGGACCGTTCGAGATCGAATCGACCATCATGGAGCTTCCTTACGTCCTTGAGTGCGGTGTTTGCGCTGCGCCCGACGAGGTAAGAGGTCAGGTGGTCAAGGCGTGCATCGTCCTCGTTCCGGGAACAAATGCTTCCGACGAGCTCAAAAAGGAGATCCAGGATTACGTCAAGAGCCGTACCGCTCCCTATAAGTATCCGAGAATCGTCGAGTTCCGCACCGAGCTTCCCAAGACGATCAGCGGAAAGATCATGAGAAACAAGCTTTAA
Organism: Clostridia bacterium; assembly: GCA_017466625.1. GTDB lineage: Bacteria > Bacillota > Clostridia > Oscillospirales > CAG-272 > Colimorpha_A. The sequence continues at coordinate 7,889 of JAFTTT010000029.1, forward strand.
TGAAGAAATTGTCAGCACTGTGGCTTCAAAAAAATGTTGACAAGTGGCTTATAACTATACTATAATATAATTTATCAATTATTTTTACGTCGAGGTTCATGGTGGAACAGAATTTCAGTTCAATGGAACATAAAATAAAAGAGATCGCCGACCGTATCAAGGAGCTTCGTATCATCACGGGACTGACCGTCGAGGATATGGCTTCGCGTACCGGAATGAGCGTCGAGGAATACGAGCAGTGCGAAGCGGGAAACCGCAACCTCAGCATCGCTTTCCTCTATCATTGCACGCTCAGCTTCGGCGTCGATATGGGAGATATTCTCGAGGGTAAATCCCCGAAGCTCCGCTCCTACGCGCTTACACGTAAGGGCGAGGGTCAGAGGATAGAGGAAGCACACAATATGGTTGGTTACAACCTCGCCTCGGGCTTCCGTAACCGTATCGCTCGTCCCCTTGATATGAAGATGAATTACCGTCCCGATGCCGAGATCGAGCTCGTGACTCACGAGGGTCAGGAGTGCGACATCGTCATCAAGGGTCAGATGAAGATACAGATCGGCGAGCATACCGAGATACTTAACCCGGGTGACACCATCTATTACGATTCGGGAACGCCTCACGGTATGATGGCGGTCGGCGGCGAGGACTGCGCGTTCTACGCTATCGTCCTTCGAAACCAGGCGGCAAGAATCGGCGAGCAGGAGGCGGAAGCGTCCGTCGCAACGAAGCGCCGCGCCGAGGACAGCGAGGTCCGAGTCTATAGTGACTTCATTACCCCGACAGAGGAAAACGGCGTTCTTACAAAGATCGCATTTAAGAACGAGGAAAAGTTCAATTTCGCCTTCGACGTCGTCGACGAGCTCGGCAAGCGTAAGCCAAATAAGCTCGCAATGCTTCACGTAAGTGAAAACGGCGAGGAAAGACGCCTCACATTCGCCGATATGAAGAAGGAATCGGCGCGTGCCGCAAACTACTTCAAGTCGCTCGGCATCAAGCGCGGAGACCGCGTAATGCTCATTCTCAAGCGTCACTATCAGTTCTGGTTCGCAGTGCTCGGCCTGCATAAGCTCGGAGCTATTGCAATTCCCGCGCCGAATCAGCTTCTTGAAAAGGACCTTTCCTACCGCTTCAACGCCGCTAACGTAAAGGCAATACTCTGTACTGCCGACGGCGAGGTCGCGAATTCTGTCGAGAATGCCGCGAAGAGCTGTCCCTGCCTTGAGCACAAGATACTCGTAAACGGCAGCCGCGACGGCTGGCACGATTTTAACGAGGAATACGCGCTCTTCAGCAGTCACTTCCTCCGTACCGAGGATTCTCCCTGCGGCTCCGACCCGATGCTCATGTTCTTTACGTCGGGAACGTCGGGCTACCCGAAGATCGCCGCGCACAACTATAAGTATCCTCTCGGTCATTTCATAACCGCAAAATACTGGCATCAGGTCAACCCCGACGGTCTCCACCTCACCATCTCCGATACGGGATGGGCAAAGGCAATGTGGGGTAAGATGTACGGTCAGTGGCTCTGCGAGGCGGCGAACTTCGTTTACGACTTCGACCGCTTCGACGCAGAAAAGATCCTTCCCCTCTTTGCAAAGTATGGCATCACGACCTTCTGCGCGCCGCCTACCATGTATAGAATGCTCATCAAGCAGGATATCAGCCGATTCGACCTCTCGTCCATCGAGCACGCATCGACTGCAGGCGAAGCGCTTAACCCAGAGGTGTTCCGCAAGTTTGAAGAACACACGGGACTCAAGATAATGGAGGGCTTCGGTCAGTCCGAAAGCACGCTCATCATCGGTAACCTCGCAGGCGGAAGCCATAAGATCGGATCTATGGGTAAGCCGGTACCGCTTTACGACGTTCACCTGCTTGATCCCGACGGTAACGAGGTTGAAAGCGGTGAAAACGGCGAAATTTGTATCAGCATCAAGGACGGTCTACCCTGCGGTCTTGCTTACGCGTACGAAGGAAACGAAGAAGTCACCGCCGAGACCTGGCGCGACGGCTTCTACCATACGGGCGACCTCGCCTGGAAGGATGAGGACGGCTTCCTCTGGTACGTCGGACGTGCCGATGACGTTATTAAATCTTCGGGCTACCGTATCGGACCGTTTGAGATCGAAAACGTCATAATGGAGCTTCCCTACATACTCGAATGCGGAGTTTCCGCCGCGCCCGACGAGATAAGAGGTCAGGTCGTCAAGGCAAGCATCGTTCTCGTCAAGGGAATGGTCGGCACAGACGAGCTTAAGAAGCAGATACAGGATTACGTAAAATCCCGTACCGCGCCCTATAAGTACCCGAGAATAGTTGAATTCCGCGAGAGCTTACCCAAGACTACAAGCGGAAAGATCATAAGAAAACAGCTTTGATTATGGAAAATAAGCGACTAACCCTTTTTGCAGGTCACTACGGAAGCGGCAAGACGAATATTGCCGTGAATTACGCGATAAAGCTTGCCTCCGAAGGAAAAAAGGTGTGTATTGCCGACCTCGACATCGTAAATCCCTACTTCCGTACAAAGGACAGCGAGGATGAGCTTAAGGCAAACGGCATCGACCTTATCTCTCCGCAGTACGCAAATACGAACGTCGACCTGCCTGCTCTTCCCGCCGAAAGTTATCGGCTCGTGCAGGACAGATCGGTCTACGGCATAATGGACATCGGCGGCGACGACCGCGGCGCTTACGCGCTCGGCAGATTCGTCGATGCGATAAAGGCGGAGAATAATTACTCAATGGCATTCGTATCTAACTGCTACCGCCCGCTTACAAGCACCGTCGACGGTGCTATCGAGATAATGAGAGAAATTGAGAGTGCGTGCGGACTAAACTTCACCTGCATCGTCAATAACTCAAATCTCGGTAAGATTACGACGCCCGAGACCGTCACCGATTCGTTTCCCTATATCGAGGAGCTTTGTAAAAAAACGGGTCTTCCTCTCTGGATGCACACGGCGGTGAAAGAGGTCGCGGATAAGCTGACGGGCGTGCCCGTTATGGCAATGACGCTTCAAAAGAAATATTTCGATATACCCGATTTCCCTGAGGTATAACGAACAAATAAGGAGAAAACAATGGCAAAGGTAACTTTCAACACCGATATGTGTAAGGGCTGCGGTCTTTGCGTCGGCGCTTGCCCCAAGGGATGTCTTGAGATCGCGTCCGACAAGCTTAACGCAAAGGGTTATTCCCCCGCATATATCAAGGATCAGGATAAATGTATAGGTTGTGCATTCTGTGCGACGATGTGTCCCGACTGCATTATAACCGTTGAGAAATAAGGAGAAAACCATGGCAGAAAGAATTTTGATGAAGGGCAACGAGGCGATAGCAGAAGCGGCTATCCGCGCAGGTTGCCGCCACTATTTCGGTTATCCTATCACTCCCCAGACCGAGATCGCCGCTTATATGGCAAAGAAAATGCCCAAGATCGGCGGAGTATTCCTTCAGGCAGAGAGTGAGATAGCTTCGATAAATATGGTCTACGGCGCGTCTGCGGCGGGAATGAGAGTAATGACCTCGTCCTCCAGCCCCGGAATCTCGCTCAAGACCGAGGGGCTCAGCTACATTGCCGGCTCCGACGTTCCCGCGCTCGTTGTAAACGTGCAGAGAGGCGGCCCGGGTCTCGGCGGAATCCAGCCCTCGCAGTCCGACTATTTCCAGGCGACTAAAGGCGGCGGTCACGGTGACTACCGTATGATCGTTCTCGCGCCTGCGTCGGTTCAGGAAATGGCAAGCTTGACCATCAAGGGCTTCGACCTTGCCGACAAGTACTGCATGACCTCTATGATCCTCGCTGACGGTACCATCGGTCAGATGATGGAGCCGATCGTATTCGAGGACGAAGAGCCGAAAACATACGAAAAGCCGTGGGCGCTCACGGGTACCGAATGTAAGCGTCCCCATAACATAATCAACTCTCTCTATCTTAAGCCCGAGGAGCTCGAGAAAAAGAACTTCGACCGCTACGAAAAGTATAAGCTGATTGAAGAAAACGAGCCGATGTGGGAGGAATACATGATGGAGGACGCAGATATCTGCGTCGTCGCATTCGGTATTGCCTCGAGAGTTGCTAAAAACGCAGTTGTTACTGCAAGAAGCGAGGGCATAAAGGTCGGTCTTATCCGTCCCATCACCCTTTGGCCCTTCCCCGTAGCTCCGATCTCTGCCGCCGCCGATAAGGTAAAGGCGTTCATCTCGGTCGAGCTCAACATGGGACAGATGGTCGAGGACATCAAGCTCGCTTCGCAGTGTAAGAAGCCCGTTATGCTCTGTAACCGTACGGGCGGTATGATACCCAGCCCCGATCAGGTGCTTGAATCTATACGCAAGGTAGAGAAAGGAGATAATTAAGATGGCTACAGTATTTGAAAAACCCAAGTCACTTACCGACGCTCCCTTCCACTACTGCCCCGGTTGTCCTCACGGAATCATCCACCGCCTTGTCGCAGAGGTAATGGATGAGCTCGGAATCGAGGGTAAGGCAATAGGCGTTGCACCCGTCGGATGCGCAGTTATGGCTTACGACTACTTCGCTTGCGATATGATCGAAGCGCCTCACGGACGCGCACCTGCTGTCGCAACGGGAATCAAGCGTTGCCGTCCCGAAAACGTGGTATTCACCTACCAGGGCGACGGAGACTTAGCGTCTATCGGTATGGCAGAGACCGTACATTCTGCCGCAAGAAACGAAAACATCACCGTCATCTTCGTAAATAACGCAATTTACGGTATGACGGGCGGTCAGATGGCGCCGACGAGCTTGCCCGGACAGGTAACTCAGACCTCTCCCTACGGACGTGACGTAAAGCACTGCGGATGGCCTATCAAGGTAAGCGAAATGCTTGCTACCCTCGAGGGTCCCGAGTATATTGCGCGCGTTGCCGTAAACAACGTAAAGAACGTAAAGAACGCCAAGAAGGCGATAAAGAAAGCATTTGAAAATCAGATCGCAGGAAAGGGCTTCTCGCTTGTTGAAGTCGTTTCCGCCTGCCCGACCAACTGGGGAATGACGCCCGAAGCGGCGCTCAAGTGGGTCGAAAGCGATATGCTTCCTTACTACCCGATCGGCGTATACAAGGACAGAAGCGCAAAGGAGGATGAGTAATATGAAAACGACTCAGATCCTCATCGCCGGCTTCGGCGGACAGGGAATCCTCTTCTCGGGTAAGTTCCTTGCATACAAGGGACTTATGGAGGACTGTCAGGTATCCTGGCTTCCCTCATACGGCCCCGAAATGAGAGGCGGAACGGCTAACTGTAACGTCATCCTTTCCGATACTCCCGTCGGCTCGCCGATAATCACGACTCCCGACGTCCTTATCGCAATGAACACTCCCTCGCTTCAGAAGTACGTCGATACCGTCGTCCCCGGCGGACAGATATACGTTGACTCATCGCTTATCGATATAAAGGTCGAAAGAAACGACGTGGACGTTTTCTACATCCCCGCAACTCAAATGGCAAAGAACGAGGGAATTGCGACCCTTGCAAATATGGTCATCGTCGGACACCTGCTTGAAAACCACCCCGAGCTTTCCTTTGAAGGAACGGAAGAGGTCGTCGAAAAGCTCGTTCCCGCAAAGAAGGCGGCCCTTAAGGAGCTTAATATGAAAGCTCTCAATATGGGAATGACCTACAATAAGTAATCTCGCTGTTTATACAGCTTTTATCAAAGGAGAAAAACCTATGAATGCAATGACAGAAATGACAACGTGGCGCCATGAGAAGGTTCTTTTCGTCAACAACGAAAAGGCAGGCCTCAAGGCAATCATCGCGGTACACAACACGAACCTCGGCCCCGCTATCGGCGGATGCCGTCTCTTCCCCTACGCGTCCTACGACGATGCGCTCTTCGACGTTCTCCGCCTTTCGCGCGGTATGTCGCACAAGAACGCTATCGCAGGTCTTCCCCACGGCGGCGGTAAGGGCGTAATCATCGCTGATCCTTCAATGAAGACCGAGGCAATGTTCGAGGCGTTCGGCGAAGCAGTCAACAACCTCGGCGGCGACTACATAACTGCTGAGGACGTAAACACCGACTGCGACGACGCACTCGTAATGCTCCGCAAGACCAACCACATCTGCGGACTTCCCCAGAACAGCGGCGACCCCTCCCCCTTCACCGCACGCGGCGTATGGCAGGGCATCAAGGCGACCGCAAAGGTAACCTTCGGCACCGACTCTCTCGACGGACTCACCATCGCAGTTCAGGGTCTCGGTAAGGTCGGCTACGACCTCTGCCGTCACCTCCACAACAGCGGCGCAAAGCTTATCGTTGCTAACCGTTCCAACAAGGAGATCGCTGCTAAGGCGGCTGAAGAATTCGGCGCGACCGTAGTTTCGACCGACGAGATCATGTCAGTCAAGTGCGACATCTTCTCCCCGAACGCAATGGGCGCTATCATCAACCCCAAAACCATTCCTACCCTCAACTGTAAGGCAGTTGCAGGCGGCGCGAACAACCAGATCCTCGACGAGGCATCGGGTCTTGCGCTCAAGGCAAGAGGAATCTACTACGCACCCGACTTCGTAATCAACGGCGGCGGCGTTATCAACGCAGCAGCAGAGGTTGACGGACCTTACAACAAGGACGCAGTTCTTAAGAAGGTCGACAACATCTACAACTCGATCGAGCAGATCCTCACCGAGTCCAAGGCAACCGGTAAGCCCGAGGGCGTTATCGCAACCGAAATGGCTGAAAAGATCATCTACGGCTGATAAATTGGAATTAAAACACCTTGAAGCATCGCTTCAAGGTGTTTTTTGCTTATTCTATCGTTTTAACAAGCTCTTTCATATCCTTGCGCTTTTTTGCGCGGAGCTTATCTCCTTCCTTCGGATAACCGAGCGTGATAACGAGACGGACTGCGCCGTCGAGGTTACAAGCTTCGCGTATTTCCGCGTCGTCAAACCAACCGAGAATACAGCTTCCGAGTCCTTGACAAGCCGCTTCCGCCGTTATATACGCAGAAACGATGCCGATGTCTATCGAACGGTAATCGTTCTTCTTGACCTTTGCGCCGAGCGCGGCGCTCGCAACGTAGGGCATTTCCGATATTACCAGAAGCACAGGCGCATCGGAGGCAAACTTGTTCATTCCCATGCCCTGCGTCGTTTTAGCAACCTTTTTCGCCGCCTCGCCCTTGCAGACCGTTATAAAGTACGGCTGACCGTTACAGGCGGAGGGAGAGAGCCGCGCCGACTCAAGTATTCTATTCAGCTTTTCCGCCTCCACTTCCCTTGCGGGGTCGTAGCTGCGGCAGGACTGCCTCAATTCAGCTATTTCAGTAAAATTCATATTTTTCTCCGTTACGGTATTCTTTACACCATTGTACCATTTTAATTTCAAAAAAGCAACACAAAAAGCACTTACGGCAAGCCGCAAGTGCTTTTCATCATTTCAGCTTATAATGCTCTTCGATCATTTTCTGCTTTTTAGGATCGCCGTAGGTATTTGACGTGTCAGCAAATACCGCCTTTACATCATCCTTTTTGCGTGAGGTCTTGACGCGCTTCATAAGCTCCTCATAATAAAGCTCCTCGTCGATAGGAAGCTCGACCGCCTTATCAAGGAACGCCGAAAGGTGCATAGCGTTCGAGAGCATAAGTCCGTTTATACCCTCGCTTCCGTGAGCAACTAGCTCCTCACCGCGAAGGATCGCGCCGCCCCATGCGTTAAGAACGCCGATATGCTGAGGATTCTCGCCGTCGGTCTCGATCTCCTTAAGCTCGCCCTTAAGTGAGCCGAACACCTCCGTGTTCGTCGCAGAGAATTCCGGCTCGCTCATCTCAAATTCATCCACTATGAGCTTTCCGTCCTCAACGACAAACTTCGCCTTGTCCATCTGAATCTCAAGGCGGTTGCTTCCGCGTCCGTCACCCGTCGTGGTAACGAATACGCCCGTTGCGCCGTTTTCATACTCAACGTAAGCCGTTACGTCGTCCTCGACCTCAATATCGTGCCACTTTCCGAAATGCAGATGCGCCTGAACCTTTTTCGGCATACCGCATATCCACTGCCAGAGATCGAGCTGATGCGGACACTGATTAAGGAGAACGCCGCCGCCTTCACCTGCCCAGGTTGCACGCCATCCTCCCGAATTATAATACGCCTGAGGGCGGTACCAGTTTGTAATTATCCAGTTGGTACGGCGGATCCTGCCGTAATTGCCGCTTTGAACAAGCTCGCGAAGCTTTCTGTACAGGCAGTTGGTTCTCTGATTGAACATCATGCCGAAAACAACGTCGGGGTGCTGCTCAGCCACCTCGTTCATCTCTCTTGCCTGCTTCGTGTAAACGCCTGCCGGCTTTTCTACCATAACGTGAATGCCGTTTTCGATGCACATGATCGCAAGCGACGCGTGATCGTAATGCGGAACTGCTACGATAGCGGCGTCGATAAGTCCGCTTTTTATCATTTTCTCGGCGGTGTCGAAATACTTTACCTCCTCGCCGAACTTTTCCTTTGCCCATATCAGACGCTCGGGATTGTTATCAGCGATTGCCGAAAGAAGGAAATCGGGACAGCTTCCCTTGACCACGTTTGACGCGTGACCCGTTCCCATGTTTCCTATACCGATTATACCAAGACGTATCTTTTCCATATTATCACCTCATCAATTAAATCCGCAAGCTTTAAGATATTCGTAGCTTCGACGCAGACAGTCGAATGGGTCTTCGCCGTTGCAGTCGTCCTGCTCGACCATCATATATTCCGTTCCCGCAGCTTCTGCCATTTTGAAAACGCGGTCGAAGTTTATATTGCCCTCGCCGACGACTGCCATTTTCTGCTCATAAGCGCAGTCCTTAAGGTGTATAACAGGAACTCTGCCGCTTAAGCGTTCAATATAATCGGCGGGATCCGCGCCGCCGACCTGTACCCAATAGGTGTCGAGCGTAAAGCCCATAAGCTCCTTCGGCATCCCCTCAGCCATAAGCTCCATAACGGTCTTGTTTCCGACCTTTTTGAACTCTGCCGCGTGGTTATGGTACATAAAGTACTCTCCCTCGCTCTTCAGTATCTTGCACGGCTCAGTATACGTGTCGATAAAGAGCTGGACCTTATTCTCTCCGCCCTCGCTGTTATATCCGAACCAACCGAGTCCGACGTTATCACAGCCGAGCGCCGTATGGTCGCGCGCAACCTGAAGAGTTTCGTTTTGGATCCTGTCGGGCGCGGTATGCGTAAGCACGCATTTAAGTCCGAGGCGGTCAAGCTCTCTCTTCATTTCAGCAGGATCATACTGACATACGCCCGAAAGCTGTATAGTAGTATATCCGATATCCGCAACCTTTTTGAGCGATTCGTAAAGGTCCTCCTTTGTCTTGCAGAAATCATGGATAGTATAAAACTGTGCGCCTATTTTCATTATCTTGTCCTCCCGATAATTTTATCAAACGCCGTCACAGCGGCGTCAAAAGCCGTATTTGCGTCAGGAAAGGAGATCGAGCCGATGTTGCTCTTTTCTCCCTCTCTTTCAAGCCCCGAAAGTCCCTCGAACACCGCGAGATGCGGCTCGAGAGTAAAGCAGGTCTTGCCGTTCTTGCATAGGTCGGAAACGATTTTTTTGATATTTCCGTCGCCGTATCCGGCAGGAACGATGCTTCCGTCAAGGCGTGAATCCTTTACGTGCATATATTTTATATAATTTTTAAGCATTCCGTAAGCTTCAAGGGTGTCAACTCCGCACTGCACGAAGTTTGCGGGATCAAAAACCGCCTTAATTTCGGGTATATTTTCGTGAATGATCTTACATCTACTCGGAACGTCTCCGAAAATTCCCTTTTCGTTTTCGTGACAAAGAGTAACTCCGCTTCCGTTAGCCGCCTCGGCAAGCTTCGCCATTCTTTCAAGGACCTTGCCCTCGTACTGTTCAGCATCACCGTCGATATAAAACGAAAATATCCTCATATTCTGCGCGCAGAGAATACCAGCAAGCTCAAGAGTGTGTCTGAACTTATCAAGATGCGCCCCGAAATCGTCTTCAATACCGATCTTTCCGATGAGCGAGCCGACCGAGAATACCGAAAGTCCCGCCGCGTCAAGCTTACTCTTGATCTCACGCGCCTTATCAAGCGTTATATCGGAAATATTCGTTCCGTCAACGCCGCGCATCTCAAGTCCGTTAAGAGAATTGCGAAGAAGCGCATCTATCTGTCCATCTATCTGCGGACACGCCTCGTCTGCGAATGCGTAGATATTTACATTGTTCATAATATCACCTCTGATTTATATTTTATTGCAATCATAAATTAAATGCAATTACTATAAAAACTTAAAATATATTGCAAATAGAACTTTTTTGTGTTATACTACCTCCGAGGTGATTAATATGACGCCAATGATAATAGACACAAAAAAGAATTATACCGAAAATCCCGACACGCGCCTTTTCCAGATGCATGCCCATGACGGTTACGAAGTGTACTGCTTCTTAAGCGGCAAGGCAAAATACTTCGTTGAAGGAACAGTTTACCCCCTCCGCCCGGGCGATATTCTTATAATGAAAAAAGCGGAATCGCATACTCTTTTGCTTCAAGGCGATCAGCCGTACGAGAGGATCGCGATCCACTTCAGTGCAGACGCGATAGTCGGCGCGGGTAAAGACAAGCTCCTTTCTTATCTTAACGACCGACCTCTCGGTAATAATAACCGCTTCCCCGCCGCGATCTTTAAGGGCAAAAATTGGCTCTATTATCTGAACTCGGCGTGCGAATCCGAAGACGAGGAAACAAAGAAGCTGTACCTCACCGTGCTTCTTACCGAGCTTTGCGCCTCTGCTTCCGAAATTCGTCCCGACAGCGAGGCGCGTGACAATATATCAGAGGTGATCGCATATATAAACTCTCATCTGAGCGACGACCTTTCCCTCGACAGTATCTGCTCTGTCTTCCATACGAGCCGTTCGCATACGAACAGAAAATTCCGACAGATGACGGGGTCGTCAATGTGGGAATACGTCAAGCGCAAGCGCCTTCTTATGGCGAAGGAGCTTCTTCTCGGCGGCGAAAACCCCTATCGCGTATATGAAAAATGCGGCTTCAACGAATACAGCTCCTTCTACCGCGCATACAAGGCGGAATTCGGCGTAAGCCCGAAGGACGATCATAAAAAGGTATAGTAAAACCTCTGACGGTGAATCACCGTCAGAGGTTTTTTCCTATTTTATTCTTTATTATTTCTTCTTTTTCTTTCTCTTGATCATCGTGACTGCGAGTACCGTTGCCGCACCAACAACTGCTCCCACCGCGGGAATGATTATCGCAAGAGGATCTATCTTTCTTCCGCCGCCGTCCTTCTTCTCCGGCTCGTATGTTACGACCGGACGTGTCGGACGAGACGGTTTTGTAGTATCAGGCGGTGCGGTCGTTTCTCCGGGGGAGGACATCGTCTCAAACTGTGACGTCTCGGGCGAGGTCTCCTTGCCGCTGTAAACGTCGAGCTGCGACATATCACGCTTGATCGTGTAGGTCGTCATCTTGCGAACGCCCTCGACGTTTTCAAGCTTACCGACGTTAACTATCTCTATCGTAATATGATCGCGGTAGAAATCGAGCGTCATTATCTGTGAAATATTCGTATCGCCGCCGTAGGGGCCGCTCTGGTCAAGACGCGTAGCGGAATTGCTTATCGAGCTACCGTGGATATAGTGATATCCCGTTGTCGTATAAGAGCCGTCGTCGTTCTGCGTCTTGTCGCCGAAGTTCCAGATAAGCTCGGAGGAATTGTAGAACGCGGTCTCCTCCTCGGTACGCCAATGGATATGACCGTAGGTATATATTACGTTCGGATACTCCTCAAGCAGCTCCATAAGCATCGTTCTCGGATCGCCGAGATCGGCGTATTTGCCCGGCGCACGGAATTCATAGTTTTCTCCGTCGGTCGAGAAGTTGTAGTGACAGGTTATCATTACGGTCTTGTCGGAGCCGATCTCCTCAAGCTGCTCGCGAAGCCAGATTATCTGCTGCGGATACATCTGCTGTCCCGCACCTCTGTCCTCGCTGAGCGGGTTTGCATTTCCCGTATAGGACTGATTTATTCCGATGAAATCAAGTCCTCCGACATTGTAACGGTAGCAAAGCACCTCGTCGGGATAGCGGCACTTGCTCGCATCTCCCGTGATGTCCTTCATATAAAGAGCATCGTAATAGCCGCCGCTTCGTGCAAGCATCCAATGCGTGTAGCTTCCCGAGTGGATTCTGACGTTCGGATCCTTCCATTCCGCGATAACACCCGGCTGCTTGTCATGGTTACCCGAGACGTAGAAAATATTTTTTCCTGTCTTGGTTGCCGCCGCGAGCGAATTATCGAGGTAAGTTATCGTAGAGATGATATTCTCGTAATTCCACGGGCTCTTCTGCATATTGTTAGTGTGATATATACCCTCACCGAGGTTATCTCCGCCGAGAAGAATTGCGTCGACTCCGCCCTTTGCCTTAAGATATTCTATTGCATTAACTACGTTCTGCTTTATCGGCTTTTCGGTACCGATTATCTCGCCCTCAAGATGAAGGTCGGACATAAAGGCAACGCTGTAAAGAGGCGTCTGACCCTCGTTATTATACTCACGGTCAAGCTCTCCCGTATGAAGCGCCTTTATCGCAGTCGACAGCGAGCGTGCATATACCTTGTCACCGCTTCCATCGTATACGAGCTCAAGATCTACCGTTTCGTCCTGATCGAGGACCACGGAATGGGTTATCTCGGTAAGGTTTTCGGTTACATCAAAGCTCTTGACGGTTGCGCCGTTCTTCGTCACCTTAACAGTCGACGTTCCCGCCGCCGCTCTCTGAAGCTTTGCGGTTATAAGGAATGTACCCGAACGGGGCGCAACGAAGGTAAGAACGGCGTTTTTCTTAACGGCTCTCATTCCGAATGCGTCACTCGTTTTCTGATCGGGATCCTTTTCCTGTGAGGTCTCATACCAGAAATAAAGATCGTCGCCCTCGGAGTATCCGCGCGTCGTTACGACCCCCTCGTTACCCGGGTATTTATCGAGCGTATAGGCCCTGCTGTTGCAAACCAGCTTAAGCGTCTTAAGGCGCGTCGTGAATCCCCTTTCCGCCTCGTTTTCGGCGGCGACCTCCATTATAAAGAAGAGATTCTCGCCCTTTTTGAGGTCAACGCTTCCTTTGAGCGTGTATTTCTGCTCGTCCGTAAGGTTCGTCTCGGTCCTTTCGTTCGTGACCGACGCAATTACCTCGCTGCCCTTTACGACCGAATAGGTAACTCCCGAATACTTCTTCGGAGTGCCGCTCATCGAGGTTCTCTTGAGCACGGTTTCGGTGAAGTCGTAGCTTCCGTCGGCAGGAGCGTTGAATGCGATAACGAACTTCGAGGTCTTGGACGGAGAAGCGATGAAGATATCGTCCTTCTGATACTCCATATAGGTGCTCTTGAACTTGTTTGCGTTAAGGGAAGTGTCACCGTCACCCGCGTAATTATACTGAAGATTCTGCGATACCTCCGTCGGAAGAAGATTTATCTCCTTTCCGCTCGCAACGTCGACTCCGTAAGCACGGAAGGTCGGCGTTTCCTTTACGGTCGGAACGTAAATTCCGAGCTTCTCGCTTCCCGCACGGAATTCGTAGGTGTCAAGATACACCCACTTGTCCTCTCTCGTGAACTTCATTCCGACTCTATCCTTTTCGCCGAAGCCGTCGACTCCCTTGGACGGAGCTATGTCGTAAACAGTCTTATACGTCTGCGCCGTCAAGCTTTCAAAGTCGGAGTGCTTCGGTGGCATTGTCGCGGCGTTCGCTACCGCTCCGAGGGGCATACATACTCCGAGAAGCATCGCGCTCAGACGCATAACAAAGCGTAAAAATCTCTTTTTCATCGTTTCCTCCAAAAGGTTTCTGTACTTTTATTATAAAGATGTTGCCGGGCGTTGTCAACAAATTTGAGCCACTTTGCATCGTTTTTTTGACTTGACAAGCGCACAACGCTATGATACAATTCATAGGTCAAATAACAGGTAAGGATACATAAAATGAATGCTTTGGCAATAATAATGCTCGTGTTTGCCGTGCTTGGCGCGCTCGACAGGATGTTCGGAAACAAGCTCGGGCTGGGCGCGGAATTTGAACGCGGCTTCAACCTTCTCGGAACGATGGCGCTTTCGATGATAGGAATGATAGTCCTGTCTCCCGTGATAGCCGATCTTCTTTCGCCCGTACTGGATCTTGTTTATAATTCGTTCGGAATAGATCCGTCGGTGATACCCGCGTCGATATTTGCAAACGATATGGGCGGCGCGCCGATGAGCGTTGAGGTCGGCAAAAACGCCGACGTCGCACTTTTTAACGCGCTCGTCGTTTCATCAATGATGGGCTGTACCGTGTCGTTCAACATTCCGTACGCCGTCAGCGCAGTTGACAAGAAGCACCATCGCGAGCTTTTTCTCGGTATGCTTTGCGGAACCGCAACGATACCGCTCGGCTGCTTCGTCGGCGGCCTTTTCTGTAAGCTTCCGCTCTCCGCACTGCTTCTGACCCTGCTTCCGCTCATTCTATTCGCCGCGCTGATCGTCCTTGGGCTGATATTTATTCCGAATATATGCGTAAAGGTCTTCGCGGTCTTCGGATATCTGATAAAAGCGCTTATCACCGTAGGTCTCGTTCTCGGAATGATAAACTTCATAAGCGGAAAAGAGATAATAAAAGGTCTATCGGACATTGAGGGCGCATCTCTCATCTGCATCAACGCCGCGATATTCCTTTCAGGCGCGTTTCCGCTCATGCATCTGATATCAAAGCTCCTCAAAAAGCCGATAAACGCTCTCGGACAAAAGGCGGGCATAAATACCGTCTCCGCCTTCGGCTTCATTTCAACTCTCGTCACAAACGTAACGACCTATGAGAAAATGAAGGATATGGACGCTAAGGGCATCGTCCTCAACTCCGCGTTCGCGGTCTCGGCGGCATTCGTCTTCGGCGGACACCTCGGCTTCACCCTTGCCTTCGATCCCTCGCTCGCCTTTCCCGTAATTATAGGCAAGCTCGTCGCCGGCATCACCGCCCTCATACTCGCACTTTTGATAAGTAAAAAAATCACGGCTGAAAAGCCGTGATTTTTTATTTACATTGCCTTTTCGATCGCGTCTCCGATCTCTTTTCTGACGAGAGCGATCTTGTCGATATCGGAGGTAAACTCGGTAAGGGAGGGAGTAACTTCGTTTATCTTCTTGATAACGAATTCACGTCCAAGGAGCTTTTCTGCGATAACGAAAAGCTCGTAGTCCTCGATACCGTCGCGGAATATCTTCATGCGGATCGAGGAAACGGGACCGTCAATGCCGACCTTCATTCCCGGGTAGCAGAGTATGCCCTCTGCGTAAACGGGGACGGGCTCCTCGCCCGGATTGAGTCCCTTACAGCTATTCCAAAGATCTTCCCAAGGATCGATCTTGTGTCCGTGGTAATCCCAAGCGTTACACGACCAGTAGAGGAATCCCGTTGCTCTTCTTTCATAGGTCTGCCAGAAGATCGGTCTCTGCCAGGTTCCGGGATAGTCCGCGAACAGTGCGCCGTAGGGCTTGATCGGCGCGTTGCAAATATACGTCCACATTCTGTCGCCGCGCGCGATGAGATCGTCCATTCTCTGCCAGAATGTCTTTTCGGGCGTGTATTTCAGGTACTCACCGTAGGACATCTTGTCGTCGTAAAGAGCAAGCTTCGGGCAGTGGAGGTTGATGTATTCCGACATGTGATCGACCTGGTCGCTGTTCTCGCCTATCTGAATATCGGTATAATAGGGCGAGGTGCGTCCGATCTTCGGACAGAGCGCTTTAAGGCGCTCGCACCTCTTTTTCAGCTCCTCGAGCTTTCCGATATCGTCCGGCTCGTCGAGCGGATAGAAGAACGCCTTTTTAGTCCATTCGGGATTACTTGCTATCTTGTTATAGTACTGAAGGAGCTTATCGTCGTCGACCTCCCAAAGCACCGAAAATGCAGTCACGCGAGGATCTGACATATATGCGTCTGCGCGAGGATCGAGAATATCATAAGGAAGAACATAAGCGCTGATGCCGTGGTCGAGAAGCATATCGTAATACTTCTTATAAAGCTCCTCATCACAGTATCCGTGTAAGCTTTCGATGCGCCATCTGCCAAGACCTACCGCTGTCTGAAGTGTCTTGTTAACGGGAAGCGCGAAATTCCATACGTGAACGGTTACCTCATAGGTTCCGATGACACCCTCGCCGTTTACTGCCTCGAATACGAACTCATAGTCGCCCGCTTCGGTATTCTCGTAGGTTCTGAACTCGACGAGAATAGGCGTGGTTTCGTTTTCGCCGACTGCGATCTCCTCTCCGTTATAGGGAGGGGTCGAGTCTGTATAATATTTGCCCTCGATAAGATGCTTGTGATTAAGCGCGGACATTCCGTAAAGAAGCGAGCTGTCGCCCGAAACGAGCTTGAGCGAGATCTTCGATTCAACCTCGGGGCGGAACGCGATCTGACAGCCCTCCGTCTCACCCTTTGCCATATATACTGTGTATTTTTTACTTGCTCCCGCCTCGGAATCGGAGCGGAGCTTATTATAGCTGTGAGTTATCCAGCTTGAAATTTTAGTGTTCATGGTGTTCTCCTTCCATAGAGTTGCATAGAAAAGCGGAACCTCGTTGTTCGGGGCGTTGCCCGAAATATGGCTCCCCCTTTGGGGGAGCTCCGCGCAGCGGTGAGAGGGTACTGAGCCAATATCAATTTCCCTCTCCGTCCGAGGTTTACCTCTTAGACACCCTTCCCCTGAGGGGAAGGCAAGACAACGTTGTTCGTTTGCGTTATGTTAAGCGTCAAACAAACGGGCGGACAGTATCCGCCCGTTCAAAGATCATCTCTGTACTCGTCCGCTTGCGTCGCCACCTGCGAGGGTCATTACCTCGGCAACCGAAACGAGATTGTAGTCGCCCTCTATCGAGTGCTTGAGACAGCTTGCCGCGATAGCAAACTCGATAGCCGCCTGCGGCTCTGCGCCGTTCATCATCGAATAGATGAGACCGCCGCCGAAGCTGTCGCCGCCGCCTACGCGGTCAACTATATGAATGCTGTACTTCTTCGAGAAATACGCCTGACCGCCCGTATAAAGCATACCGGACCAGTCGTTGTCGTTTGCACTCTTGCTCTCACGGAGAGTGATCGCAACCGCCTTGAAGCCGAAGCGGTCGGTAAGCTTCTTCGCAACCGAAATGTAACCGTCGCAGTCGAGCTTTCCGCCCGTGATATCGCTTCCGTCTGCCTCGATTCCGAAGACGTCCTTTGCGTCCTCTTCGTTCGCAATGCATACGTCAACGTACTTGCAGATCTCTCCCATTACCTGTCCTGCCTTTTCCTTGCTCCAGAGCTTCTTGCGGAAGTTGAGGTCGCAGGAAACGGTGATCCCCTTTGCTCTTGCCGCCTTGCAAGCTTCGAGGGTGATCTCTGCCATATCGTCGGAGAGGGCGGGAGTAATTCCCGTAAAGTGGAACCATTCAGCGCCGTCAAGGATGGAATCCCAGTCGAAGTCCTCCTTTTTAGCCATTGCGATAGCGCTATACGCACGGTCGTAAATAACCTTGCTCGGACGCTGAGAAGCGCCCTTTTCACAGTAGTAGATACCGACTCTCTCGCCGCCGCGGACGATCTTCGAGGTATCGACTCCGAACTTACGGAGACTGTTTACTGCCGACTGACCGATCTCGTGGGTCGGGAGCTTGGTAACGAACTGTGCGTCTATACCGTAATTCGCAAGCGAGACCGCCACGTTTGCTTCGGCGCCGCCGAAGGTTGCCTGATACTTTTCCGCCTGAACGAATCGAAGATATCCCTCAGGAGCAAGACGGAGCATGAGCTCACCGAATGTTACTGCCTTTTTCATTTGTTTTCTGCCTCCATTTTTTCAAGTGCTTCACTTACCATAAAGCTTCCGCCCACTGCGTAGACCTTGTCAAAGTTAAGGAAATCCTCAAGATTTGATCTGTCAACTCCGCCCGTAGGAATAAACTTGATCTGCGGGAAGGGAGCCGCGAGCGCCTTGAGCGCGCGAAGACCGCCGTAAACGTTTGCCGGGAAGAACTTAACTACCGTAATTCCGAGCTCGAGCGCCTGCATGATCTCGGTAGGCGTTACACAGCCGGGATAGTAGGTGATACCTCTTTCCTTGCAAATGTTGGCAACGGGAACCGAAAGACCGGGCGAAACGATGAACTTCGCACCCGCCTCAAGTGCCTTTTCACACTGCTCGGCGTTGATGACGGTTCCGGCACCGATATTCATTTCGGGATAGTTCTTGACCGCGTAAGCGATCGCCTCGGCAGCACAAGCGGTACGGAAGGTGATCTCCGCACAGTTTATACCGCTCTTTTTGAGCGCGGTGAGGATCTTATCGGTCTCGCCGAGCTCCTTGATTACTACAACAGGTATGAGCTTATCCATTTTTCTTTACCCCCAAATATTCTACAATATTGTTGAAGCATATATTTTTTACAACCTCGCCGACGAGCGCAAGATCGCCCGTCATCTCGCCCTTTTCGATCATCTCGCCGAGATACGAGCAGAGAATGCGGCGGAAGTAGTGATGACGCGGATAAGAGAGGAAGGATCGGCTGTCGGTCAGCATACCGACGAAGGATCCGAGGTGACCCGTCGCGGTAAGATCGGCGAGGTGCTTTTCCATTCCGACCTTGTTGTCGAGGAACCACCAGGCGGGGCCGAACTGCATCTTGCCCTTCGCGCTTCCGTCCTGGAAGCATCCGATGAGCGACATTATCTCGGTGTTCATCTTCTGGTTGAGGTTGAACACGATAGTTTTCGGAAGACATCCTTCGCTGTTAAGACGGTCAAACAGACGCGACATATTCGAGATACTGTTATCCTCCGCGATGCTGTCATAGCCGGTATCGGGACCGAGCTTATTGAGCATTACGCTGTTGTTATTTCTCATCGCACCGATATGAAGCTCGGTCGCGAGGTCGTATTTTCCGTAAAGCGAGAAAAGGAAGTAGGTGAAATATCCCTTGAATATCTCCTGCTCGGAGAGCGAAACGGGATTCCCCTCCATACGGCTCTTGAACACCCTTGCCGCATCCTCGCGTGAAGGGATCGGGCAAACTCTCTGAAGCGAGATGTCGGTCGCGACCGTTCCGTGCGCGATAAACGCCTGAAGGCGCTCCTCGATGACCCTTTCAAGCGCGTCAAGATCCTTTACGTCGCCGAGCTTACCAACGAAGGTGAGGTACGCGTCCGCCTCGATATTCATTATCTTGTCGGCGCGGAATGCAGGATATACCTTAAAGCCGTAATTCTTCTTTTCGATCTCCTCAAAGGTAGATAGATCGTCGAAGATCTCGTTCGTCGTGCAGAGATACGCGACGTTCGAGCCCTCAATCAAGCTCTGCGGAGTAACGTTGTTCTCCTTAATAAATGCGTTACACTGCTCCCATATCTGCTCGGCGTTCTTCTCGTTTATCTCCAAAGTACAGCCGAAATAGGTCTCAAGCTCGACCTGAGACCAATGGTAAAGCGGATTGCCGAACGCAGTACCGACGGTACGGCAGTAAGCAAGGAACTTGTCCTTGTTCGACGCGCCTCCCGTGATGTATTCTTCGTCAACTCCGAAGTTTCTCATAAGGCGCCACTTGTAGTGATCGCCCGAAAGCCATACCTCGTAAATATCGGAAAACTGCTTGTTTTCAAGTATTGCCTTTTCGGGAAGATGGCAGTGATAGTCGAATATCGGCATATCCGCTGCGTATTCGTAATAAAGCTTTTCCGCCGTTTCCGTCGTCAGCAAAAAGCTTTCTTTGATGTAGCTCATAGCTATCCCCTTTCAGAGCCGTTATAACGACAATCGAAAGTCGAAATTCTTGAATTTCGACGGCAAATCTATGATTTGCCAACAGTTTTCCATGAGAAAACTGTTGATTTCTGTTTCAATGAATGTAGCCCAAAAAGCAGAAAGCTTTTTGGGGAGGCTGATATATCAGCCGCGAAAAGGCTTTTTGCCTTTTCGTCATCCTACATTCATTATAATTACTTGTAATTATAAACCAAACCGGTTATGATTTCAACCTTTTTGTCAAGATTATATGAATTTGTCGCTGAACTTTAATAAAATGACTCAAAGCGTCACGCCCGTTTTGTAAAATGCGATCTCACGTACCTGCTCACTTTTGCAGATATATTCGCCGTTTACCGTCCTTTTGATAAGGTCGTACAGACCCTCGGCATCCATAGTGTGCGCGCTGAAATCTATCCAGCCGTTTTTCTTGCCTGCGAGTGCCTCGTTCGTCGATATCTTCATAGTAGGAACGAAGGTCGAAAAAGGAGTCCCGCGTCCCGTAGTAAACAGAACGATCTGACATCCTGCCGCCGCAAGCGCAGTTGCCGCGATGAGATCGTTACCCGGCGCATCAAGCACCGAAAGACCTGTTTTTCTTACCCTCTCGCCGTATCCGAGAACGTCGACGACCGCCGTGCTTCCGCCCTTCTTTATACAGCCGAGCGATTTTTCCTCAAGCGTTGTGATTCCCCCTGCTTTATTTCCGGGGCTGGGGTTTTCGTAAACGGGAAAGCCGCGGTCGGTATAATACTTTTTGAAGTCGGTTATCATCTTCTTGTATGCCTCAAAGACCTCGGCGCTCTCGCATCTGTTCATCAATATCTGCTCCGCCCCGAACATCTCAGGCACCTCGGTAAGCACTGCACTTCCGCCCGACGCGATAACGCGGTCGGTAACTGTGCCTACGAGCGGATTAGCCGTTATGCCCGAAAAACCGTCCGAGCCGCCGCATTTAAGACCGATCTTAAGCTCGGAATAGGGTCTTTCTTCTCTCTTATATTCCTTCGCCCTTTCGGCAAAGCGCTCGATAATATTCAGCCCGTAGGATATCTCGTCCTCAACGTCCTGACAATTAAAAAATTCAATATTGTCACGGTTAAACGGCGCAAGATATTCCCTGATTCCGTCAAGGCCGTTGTTTTCACAGCCAAGTCCGACGAAAAGCACGAAAGCAGCGTTCGGATTGAGCGCGGCAGCGCAAAGAAGCTTCTTAATATTCTCATTGTCCTCGCCGAGCTGCGAGCAGCCGAACTGATGAGTGAAGGTGTATATCCCATCAAGCGTTCCGCCGACCAGCTTCTGCGCCTGACCGCACATCTTTATGCAGACCTGATTTACGCACCCGACAGTCGGAATTATATAAATCTCGTTTCGTATCCCCGTCTCGCCGTAAGGACGGCGGTAGCCCATAAAGGAGTCGTGTCCGTTTTTCACCGCGCAGTCCGTCGGCTGATAAAGGTATTCAACCGTCTCGTCGAGATGTGAGCGGAGATTGTGACTGTGTACCCACTCACCCTCTTTTATGTCGGCTGTCGCACGGCCGATGATCTCGCCGTATTTTATTACCGCGTCGCCCATTTTTATGTTACGTCGGGCAAGCTTGTGTCCTCTCGGCGCCGCTCCGTCCGCAAGGGAAACCGCGACGTTGTCACTATCATTTATAACGAGCATTTTCATAATCAGACGTTTCCCTTTCGATGCAGCATTACAAGACTTTTCCACTATACGATTACATTATAATCAATTTCCTCTTGACCTACAATACAAAATGTGCTAAAATACTTTGAAAATACATATATATTTCAAATATCTAACAGAGGACAAGCTTCATGAAACGATTTTTGGAAGTAGAAGAATCAATAAAAACTGTGCCCTGGAACATGAACGGACTGCATTCGCATTCGCACTACGAGATATTTTTTCTCACGAAGGGAGAAAGAGAATATTTCTTCACCAACGTTCAGTACCACATACAGGCGCCCTGCATAATAATAATTCCGCCGCACACGATGCACATGACGGAGGGCGGTCCCTTCGAAAGAACGATAATAGACGTTTCGGAGGATTATCTGAACGGCTACCAGAGGCACGTGCTGACCGAAAAATCGACGAAGATCCTGAAGCCGACAGATGAGCAGAGCAAGGAGCTCATGCGCCTGTTCCGTGAAATGGTCGAAACGGACCGTCACGCAAAACACGCAGACGACGTGCTGAACCTGCTTTTCGGCTACACGCTTCACGCAATAAACAAGATCGAGGCGCCGAATATGAACTCGGTAAGCTTCGAAAAAAGCTATATACCGCCGCTCGTCTTAAAGGCAGTCAATTATCTGAACGTAAGCTACGGCGAAAACCACACTCTCGAGGGGCTCGCAAAACACTTTTTCGTGTCAAAAGCGACTATAATGTATAACTTCAATAAGTACCTACATTGCCCGCCGATGGACTATCTTCTGACGCTCCGCTTAAGCAAGGCGAAGGAGGAGCTTATGAACACCGACAAGAGCATAAAGGAGATCTCCGAAAGCTGCGGCTTTTCGTCGCCGAACTATTTCAGCTTGATATTCAAGCGCAAGGAAAACATATCTCCCGGTAATTACAGAAAATATCAGAATACCAAGAAATGAAAAGTGCTCCCGAATTTCGGGAGTGCTTTTGCATTATTCCCAAAGCATTAGCCGATGATAACGATATAATTTACCGTACGTATTGAAAAATGCGTCGTAAAATGTTATAATTTATAAAAAAGAGTGGGAGGAGCGCATGGAAAAGAAGAAAAAGCCGTTTGTAAGCGGACGTGATCTGTATCTGATAATATCGCTTTTAGTGCTTGCCGCGCTTCTCGTCATCGGAACGCTCACGATCGGCCCGAAGCTCGTAGGCGCCGCGCGCGATCCCGAGAAATTGCGTCAAGAGCTCGGCGGAAATAACCCGAAGAGCTGGTTCATTTTCATAGGAATACAGTTTCTTCAAGTAATATTCGCATTCATTCCGGGCGAGCTTATCGAGGTCGCCGCAGGATATATCTACGGCCCGTTTCTTGGAACGGTGCTCTGCCTTATAGGAGTTCTCCCCGCGACCTGTCTTATCTTCGGGCTGACGAAGCTGCTCGGACGTAAATTCACGAAGATCACCCTCGACGAAAAGGATCTAAAAAAATTCAGCTTCTTAAACGACGAAAAGAAACTGACGACCACCCTGTTTCTACTCTACTTTTTCCCCGGAACACCGAAGGACGTCATAACCTATTTTGCAGGAATCACGAAGATCAAATTTCTGCCATTCTTACTCATAAGCGTCCTCTGCCGAATCCCGTCAGTCCTTACCTCGACCCTCGCAGGCGGCGCGCTCGGTCAGAATCAATTCCTCTTGACGCTCGTCATCTTCGGAGTCACAGCCGTAACCGTGCTCCTCGGCTGGGTGATGTTCAAAAAAATATCAAAAAACAAAAAGCCAAGTCAATGACTTGGCTTTTTCGCTTAAAAATCAGTTCTCTGCCTGCTCGATCGGCGTGACGATCGGCTTGCCGTATTTGTCGAGCAACACAGTCAGTCCGCCCGCATAACCGCTTGAATGGAACAAATAATTGATTCCCGTTTCCTTGTCAACCAAAATCTCGGTCGAGCCCATTCCCTGACTGTACGTTTTAATAAATCTCTTTTCCTTTGCCATTTTATATCCTCCTCAACGCTGCTTGCGATAACGACAATCGAAAGTCGAAATTCTTGAATTTCGACGGCAAATCTATGATTTGCCAACAGTTTTCCATGAGAAAACTGTCGATTTCTGTTTCAATGAATGTAGCCCAAAAAGCAGAAAGCTTTTTTGGGCGGCTGATATATCAGCCGCGAAAAGGCTTTTTGCCTTTTCGACATCCTACATTAATTATTACATTATACCATGAAAATACGGTTTTTGCAATAAAATCGTTTAATTATCAAATGTCAATAACATACCTCAGGAAAATCATTTTCGCAAAAACCGGTTGACAAATTCACTTCTTTGGTGTATAATTCAATAGCTTCGAGCAACAAAACCAAAAACGCAATAAGTGCATCTATTTACGAAGGATTTTTCGCCTGCAGCGAATATACCTGCACCCTACGCCTGACAAGCGAGCTTGTCGATCTTCGGGTGCGGTATGCGAAGCGGATTCGACGAGCAAGCTCGCCGCGCCGTTCTCCTTTAGCTCCGTAATATAATGCACGAGCGTGCATTATATTACGGAGGGATATCGAAGCGGTCATAACGAGGCGGTCTTGAAAACCGTTTGGGTGCAAGCCCACGTGGGTTCGAATCCCACTCCCTCCGCCACAAAAACGGCAAGCGAATGCTTGCCGTTTTTATTTTGTCAAAATAACGCCGCTCAAAAATAATTTAGTTGGTTAAAAAAACTATTTACAAGTGCGGAATTTTGATATATAATTATTCTGTAAAAATATTCGAAGGGGGAACGGCAAATGAAAACAATATCCAAAAAAACGGTAAAATATATCGTTTTGGCGGCATCACTTCTGCTTGCCGTGATCCTGATATTCGTGTTCCGTTCGACGCTCATTCCCGGCTGGTACGAGGAAAACGGCGAGAAGTATTATCTCGAAATGCCGTTCAAGCGCGCGTCGGGCATCGTCAAGCTCGGAAGCAAGACCTACATCTTCTCCGACTACGGCTCACACACGCTCGTCAAGGGCTGGTGCCGCATTGACGGCGTCCGCTATTACGCCGACGAAAACGGCGTCATGGCAACGGGCGACCGCGAGATCGACGGCGAAATGTACCGCTTCACCGATGACGGCGTCCTTTACTGCAACGAAATGCGCATCGTCGACGGAAAGCTCTGGTACTTCGGCGACCACGGCTACAAGGTATTCGGAATCGTCGAGATCGACGGCTACAAATACTGCTTCAACGAAAAAGGAAACCTCAAAAAGGGACTCGTTGAGATCGAGGGCAAAAAGTATTACTTCAACCCGAACGGCGGTCACGACAAGGAGGCCATGATGTACGGCTTCATAACCGTTGGCGCTGACACTTACTATTTCGGCTCCGACGGCGCGGCAGTCACGGGCGAGACAGTCATTAACGGAACGTTCTATAATTTTGACGCCGAAGGCCGGCTCGTATCATAATATATAGTGAACAATTCTTGAAAGGAAATATATACAATGGCAAAGAAACTCAAGGCAGGAATTATCGGTGCAACCGGAATGGTCGGACAGCGCTTCATCACGCTTCTCAACAACCATCCGTATTTCGAAATAGCGGGACTCGCCGCAAGCGGACGTTCCGCAGGCAAGACCTACGAGGAAGC
>JAFTTT010000030.1 GCA_017466625.1 Clostridia bacterium
AAAGGAACGTCCGTCTTCATCATTTCGTATACCGCAATTCTCATAACGGAAAGTGAGACCTTGCTCATGCGCTTCGTCTTCCAGCCGATAGCGTGCTGGGAGATGATATCGTCTATCTCGGTAAGATTATCGAGAACGCCGAAATAGGTTTCGGTCAGATACTTGTCGTTTTCAAGCTCCCTACTCTCCTCGGCAAGACGGTAAGTCTCCTCTGCCGTTACGTCCATATTAAATTCCTTCTCAAAAAGAAGCTCCATTACCGCCTCTCGTGCTTTGCGTCTTTCCATAACTGTTCCTTTTCAAGTCGATTAGTAGAATGAATATGCAGTATATACACTACTATTACTGCAATTATACATTATACCTTTTTTTCCTTACTTTGTCAACGGAAATGGGGCATTTAACCTAAAAAATTACATCTTATATAAGATATTATATATAACCGCACTCGCATATACGGAATATCGGCGCCCACCGCTCCATATACATAAATGTGAATATTCTTTTTTGGAGTGAAAAAGTATGGTAAAAAGAAGACTCCGCTTCGGCGCTTTTTTAATTGCGGTAACTGTACTTATGATCGGCATAGCACGGCTCTTAAGTAATGAGAAAATGTACCGAATGACAAGCGGAGAATACATAAAATGGGTCGATTTCGACGTCACGGAGGAGGCAATGAACGACGCCCTCGAAATAGCGCTCGATGCATACGAAAAGGGTTATAACGCCGACTTCGTCGAGCTTTTATCGTATCTCGGAGCAAGATACGGCGGAGACTTCCGTCACTACAAAAAGTCAGATCTTACGTCGCTTTACGACAGAATTAAAAACGGCGAAAAGCTCGATACTATAGGCGCAAAATATAACTATTATCCCTATTATCTCGAAGCGTACGGTGCGGTCTTATCGGGCTACGTCGGGGAGTTCACCATAGACGGGAAGCAGTATTACGGGCTTCGCGCCTTTTCTCCCATCGCAAAGGGATATTACTATAATCATTCCGACGATTTCGGTGTCTCGCGCAGCTACGGCTATAACAGAAAACACCTCGGTCACGACCTAATGGGCTCCGTCGGAACGCCGATCATCGCTATAGAAAGCGGCTACGTTGAAGCGCTCGGCTGGAACCAGTACGGCGGATGGCGGATAGGTATACGCTCCTTTGATAACAAGCGCTACTATTACTACGCACATCTACGAAAGGATCATCCGTACGTAACCGACCTGCAGGAGGGCGATATAGTAACGGCCGGGCAGGTCATCGGCTACCTCGGAATGACGGGCTACAGCGCTAAGGAGAACGTCAATAATATAAATACGCCACATCTGCACTTCGGTATTCAGCTCATTTTCGACCCGAGCCAAAAAGACGGCTATAACCAAATTTGGATCGACTGCTACGAGCTGACAAACTTTCTCTCCCAAAACAGAATGAGCGTCGTCGTCTCGGCAAACGGCAAGGACAGAGTTGCCGAAAAGGACGTAATTATTTACGATATTCCCGATTAAACGCAGACGAACGTTATTAAGCTCGGTGTTGAGATTACCGAGCCGAGCTTCAAGCTTGTCCTTGACGGTCTGAATGGGCTTGTCATCGGTAATGTTGTCAAGAGCTTTGTTTTCGGTTGTCGATTCGGTTGACAAAGCGGTTGCGTCCTCGGTATAAGCTCGCTTGACGTCTCCGTTGTCCGAATCAACAGACGTCTGGGAATTTGCCGTTTCTGTCACTGGCGCGAAGTCATCAGGAAGCGGTCCCTCAAGCACGTGCGTTATCTCGTGACCGACGACTGTATTGAGCGCTCATTTTGAGCACAAACGCGCTATTCCGATAAAATTCAAAAAGCGTCTTGAATTTACCCTTCGAGTGATGTATAATATATCTATCAACTATTCGGAGGAACGCTTTGGAAAGCTTCAAGAAATTCGTTAAAACCACGCTCTATCCTGCCTGCCTGATCTTTACGGCGCTTATATTCGCCGTCTCGCTCTTATACGAGCTCATGGATTTCAACAGGTCGTTTGCGCTTACACCGATCGCGCTTATACAGTTCTTTGTTTTCTCCTTGATCCTCTGCTGGTCGAAGGACATATTCAACGACGAGAAAATGTCTTTTGCGACCTCGCATTTTCTTCACTACGTCATATTCCTGTTCAACGTAATGATCTCGTTCATTTTCATAGGACAAAGAGGAAACTTCATCGGAACGCTCGTCGCATTTTCGCTTCTCTATCTTATCGGCGCGCTCATCGCGCTTATAGTACGTAAAACGACGAAAAAGAAAACGAGCAGCAAAAGCTCGTCATACAAAAAGCAGTTCAAGTAATATAAAAAGGTGCTATCCTACGCGGATAACACCTTTTTTCACGTTCTTATTACGAGGTCGCAGTTAATTGCGGGCTCGAATTTTTCTATATACAAGTCCTCCTTCGGACGCATCTCGCTTTCGTACTTTGCCCAAGCGACGTCGCCTCCAAGCTCGACTATTCTCATTTTACGCGATTCCTCGTCGGTATCGAAATAGAGCTTGATATCGTGATCTCCGTCAACGAATGAGCCGAAGCTATCGGAAATAATGAGCTTTCCAGTGTCAACATCGTCAGCAAACACCGTAGATATCACTTTAGAAGCAAAGCTCTTTCCCGATGCTTTGCGGCCGTCGATGGCAACGGTAACCTTTTCTGCCTTGCCGAGCGCCTCTGAAACGAGGCAAAGGGCTGGAATGATCGGAGACATATCAGCCGAAATTATGCGGTAGGACGCGCCGTACAGGCGCTTATACAGCGGACTGTGCTCCGGCTTGCCGTCACACTTATCAACGTCACGAGCGTTCATCGGAAGTATTCCCATAACGCCCGACCGACGTATCAAAGAGACCTTTCTTTCAAGTCCGTCGCCGCTTCCACACTTTTCCGTCATTGATGTCAGAGTCAGAATATTATCTGCCGAAAGATACTTCTTTATCGGTGCGAGGTTAAGCCGAGCGTATCCGCCGCCGATGGTAACCGTAAACGGCTCAAGAGCGTCCGATCTCACCTTATCAAGCTCATCAAGGAGCGTCTGAACGTCGTCATCGCCGTCATATACCTTGCCGTACTCGCTCTCGTATGCGAGGGCGTAATAATCCTCCGCCGTCATCTTAGGATAAGCACGCGAATGTGATGAAAGTATATCGTAAAAATTTGTGCGCATATTAAAATTCCTGCTTCAAGCTTCTTTCAAAGAGTGAATATAGTGTCGATTTGGGATCGCTGTTTTCGTAAAGAACCTTGTAGACCGCTTCGCATATAGGAAGCTCGACTCCGCTCTTTTCGCTCATATCCATAAGCGCCTTTACGGTATAGTAGCCCTCTGCGAGCTTGTCGAAGTGCTCGCCCTTGACATACATTTCGCCATAACCGCGGTTATGCGAATACTTTGAGAAAACAGTCGCCTCGTAATCTCCGAGATGGCAGAGACCGTATGCCGAGATAGGATTACCGCCAAACGCTTCAATGAGTCGGGATATCTCCCTCGTTCCGCGCGACATGAGCGCGCCCTTAAGCGACGAAAGACCAAGTCCGTCAAGCATACCTGCAGCAATTCCTATAACGTTTTTTGACGCCGCACCGATCTCGTTTCCGATAAGATCGGTTCCGTAATAGAAGCGAATAACAGGGCTTGAAAACTCGTCTACAAGCTTCTTTTTGATCTCCTCGTTCTTACTGTCGATGACCATACAGTTCGGGATTCCGCGAGCAAATTCCTGAACGTGACCGGGACCTATCCAAACGGAGACGGTATTCGACGGATCGAGACCTTCTTCAACTATCTCACTCAAGCGCTTACCCGTTCCTATCTCGATTCCCTTCATGCAAAGAACGAAGTTCTTGCCCTTTACACCAAGTCCGTTAAGCTGCGAGACAAGCGCACGGAGTCCCTGCGAGCCGATCGAAATGATGACGGTTTCCGCATCGTTCACGGCAGAAATGTCTGTCGTCAGCTTGATCTCATCGGGATATGTTATCAGTCCGTTCGTTCGCGTATCGCGAAGCTGAATGAAGCTTTCGGCGTCAGCAAGGCCGTAAACCGTGACGTCGTGCTTTTGGTTATTGAGATACCACGCGATAAACGAACCCCATCTACCGCATCCTATAACTGTGATCTTCAAATTATTTACCTCATTAATAAATCATACACCAAGATATTCCTTGTAGGTCGTATAGGTGATTCCCGTATAGTACGCCTTAAGAATATATCTGTAATCGTATCCGAGATTTCCGAGCTCGTAGATTCCCCACTGGCTCATTCCGACGCCGTGACCCCATCCTCTGCTTATAAAGGTGAAGCTGTTTGCAGCCGCCTCCGTCGTCAGAGTTTCGCTCTCGACCACGGTATCGAGGTCGGTAATGTCGGGTAGTATCTCGCCGTTGATTCCGATAACTATCGGAAATTCCGCAAGCGCGTTCGACATATCGTAGTCCTTAAGACCCGTCCCCGTCATTATGCTTTCGCTTGCGCTGTCGTAGAACGTTTTGATACCTTCACTCGTCATAACCGAGAACTGCTGGTGTCCGAGCACCTTATTAAGGTACGGATTTCCGAGCACGTAGACCGCTTCGGGGATCTTCGTGATGGGGGCGCCGAAGCCAACCAGATTATAGATCGGTCGTGTAACGCTTTCTCCCGATTTTGCAACTACGAAATTTGCAGAATACACGTAGTTTGTAAGAAGACCCTTGATCTTATCCGCGCGAGTGACCGTCTGGCAGTTGCCGCTCGCGTCGTAGAATTTTATCTCGGTAACGTAGCTTGTATTATTGCCTGTCTTTGTTATCTTAACATCCGTAACAGGCCCTTTTAATGCCGTGTATTTTTTACTGACCAGCAGATTATAAAGATCGGTGCCGGTAACGGTAGTCGTTCTTTGTCCTCTGTAATAAGTTGTGTATTTTTCCCACGGAGTTGAGACCGCCTTAAGGTACGGATATGTAGAAAGACTGCTTCCCCAAACGTCGGTAACGTTTGCGGTACATCCGCCCGTGCTTGACGAATAGTAGGTTCCGCAGAGCTTGCCGTTTGAGGTCGCAATAATGCCCTTAGTTTCGGCAACCGCACGCCAAACTCTTTCCACCGCCGGGCCGTATCCGTTAAAGACCTGGCAGTCCGCTTCATTGCAAAGATCAGCGCCGAAGGCGTTTTTGTGTCCGTTAAAGTTGCTTACCGTATAGCTTCGAACAGCGATCGAGAACGCCTTTAACGTTTCCATTGGCCAGCTTGTTGAAATTTCAGCCGCACAAACGCCGACGACGTAGTCCTCGAGGCGAACGATGTTAACCATAACAA
The DNA here is from genome assembly GCA_017466625.1 of Clostridia bacterium. Lineage (GTDB taxonomy): Bacteria > Bacillota > Clostridia > Oscillospirales > CAG-272 > Colimorpha_A. The sequence goes on from JAFTTT010000030.1 coordinate 5,324, forward strand.
GCCCGTAATACTCTTCGGGAGAAAGATGCGAAAATTCAAGATAACCGTTATAATCACGCGTAGTTTCACCGCTATCATACTTATGCCGGCAGCTCATGAATATTTCGTTATTCGGGTCATTCTGACTTGCCTTCAAGGCAAGAAGAACGCTCTCATTCGGCGAACCGTGAAGCCAAACTATATTGTGAGAATTCGTGTCGATTACGACTGTGTCATTGTTTAGAGGAGCGCGAACGGTTGAGCTCAAAATCGCTTGCTTAAGTTGATCGGGAAGCGAAGAAGCATTCTCTCCGTTGAGTGCGCTTTTTATGTTGCTTAATGCAGCGCTTGCCTCTTCTTCCGTCGCAAACTGGCCTATAAAGATATTCTGCGCGTTATACAAAAACGCAGGAAATACGTTATATTCGGGAAACGCACTCTTTATGAGTGCAGTATCTTCCTTGTATTTATACTGATCGGAAATGACCTCGATGTGATATGAGCCGACCGTGGTTTCAGATGCACTCGATGCCGTGTCATACATTCTGCTCTTTACGCTGCCGTCTTTGTTTTTTGTTTCAACGTATTTCAGGTTAACGTGTCTTGCAACGTTTATCTCTGTGTTCTCAATATGATCGATACTGTAAGCATCACGTTCCTTCAGCGAGAATCCTACGTCAAATCCGTTTTCGGCCGTTATATGAACCGAAACGGAGATCTTGTTATCGTAGCAAATACCGATACGCATATTGATGTTCCACGAGCTGTCATCGGTTTCGGCGGCAGCCGTTTTCATCGTGAGGAACAGCAAAAAGTAATAGAACGTTCCTATAAGCATCGAAAACGAAAGCAATACGACCATCACACGCGCCCAAAAGCGCGAATCGAGCTTTATGCGTTTCTTTTTCGGTCTGTTATCAGTTCGCAACGGTATACGCTCCTCTCACAAGCACGCTTATGCCATCGGAAGTAACCACTAAACCTCTGCCGTCGGCTTTGGGAATTATGATCTTATGGTTAAGAGCGACGAGCGTGCCGTTAGTAACGACCGCACCGTCAGTTACGTCAACCAAGCCCTGCCCTGCGTTGACGTTTGCAGACGAGGTGATAAGAGCGGTAGCGCTGCCCGAAAGAACGACAATCTCGCAGACGCCCTTTGCCATAAGCGTATCGCCCTTATTCAAGGTTATCAGCGTAAGCTCGCCCGACGACATATCGGTAAGATCGCTTATCTTGACGTAGTCGCTTTCGATCTTGCTGAGCACCTGCGACATTATCTGCGGTCCGAGCACGTCGTTGACGTAGCTGAGCGACACGAGCGGATCGTTCTTCGACGAGTACGCACCGTCGGCAGATACACCGAACGTCAGAATCGTCACTATAAGTAAGAAAATCAATGCGGATTTCTTAAAGCTTTTCATAATTTCCTCCGATCAATCCGCGTCCTGCGGCTGTATTCCTATCATACCGCTAAGACGCAAAAGTGTTAAACGCTTTCTCATAAATGGCGAATATCTCGTACAGTCGTTAAAGAGCTTTCTGTCCTTACCAATGTCGTCGACGGTGATCTTGCATCCCGCCTTTATCATCGCTTCCTTACATTCCTCATAGGAAGGAACTTCTCTTATGATATTTCTTATTGCTTCCCAGTTTTCTTCAATAGATTCGGGTGTAATACCGTCTATTATGTTATCAGGGAAATTAACGTCTCTGACGTCGTCTGCAAGGTTACCGTAGAAGGCGTATACGTCGTCCCAGTCGACGTTTTCGTACTTGGCGCTTATCTTCTCCTTTGACGCCAGCATACCGTAGTATTTAAGCATATTAAGAGTAGACACGCCGACGTCGTGGCCGTGGTAATTCGGGATGATGCCGTGAACGAGCTCTTTGCATTCGAGAATGTGAGCAACGATATGCTCTGCTCCGCTTGCGGGACGGGAGTTCTTCATAAACGACATACCGACACCGGTCTTGAGAAGTGCCTCAAATATCTTTCCCGCCGTTTTCTCGTCGTTTACAGTAACCTTATCGGCAAGCTCAACGAGCTCGTCGACCGCGTCTCTCGTAAGCTTTGCTACTCTCTCGCAGTATATCTCGTCAGTAAGAATACTCGATATCTTCCAGTCCACGAGACCTACGTACTTGGCGATCATATCGCCGAATCCTGCGGACTTAAGCTCCGAGGGAGCCGACGCAAGGATCTTCGTATCGCCGATAATGACCTCGGGGCTTTTTGCCGAATAGCTGAACTTAAAGCCCTTATCCACGATCGGCGCGCCGTACGAGGCAAAGCCGTCCATCGAAGGCGCGGTAGCAAAGATGCAAAGAAGCTTATCCTGTCTTGCGGCGGCAAGGCGGCAGGGGTCGTTTATAGATCCCGTACCGACCGAAAGAACGCCGATTTCCTTGTCCTTGATAAGCTCTTCAAGCTCGTTTACCTCCTTCATCGTGGCAACGCGAAGAGTGTCGTAGATCTTAAATTCAATATCAAAATCCTTAAGGGAGTCAACGATACCGTCAGCCGCCTTAATAGTATTCTTATCGGCAACGAGGAGAAGATTTTTCGGAAATCCGTTTCTCTTCAGAATCTCACCAACGGTATTAACTGCGCCGGATTCTATTACGATATCCTTAATCGCAGTCTCGTGGCACATTCCGCACGAGCAGGGTCCTTTGAGTGAATTTATAAGTTCAAGTACGCTTGACATAATAGTATAACCTCGATTATTTATGAAAGATTTGCCTTTACGCTGTCGGGCATTGCCGCAACGTCTCCGTCGTATATCGTCCAACCCGTTGTCGGAAGCTTATTTTTCTTGTAGCTCTTGCCCGAAGGAGTAAACGCCGCAATATCCGTCGTAACGAATATTACGTTTGCATTCTTAACCTGCATAAGCGTCACGCCCTGCGAGGTTCTCGTTGCCTTTTCGGGAACGAGAGAGGTAGATATGGTCATTACCCTGCCGTTATCGGCAACGAGCAGTATCTCCTTATCTTCGCCCTTTTCGCATATAACGACTCCTGCCGGCTCGCAAGCCGAAGAATACGCCGCGGTGAGCTTTCGTCTGTTACCCTTCGTTTCATAAGCGGAAAGCGGGATCTTGACGCCCTTTCCGTTTTTGAATATAACGACGGCACTTCCGCCGTAAAGATCGCTCTTATCGAGCTTCTTCATCGCGATCGCCCTCTCGCCCTCCTCAAAGCCGAGCTTTGCGGGGATATAGTCACCGAGAAGCGATGCCTTTGTCGTGTCGAAGTCACAAACTCTCGTCTTATAGACCTGCGCCTTATCAGAGAAGAATATCAGCTCGTCTGTGTTCGATGCGTCGATAGAATCAACGACAAAGTCGCCCTCCTTGAGCTTCTGCTCGTCGTTTCCGCGGAGCGAAAGAAGCGTGATCTTCTTGAAATAGCCCTCTTTAGTGAAGATAAGCTTTACGTTATAGTCCTCGATATGCTCGCTTTCGTCGTACACCTCGACGTCGTCGGCACCGATGAGCTGCGTCTTTCTTTCCTTGCCGTACTTCTCTTTTATCTCCTTAAGCTGGGAGTCGATACGGTTCTTCATTCTCGTATCGGACGCGATAAGCTGCTCGAGATCCGCTATCTCCTTCTGGAGAGATTCGATCTCCTTTATGCGGCTTATGATATACTCGCGGTTGAGATAACGGAGCTTGATCTCCGCTATATACTCTGCCTGTATCTCGTCGATCGAGAAGCCCTTCATAAGGTTAGGCACAACGTCCGCTTCCTTCTCGGTCTCGCGGACTATCTTTATCGCCTTGTCGATGTCAAGCAGGATCTTACCGAGTCCGAGGAGAAGATGAAGCTTATCCTTCTTCTTTCCGAGGTCATAGGTAAGCTCGCGCCTAAGGCACGTCATTCTGAACGCTATCCACTCGTTAAGTATCTCTCTGACACCGAGCAGACGCGGCGTGCCGTGAACGAGTATATTGAAGTTACATTCAAAGGAATCCTCAAGGGGCGTCATCTTATAGAGCTTCGTCATAAGCTTGTCGGGATCAACTCCGCGGCGAAGGTCAATCGTGAGCTTGAAGCCCTGAAGGTCGATCTCGTCGCGTACGTCAACGATCTCCTTG
>JAFTTT010000031.1 GCA_017466625.1 Clostridia bacterium
CGCCGCCGCGGCGGTACAGAAAACGTCGCTTACATCGTCGGACTTGCGAAAGCTCTTGAAATTGCAATCGAACAGCTCCCCGATATGGAGCGAATCAAGAAAATGCGCGACCGTCTCGCCGCTGAGATCATGAAGATCCCCGCAACGAGAATAAACGGCTCGATGGAGCACCGTCTCCCCGGAAACCTCAACGTCGCGTTCGAGTTTATCGAGGGCGAAAGCTTGATACTGCTCCTCGATATGGCAGGAATCGCCGCTTCGACCGGCTCCGCCTGCTCGACGGCATCTCTTGAGCCGTCGCACGTTCTCCTCTCTATCGGTCTGCCTCACGAAAAAGCGCACGGCTCGCTCCGTCTCACCCTTTCGCACGAGAACACCGACGAGGACGTCGATTACATTCTCGAAAAGCTCCCGCCCATCGTTGCGCGCCTGCGCGAGATGAGCCCGCTCTACAACAACTGAAAAGGATAGAATGATATGAATTACAGTGCAAAAGTTATGGACCATTTCGCTAATCCACGAAACGTTGGTGAAATAGAAAATCCCTCCGCTGTCGGCGAGGTTGGAAACGCGACCTGCGGCGATATAATGAGAATATACCTCAAAATTGAGGACAACATCATAGTTGACGTTAAGTTCAAGACCTTCGGCTGCGGAGCGGCGATAGCAACGTCGTCGATGGCAACCGAGCTTATCAAGGGCAAGAGCGTCGACGAAGCGCTCACGCTCACAAATAAGGCGGTCGTTGAAGCTCTCGACGGACTTCCTCCCGTAAAGCTTCACTGCTCTGTTCTTGCCGAAGAAGCAGTAAAGACCGCAATAAACGACTACTATAAGCGCAACGGCATCGACAAAGTCGTTGAAATAAACGGCCACGAATGCGACGGCGACTGCTCCGCTTGCGGCAAGCAGCACTAAAACATAAACAACAGATCCGCCCGATAATCTCGGGCGGATTTTTCTATTAAATCACATTTTTCAAAGAGAAGGCAAGACGACGCCCCGATACTTCGCCACGTCTCCGTAGGGGCGAACTGCGTTCGCCCGCAAGATTGCGCTGCTCACATACGGGCGACCAATGGTCGCCCCTACAAGATATTTTGAATGTTTCGCCGCGTTTTCGTATAGTAGGTTGCAGATCCTCATATTTTTCTTTCCTCTATCATAAAATTACAAAAAAGCATAAAGGAGCGAAAAATGAAAAAAATAATATCGGTAATAATTTGTGCCGTAATTATGCTGACAATTCTTCCGACAAGTTTCAGAGCCGCCGAGCTTTACGGCGAAGCGAAAAGCGTTATACTAATGGAGGCGTCGACGGGCGAAATCCTCTACGAGCATAACGCAGATCAGCGTCTGCCGCCTGCATCGGTCACGAAGATAATGACGATACTTCTGACCGTCGAGGAGCTTGACAAGGGCACGCTTTCCCTTTCGGACACCATTCAGGTAAGCGAACGCGCGTCGAAAATGGGCGGCTCACAGGTGTACCTGAAGGCGGGCGAGATGATGAGCGTTGAGGATCTACTCAAAAGCGTCATCGTTGCAAGCGCGAACGACGCGTCGACCGCTCTTGCCGAGCATATTGCCGGCAGCGTTGAGGAATTCGTGCGCAAGATGAACGAGCGAGCATCGCAGCTCGGAATGACAAATACGGTGTTTGAAAACCCGACGGGGCTTGACGACAGCGTAAAGGATCACCTGACGACCGCGCGCGATATAGCGCTCATGTCTGCAGAGCTTCTCAAGCATCCGATCATATTTAACTACACGACGATATGGATGGACACCATAAGAGACGGCGCGTTCGGACTCACAAACACAAACCGACTTATCCGCTTCTACAAGGGCGCAACGGGTCTTAAAACCGGCTCGACCTCAAAGGCGGGCTTCTGCATCAGCGCCACAGCGGAGCGCGACGGAATGCACCTCATTGCGGTCGTAATGGGCTCACCCAACCGCGACAGCCGAAACGAGACCGCAAAAGCGCTTCTCGACTACGGCTTTTCTGCCTTCAGATACTACAAATACGAGCAGAGCGAGATCGGTAATATCGACGTTCTTTACGGCGTAAAAAGTAAGCTCCCGCTCATCGGCGAGGGCTTTGGAAAGGTGCTTCCGAAGGATATATTCGCCGCGGGAGTAACGGCTGAAACCGTGCTTCCGAAATCTGTAAAGGCGCCGATAAAGGCGGGCGACAAGGTCGGCGAGATAATCTTCAAGGCAAACGGTGAGGAGATCGGCAAGGTGCCGATAAGAGCCGCCGAAACGGTTGAGAAAATAAGCTTCTCCCAGGTGCTCAAACGTCTGATAAGCTCCTTCTTCTCCGCTTTTTAATTACAATTTTTTCAACGAATTTTTAAGCGCCTCTGTCGAATACTAATATCGGGACATTAACCCTTAAAAAAATAAAAGAGGCGAATAAAATGACAAAGATAATAACAGCACTCGCGCTTTGCGCAGTAATGCTCGGTATGGCATCCTGTACGCGCGGCGGAAACATCGACCGCGGTGACGACGGACTCATCGGCCACCACGGACACCGCCATGATGAAACGGCCTACGACACCGACGCGGATCTTGGAGACAGAAGCCGTGACCTCGGCGAGGATATCTACAATATCCCCGGTGACGTCCGCCGCAGTCTTGATGACATGGGCGACGATATCCGTAACGGTATGGACAGAGCCAAGGATGATATCGGCAACGGTCTCGACCGTGCAGGCGACGACGTCCGTGACGGCGTACGCGACAACAATATGATAAAGTAATCAAAAAACTCGCACACTAAAAGATGTGCGAGTTTTTTATTAAAGACAATTATTTCAGTTTTATACCGCAGGAAAAGCAGAACAAAGCGTTGCTGTCGATTCGGTAGTATTATTTAACACGGTAAAGAGCGTTTGCCTACAACGAAAAGCACCTGCACCAAACGTCTCGGACGTTAGCGCAAGTGCTTTTCTTGTCATTCGTTTTTTACTTCAATAACGTCATTTCTCGTCTTCGGGTTGCGCGATCATTTCGCTCGCCCTTTCGTTTTTGATCTCCCAATGTATGAGCAGCGCCAGAACGGCACGAAGAGCTATGACGATGGCAAGCGTTCCGAGCTCACGAAGATCTCTTACGATTACTGTATTGACTATCTCGGCACCCATTTTGAATTCAAGTGCGAGAGCTAACGTGTTTCCGAGATTTATGACGATGTTGGTCTTCTCTTTTTTCTTCAGCTTGGAAAAAAGTTGAATTATTGCTTTGAATGAACCAATTATAATTATGAGAATACCTATAAACTCGAGTGTCAGAACGATAAATTCCGCGAATAAATGAAGTAGGCCTTCATAATTTCGCATAAATGCTTCGATGAATTTCATTACGCCACCAAA
>JAFTTT010000005.1 GCA_017466625.1 Clostridia bacterium
AACGTGTATGGCAAGGACATCGCTATTGACGGTCCGCTTCCTGATGACTTCGCGCCAGTGGCAGAAACGGCAAATTCCCAGACGTCTGTTGATTCGGAGAGCGGAGACGTCAGCCGAGCTGATACCGAGGGTGCAACCGATTTGTCAACCGAATCGACAACCGAGAACAAAGCTCTTGACAACATTACCGATGACAAGCCCATTCAGACCGTCAAGGACAAGCTTGAAGCTCGGCTCGGTAATCTCAACACCGAGCTTAATAACATTCGTCAAAAGCAAGCCGAGAGGGTCGAGAGCTTGGATAAGCGCATCGCTGACCTGCAGGCGCAGTTTGACGGCAAGGCAAACAAGGACACGAAAGCCGCGAACAGTATTCTTCGTAGCATCGAGCGCCTAAAGAGGATCCGCGCTGACATCGTCGCTGATTACGGAAAAAGGATCAGCGATATTGAGTCAAGAATCGAGCGAGTAAACGGCGAGCTTCAGAAGGATCATTCGAAGGCAGACCGCCTTGAGAGAGCTTATGCGAAGATCGACCGTCAGCTTGAGCAGGATAAGGCAGAGCTTAAAACGCAGTATGAGAGCAAAAAGGCGGAGGCGCAGAAGACGCTTGCCGATAAGAACGGTTTTATCAAGAACCGTGCGAACGAGCTTTACTGGGAGCTTTCCAACCTTAAGAAGGGCGTAAGAGCATCGAAGGAGCTTGGTTACCTGCTCGACCACGGCTACAACTGGGGCGACATCAAGACCGCACTCGTTAACGTCGAGACAAGTCCCGACAGTGCGGTGAATAAGAACTCCTCTGTCGAGAGCGTCGTGCGTGAAGCTCTTAACCGTGAGTACGAGAGCCGTTCTTATGAGCTTAACGAGATCGACGCACAGTATGAGTCAGAAATTGCGAAGCTCGAAGCGGAGGCGGATAAGGAACGCGCCGCCGCGCGAAAGGCAGAGGACCTTGTAAGAATCTCGGAGCATCACGGCAAGATTGTTGAGGATGTCAAGGACAGATTCAACGAAAACGGGCTTGACTTTGACGAGGTTCTGAAGCACGCAAAGGATCTCTCTACGTTCTCCACGGTCGACAACACTCCGCAGCGAGTTATGGAGAAATCGCTTGGATACAAGGAGGGCGGGATCCTTGCCGACCTTACCGTAAACAAGGTCGCGCAGAACGAGACCGAGGGTATTAAGTGGCTGAACAGCATCACCGACAGAAAGAGGGGTCTCCTCGCGCAGCTCGTCAAGGACTACAGCATTAAGCCCGGAAGCAAGGCAAGCGCAGCAGCGCAGATGTATGCAGAGGGCTTCTACGTTGATAAGAACGGAGATATTATCGAGTACGGCGACGCAGAGCTTAGAGCGGATTTGCCCGACAGTACGGTAAGAGATAACATCAAGAAGCTCGCGAAGGATCCGCGCGTAAGACAGTTCTACGACGAAACGCTTGACGCGATAAACGAGTCGAGAAGAAGAAACGGCTATCCCGAGATACAGAAGCTCGATAATTATTTCTTGCATTTCCGTGCTATGGAAGACACCTTCTCGCGTCTCGGCTTGCCTTTTAACCCCAACGACATAAGAGCAAAAGATCTTCCGACCGACTTGAACGGCGTTACCGCTGACCTTAAGCCGGGACAGCCGTACTTTGCATCTTCAAAGCACAGAGAGGGGGAACGCACGTCGTTTGATCTTCTCGGCGGTCTTGAAAAATACGCGACGAGCGCAAAGAATCAGATATACCATATCGACGACATTCAGACGCTTCGCGCGCTTCGAAACTATATCGCCGACACCTACGGACAGGCGAAGGGACTTGAAAACCTTGATACTCTCACCGAGGAAGAGGTGCAGGAGAAGATCAAAGAGGTCTACGGCTCGCATCTCTCTACATTTGCGAAATTCTTAAATGAAGAGGCAAACGTGCTTGCCGGAAAAACGGCTCTTATAGACAGAGGTCTTGAGGGTGTTATCGGCAGGCGAGCGATGTCCTTTATGGATACCGTAAACAGACAGGTCGGAAGTAATATGGTCGGATATAACGTCTCATCGGCGCTTACTAACCTTATCGCTCCCGTGCAGGCATTTGCAAAGACCAACAAAGCGGACTTTATCAAGGGCTTTGCGCAAACGGTATCGAACCGGCTCAAAGCGATCAAAGGTAACGGCGACACCTTCGCCGAGGAAAGCCCCGTATGCGTTCGAAGAAAGGGAACCGACAGATTCCACCGCACTGCGTGGCAGAAGGTTTCCGATCCCGGATATGCGCTTATGAGTGCAGTAGATAACTTCTCGACCGAGATTATCGCAAGAGCAAAGCACAATGAGCTTACGCGGAAGGGCTTGGACTCCGAAACGGCACACGTTGAAACGGACAAGTGGGTATCTCGGCTTATGGGCGACAGATCGCTCGGTCAGATGCCGCAGATATACAACTCGAAGATGCTCGGTCTTGTGACGAAGTTCCAGCTTGAGGTACGAAATCAGCTCGATAGCCAATTCTACGATACCATTCAGGAAGCGAAAGCTTCGACTGCGGATATCGAAAATGCGCTTGAGCGTAACGCGAAGAAGGCGGCAAAGATCGGCTCTACCTTCTTTACGCTTGCCGTAGGTCAGCATCTGTTCGGCAAAGCGTTTGAGGCGGTTGCCGGGTATAACCCTGCTTTCGACATAATCAGCGTACTCATTAAGGCGCTCGGACTTGACGATGACGAGGACAGCGAAGATACCGTTCTTGATAATATCGAGCAGGGCTTCTTCGAGCTTATGGGAGATATGCCGTACACGAGTATTCTTGAGGGCGGTCGAATCCCGATCTCCTCCGCGCTTCCTATTGAGGAGCTTTATAAGGGCGAGGATCAGTACGGAAACGACAAATCGAGATGGGAGACCGTGCTTGAGGCACTTCCTTACTATGCACTTCCGGGCGGTTACGGTCAGTTTAAGAAGACAAAACAGGGCTTGGGAATGTTCGACGAGGATCTCCCCGTCAGCGGTTCTTACACCGATAGCGGAAAGCTCCGTTTCCCTGTGGACGATAATCTGTGGAAGAGGGTGCAAGCAGGTCTTTTCGGACAGTATGCGAGCGAGAATGCAAGAGACTACTTCGACAACGAACGCAAGCCGCTTGACGAAAAGCGGATACAGGAGTTCGTGGACTCCGGCATTTCCATTCAGGATTATTGGAAATACCGAGAGGGACTTTCGGGGCTTAAGACCTTGGCGGAAAAAGCCGACTACATATACGGTCTTGATATCCCAACTGAAGCGAAGAACCTGTTTATCAATAACCTTTCGGGCAGAAAGGAAGAGATCGACCTTTCGGGCATGGAAGGATTTGAGGACTTTGAAGAGTACGACTATGCACAAAGCAACCCCGGCAAGTACGCGGTATCGAAGGCGGTCGCCGGCGATCTTTCAGAATACAAGCAATACTCGAAGGAGCTCGGCGCCATTGAGTCCGATAAGGACGAAGACGGAAAGACCGTCAGCGGTTCGAGGAAAAAGAACGTCGTAAAATATATCAACGGTCTTGATCTTGACTACGGGCAGAAGATCATACTCTACCGAAGCCAATACAAGACTGATAACACCTATAATTACGAGATCGTCGATTATCTGAACGGCAGAGAGGATATTTCATACTCGACGATGGTTGCCATCCTTGAGGAGCTCGGCTTTAAGGTCGACGGAAATTCGGTAACATGGGATTAACTAATAAGGGAGAGGGCCTTGCGGTCCTCTCCCTTTGTAAAGGAGTTGATTAAATTGAGCAAACAAGACGGTGCCTATACAAGAACAGCCGCGGCACTTGAGCGGAAGCAGGGCTTCGGGAAGAGATTTTCGGAACTGCTCGGAATAGTAAACGAGACGCGCGATAAGGTCGATTCGACGGAATCAAGACTGCAGAGCAAGATAGATAACTTTGTCACGTCGTTTACAAGGAATGCGCAGGAGATCGTTATTGCGGCAGTTGCAGATACCTACGCGAAGACGGAGGATCTTACTGAGCTCGAGGAAAGGATCAAAAGTGAGCTCGAGGTTACAGCGAAAGGTATAACTATGAGCTTTTACGAGAAAACTCTGCAGGGAGTAATAGAGAACATCGAGAAGCACTTCGAGTTTACCGCCGAGGGACTAAGAATAAAGTCGGAAGCCGGATCGCTTGAGCTTGTGCTTGACAACGACGTTATCAAGTTTACGAAGGACGGGCAGCCGCTCGGATGGTGGGACGGCGATGACTTCCATACAGGAAATCTTTACGTTAAGGTAAACGAAGCAGCGAAGTTTGGAAACCACGCCTTTTTGCCTTATGAGGACGACGAAGGCGACGGTATCGATTTTGCGAGGGTAGGTGGTTAATATGGCGAGCGGAAGCACGACAGTTAATGCGTGTGTAACGAGCGGTGGGACAGTTGCCGACGTATTGAGATTCACTTGGCAAGAAAACAGCCAGTCTGTTGCCGACAATGCTACAACGATAGGTTGGGTGTTAGAGCTTATTTCCTATGAATACGGAAAAATCAGTTCTACGGCCAATAAAGACTGGTCTGTTACTGTTGACGGGCAAAATTACAGCGGTACAAACAAAATAGGTATTCCCAATAACAGCACAAAGGTGCTTGCGAGCGGAACTACGGTTATTAAGCACGATAATGACGGAACGAAGTTCTTTTCCTATTCGTTTAGCCAAGAAATAGAGATAACCTTTAGCGGCGCCCACGTCGGCACGAGGACGGGCTCGGGAAACGGATACCTTACGGCTATACCGAGAGCTTCGCGGCCGACACTCTCAAAAAGCGCCGCCCTTCTTGGCGACAAAGTCGTGATCTATACGAATCGTGTGTTGAGTTCTTTCACTCACAAAATCGGGTACCAGATCGGAAGCGCTTCAGGTACGATCGGCGTCAGCATAACCGATTACACCGAATGGACTATACCCAAGGAGCTCGTTTATGCTATAACGAATGACTCCAAAGGTACGTGCCGAATCATCGTTGAAACGTTTGATGCAGGAACCCGCATCGGCGATCCGGTGGGTGTCGATCTCGTTATCAACGTACCTGACACGGAGGAGTATCACCCTTCGTGTTCATGCACGTTGGCAGATTCGACCGAGATCTACGGGATATACGATTCCTTCGTCCGGGGCTTGTCGCGGATAAAGTTCAGCGTCGAGGCAACAACCGCCTACGGTTCGCCTATCAAGAGTTATTCCGTTCTCATTGACGGCCGCGTTTATTCGACGGCATCCGGGATTACCGACGTTCTCAAAGGAGCGGAGACGCTGCCCGTTGAGGTCACTGTCATTGACGGCAGAGGGCGAGACGGAAAGTGGACGGGAGAAATATCGGTTCTTGACTATCATGCGCCAATTATAACGAAGCTTGCTGTCAGCCGTTGCGACAGTGACGGCAAGACGAACAAAAGAGGGGCGTATTTTAAGATCGTCTTTTCCGCTGATATCACTCCGCTCGGTGAGAAAAACACCGCCAATTATGCGGTCATGTATAAAAAGACCAAGGTCAGCGATTACGATGCCGATATACTTCCTATTACTGATTACGCACCCGTAAATGAGACGTATATCTTTGAAGCGAGCTCTGACCCGTATGACATAGTGTTAGCCGTTTGGGACCAGCACAATTCTTCAAATCCGATCACGAAGAGCGCGAAGGGTCCTGCCGCTTCTTCAATTTTCTCTGTGCGCGGCTTCCGCAATTCTGCCGGGGAGATAGAAGACGGTCTCGGAATCGGAAAAGCTCCCGATAAGCCGAATACATTTCAGGTCGGATGGGATACGAAATTTGATAAGCCCGTGAGTGGCATGGTGTGGGGATTAAGCACGCTTGAGCTTATTCCCGACGGTTCGGATTTTGACGATTATCTGACCGCTGGTGCTTACACCGTCCAGGACAGCACTCATGCTCTCACAATGCTCAATATGCCGCCCGATGTAACTGCAGGAAGACTTATTGTGGCCGACAGCAACGGCCTTGATGCAACAGGAGTGTGGAGATATAAAGAGCAGGTATTTATTCCCTTTAACCGAGGCGCTGGCATCACCCGTACTTGGATGCGTCACATTTATATGTCCGGTACGGAGAAATGGATCTATACGCCTTGGGTGACAGAGGCGCTCCAGGCATACCCGATCAATAGCATTTATATTTCTTACAGCCATACTTCCCCTGCGGATTTGTTTGGCGGCACTTGGGAACGAATCGAAAACACCTTCCTTTGGGCTCTCTCAGACGGTGGCATGATCGGCCTCGTCGGTAAACTGTCAGCGACAACTGAAGGTGACGGAGCGGCGTATATTCAAGTGTCTGTCTGGCGAAGAACAGCATAGAAAGGGGGTGAAATTATGACTTGGGAGATATTTCTCGGGATCGTGGCACTTGTGGGGTTTACCGGCACGGTGGGAACGTGGATAAGTAAGCTTTCAAAGACGCTTGGGATCCTCGAGAACACTATCGGTATCCTGAACAGAACGATAGACGAATTCAAGAGAAGCAGCCATACAACACACGAGAAGCTGTTCGAACGGCTGACAAAAGACGAAAAGACCATAGAAAATCACGAGGGCAGAATCAAGAACCTCGAAAACGAGAGGAGAAAATAACATGAAAAACAACTTTTTTACCTGGATCAAGGCGGCGGGGATCCGCGCTATAAAGACTGTCTCACAGACGGCGATCGCGGTCATCGGAACGGCGGCGCTGCTTGATGAAGTCAACTGGATAGCGGTGCTTTCTGCATCCGCGCTTTCGGGCGTGCTTTCACTTCTTACGAGTGTTGCGGGGTTGCCCGAGGTCAAAAAGACGAATGTCGACGGCGAAGAGATCAATAAGGGTTACGACGGGGAGGACGGTATATGAAGGTTATTACCTGTATGCACACACAGAGCCGTTGCTACGGCGTTAAGCGTCAGTACGCAAATCCGATCGGTATCGTCGTTCACAGTACCGGTGCGAATAATTCTTCGATAAAGAGATACAGTCAGCCGTCGAATGACGACCCGAACCGTGCCGAGCTTCTCACGATTCTCGGAACGAATCAGTACGGCAACCACTGGAACCGTGCCGGCGTAAGCAAAGCGGTTCACTACATAATCGGTAAGCTCGCCGACGGCAACGTCGGAACCGTTCAGAATCTTCCCGAGGATATCGCATGTTGGGGAGCCGGCAAGGGCAAAAAGGGATCATATAATTACGATCCTGTCGCACATATTCAGTTCGAAATATGTGAGGACGGGCTTAAGGGCGAAAGCTACTTCCGCGCAGTATACAAGGAAGCGACCGAGCTTTGTGCCGATATATGCCGCCGTCACGGATGGGACGCGTCGGTGATCGTCTCCCATAAGGAAGCACATTCAAAGGGCTACGGCTCGAACCACGCCGACATCGATCACTGGCTCAAAAACTTCAAACTCACTATGAAGGACTTCCGCGCAGAGGTTCAGCGGCTGCTTGACGAGGTGAACAAGCCGGAAGAACCTGCAACGGAAACGCGTTACTCCCTGAAAGTCGATGGACTTACCGAAGAAACGGCAAAAGCGTTGAGTGAAGACCTTGCGAATTTGGGACTCGCTTCCATTGTCGAGGCATACGAGGTCGAAGTCACCAAGGATGAAGCTCCCAAAGAGATTCCCGAGAAAACTCCCGAGGCGTTAATGCCTTATAAGGCTCAGGTCAATACGAAATCGGGCTTGAAGATCCGATCCGGCCCAGGAACGAATTACGGCAGAGTCGGCGCGATAAAGAAC